>NZ_JBHSJJ010000013.1:0-166511 GCF_042652345.1 Negadavirga shengliensis
TGAGCTGGATTTTAGTCGGATATCCCATATCTAGTCATATAACTAGATATAAAAATCAATAAAAAAGACCACAATTCCAAATTGCAGCCTCTTTTTATTTTATGTCTAGTAAATAGCCAAAGTCGAGAACCCGGGAATAAATTCCCGGGATGGAAAATCAACCGGAAAACCAAAAGTGCCGTAGGCACGGCCGATAGGTTAAGCCGAAAAGACATGGCGTCCTGCGCATGGTGAAAAAAGAGGTGTATCCTTTACAATATCCAAAAACCCAACTATATTTATAAATCCAACTGTTTTTCTTTTGAAGCCGGCAGTATAAAATTTTTGATCTCAACTTTTAAAAAATATGGCAAATACCTATCATCAAATTTACATCCAAACTGTATTTGCGGTAAAGTACCGTAAAGCGACAATAGAGAAATCCTGGCGTCCAAAGCTAATGGCGGTAATCGGGAACCTGATCAATGAAACCGGTTGTAAAACCATAATCGTTAACGGTGTACATGACCATGTTCACTGTTTCTTCGGTCTGAATCCGGCATTAAGTGTTTCGGATATTATAAAAAGTGCCAAATCGAAATCTTCAAAGTGGATAAATGAAAAGGGCTTGTGCCCCAGTCGCTTTGAGTGGCAAAAGGGTTATGGAGGCTTTTCCTATAGCAGATCCCATCTAGAATATGTGTACAGGTACATCCAAAACCAGGAAAAGCGACACCACAAACAAACATTCAAAGAAGAATATTTGAAGTTATTGGAGCGCTTTGGAATCGAGTTCGACGAAAAATACTTATTCGATGATTTGATTTGACGGGTGTTTTCCATTTTATCAATTGAATGGATCAATATAAAGGTAGTTAAGGTATCTTTTAAATATCCCGAAAATTGACACCAATTGCTAAGGTAGAAAGATGCTTTATTTGAGGGAGTCTTGAGGATAGGTCTATGAAAATTCGTTTTGTCTTTAGGTCTGTTTTCGCACAAATGCCTGGTTGCCATAAACCGAAGTAGTTTTCCCAACATCCATTGGGAAGACTGTGACTGCTGTCCGGCGGGAGGCGAACCTTCCGGTAAGTAAGGTAGCTGTGGTCTGTAGGATGGATTTTGTGATTTGGACAGGTTTTTTATCGTTCATGCCTACGGCATTTTGCGGAGGGTTAGGGTTTTCTCTCTTTCCTTGGGTTGAAACCCAAGGTTACAGGATGTGCCATGCCTACGGCATTTCTGGGGGGAGACCATGCCTCCGGCATTTTGGGAGTGGGCTGGCGGGATTAAATTAAGTGCCCTGCCTGCGGCCTTATTTGTGTTAGGGACCTCCGCATTGTGGAGAGTCAAATAAGCATTCATTAACCAAAAAAAGCTCCGTTAGGAGCGGCCGATGTTGTAATCCAGGAATTCATTCCTGTGATCAAGGGTCATCGATAGCAGCCAAAGTGCCATAGGCACGGCCGATAGGTTCAAAGTCAAAAAAGTTGTCGTCTCCAGCCCATGACTTTACACAGAAAAACAATCTCGGCCATAACCACAAAAAAGAAGATCCGCCACAAAACTCACCGCTGCCGGCAATCCACTTGTGTCATTTCTCCCAAATTTTCCGTACAGGTTATAAACTAACCTTTAGCGTAATGAAAAACTATACCCAAACTAACCCCAAACTGCTGATCCTTCTTTTTTACCTTCTGTGCGGTGGCGCCGCCCATAGTCAAAGCCATCCCGAACTGATCCTCTCCAACCAATCAATCCGTCTAGGGATATTCTATGTCCAGGACCAGCCCAGGGGTTCTGACCGAATATATATACAAGAGGGGATAGGATACCATAGGGACTTCAATCAATTTAACTTCACTACAGGGATCAGCATGGAATATTTTGTAAAGGAGAGATTCAGTCTGAACTCAGGCCTGGCTTATTCAAATAGAGATTTTACTATAGAACCTTTCTGTTATTTATGCACGTCGTTACCCCAAGCCCTATTAATTGACACCTTCAGGATTCCATACGAAACTGTCAAACTTCGGTCATTGGAGATCCCACTAACCGGGAGATATTATTTTACTCGGTCCAAGTTCTCACTTTTTGGTGAAGGAGGTCTGGTGAATCAAATCGTCCTTGAAAAGCAGCACACAATATGGGCCGACACTTGGCCAATCATTGCACGCAACTATGCGCTGAGTGGAAGAGTAGCCGCCGGAACAGAATACAAGGCGGGAAAAAACCTGGGTATCCAGTTTTCAGCGGAATACACCCGCTACATCACCAACCTGTACACCTCGGCTGACTATGACTACAGTGTCCTTGGTTTCAGTTGGGGGGTGGTAAAGGCATTTTAGCTTTACCCAAATCCGCCATTCAGTTGGAAAGGCTATGTGGGATGTCAGGCGGGTGGGATGACTGCCGGGAGGTAGGGTAGGTAGCTGTGGTCTGTGGGGTGGATTTTGTGGTTGGGCAGGTTTTTATCGGCCATGCCTACGGTATTTTTTGGGAGGGTTAGGGTTTTCTCTCTTTCCTTGGGTTGAAACCCAAGGTTACATGACGTGTCATGCCTACGGCATTTCTGGGGAGAAAGGTGCTTTTTTGTTTTGGGCAGGTTTTTATCGGCCATGCCTACGGCATTTTTTGGGAGGGTTAGGGTTTTCTCTCTTTCCTTGGGTTGAAACCCAGGATTACAGGATGTGCCATGCCTACGGCATTTCTGGGGGGGACCATGCCTCCGGCATTTTGGGAAGAGGTCTGGCGGGATTAAATTAAATGCCCTGCCTGCGGCCTTATTTGTGTTAGGGACCTCCGCATTGTGGAGAGTCAAATAAGCATTCACTGATCAAAAACAGTTCCGTTAGGAGCGGTTGAGATGATAACTCATGGTTCCCGTATTTAAAACCCAAGGTTATATGATGTTGTCTCGGCCTGTAGGAGTAGCCCAAAGGGTAAACCGGTTTTTCCCATGCGTTGAAACTAAAGTTAAATAATGCCACCGTACCTTTTGCAGCAACATCATGTGGATCAGAAAGCGGCCAGGTATCAAAAACAGCTCCGGTAGGAGCGGATGATGTTGTAACGCGGGAATAAATTCCCGGGATGGAAAATCAACCCGGAAAACCCAAAGTGCCGTAGGCACGGCCGATAGGGTTAAGGCCGAAAAAGATACGATGCCCTGCTCACGGTGGTAAAAGATGAATAGCCTCTATTATCCCAAAATAACCCAACTGTATTTAGTTATCGATTCCTGATATTAACTTTTAGAAATGGGGCAAACAGCGATCACTGTCACTGGCTTCTCCTTCTTCTCTTTGCCTCCTCCCAGCATTCTCCGGCAAGCTCCTTGTATAAGAGCGCCTGTTCCCAACGATCGCCTTCTTCTTTTACTTCTCCTGTTGCATCCTTAAAGGTCCTGGCATAATATATATCCGCCTGCAACAACTCCACCGCAAAACATATAAAGTCACCCGGTTTGGCCGCATCCAAAAAACCCTGAAAAGAGCGTATCCACATCTCCTTGAAATGGTCCACGTAGGTTCTTCCATTTCCGTCCCCTATATCCAACTGGATGCAGCCCGGGTTGCCGATACGGGCGTGGATAAAACGCACCCTTTCGAAAACCGGGGCAATAAACGCCCACTTGTTTTCGATACCGCCATACACCATTTCCTGACCTGTATACCAATGGGAAAAATCCCCGTTGAAGCGGATCCCGGGAAATCTTTTGACCAACTCCACTGTCCGCCACATATCCTGGGTGATGGTGGCCCGGTGGGTTTCTATGTAAATGGGAAAGTCATGAGCGACAGATTCACCACTGATGTAATCCACCAGCTCATCCACTTCGTTGTCACTTTCCATGCCCCAGCCTACATGCAGCGTGGCACAATCATACCCTTTTCCTTTCCATACTGGCAATAAATCCTTCAGTTCGCCCTTCGTGTTGACCCTCGCATGAGCGGTGAGCTTCAGTCCCAGCTTTTCACAGTACTCCGGATGGCCGTCCTGTATGCCTTCAAATCCGGCCGCTTTGATGGCCTGGTGTTTTTCCCAATCGTCTCCTAGCGGGCCTCTGGAAAAATCCGGGAGGCCGTTGCAGCCTCCGTAGTTCATGTCTATCCTCAAATAGGGTTCGCTGGAGGTCCCGTCGTTACAGTTTCTGACCATGTTTATTTCGCTTCAAATTTAAAATACAAAGTATGGGAAGTGGGCCCGCTGATCCATCGGGGGCGGGAGGAAGGACCCACGAGGTCGGTGGCATTCACCTTGTTCCGTACGGCAGGGATCACGTCAAAAACCCCTATACCCGTTTTTGGCAGCGTATAAAGCAACTTATCCCGGCCATCCCGAGGAGTATAGACGCCCAGGTAAGTGTCCGGTTTTTCATTGGCGATATGAATGGTGCCTTCCTTGGTTTGAAAAGAAGCCCATTGCCAACCGTCAAAATATCCCTTGAATTCGGGATAAATAAAGGTCTCCCCTGGAATCGGGTCGTTGTAATCATTTTCCCAAATCCCGAGCCGGGTGCCGTGCAACCTGTTTTGCCATACCCTGTAAGGGCCCTTGCCCAACCACCTGATCGCCTCCATTTCCTCTTCCGGGTAGTCAAAATCCACACCGGCCAATTCCACCACGCCGTCGTATTGATAGGTATAGCCCAACTGTAGCAGTCCCCCGGGGTGAACCGTCCAGACCACTTCGCTTAACGGACCAAAATACCTGGCCTTCACTGCTACCTTACCATCCTGCTTTTGGATGGAAATTTCCTCCAGATACTGTTTGTACTCAATTTCCTTATACACCCGGTCTATGCCTTTGTCCGCCTCAGGATCCACGGTACCATCCAATGTCCTGTCACCCCTTCTGGCAACAACAAACCTGGGACCACCCCTAAAGGCCATTGGCTTTCCCGATTCTTTCAAAGTTTTAAGTTGCCCGTTTGTTTTGTCAATCTGCAGTTCCAGATCACCAGCCTTGACGGCAAAAAAGCCGTCGGTCTCGGAAAACTCCGGTTCCCCTTTTCCGGCACTGAGAAATGCGCTGTCTTTTTCCCAAGTATAAGACCAGGTCCAAAGTTCACGGCCTTCCGGGTCACTGACTCCGACATGCAGCACATCCGCATCCTGCCAGTTGGACGGTAAAGCAACTTTTATTTCTCCCGCTCCATGCGCCGGCACATCAGGTCCGCTGAAACGGCCTTCTTTGATGGTTTTTGAGCCAGCTTGGTCTAAGGGACCTCCAAAAGAGGTAAGAGACCATTCAAACACGCATTGGTTCAGGTTGGTGACATCAAACCGGTTTTCCACTTTGATGGTGCCGTCAAAATCCAGGGGAAGTTTACCGGGACCCAGCAGCATCACCGGTGACCAGACTTCTTTAACGGTATAAAAGCTCCCTTCTTTTTCATGATGGGGGCCGACTATTCCGTCCGCTGCGTAGTTGCCCTGGTTGTCTATCCTGCCGTCCTGATCGGTACGCGCGATGCCCTCGTCGGCAAACACCCAAAGAAACCCTCCGCCTATCCGGGGATGTTTCCGCATCAGTTCCCAGTAGTCATGTAATCCGGCTCCATGGCCGCCGTCGTACAAACCATGCAAAAATTCCGTTGGCATATAAATATAGTCCCCCCGCAGGTATTCCTGCGTTTCCCCATAGGAACGGTAATGCATGGTTTCTATGCCGCTTTTCATCTGCTGGGGATGCAGGACAGGCCTGTCCTGCGGATCCCATCTTCCAAATTCATCATCCAATGCAGGGTTCCATCCTCCCTCATTACCGTTGTCCCAAAAGATAACACTGGGGTGGTTAACGTCCCGGGTGACAAGGGACTTGACCAGGTTCCTGCCCACTTCCTCATCATAGTGACCATGCCATCCACCCAGTTCGTGCAGCACATAGAGGCCCAATTCATCACAGGCATCCAAAAATTCGGGATCGGAAGGGTAATGAGAAAGCCGGACGGCATTCATGTTCATTTCCTTGATCAGCTTGGCGGCGTTGTAGTTTAGCTCCTTGTTGAGTGTGCGGCCGGATTCGGGCCAAAAACTGTGTTTGTTCACCCCTTTGAGGATGACCCGCTGGCCGTTGATGTAAATCCCGTCCTTTTCCCTCACTTCCATGGTGCGGAAACCAAAGCGGTCATCAATGGTGTGCAACAGCCTGTCTCCTTCAAAAAGGGAAAAACGGATATGGTACAGGTTGGGCGTTTCCGCTGTCCAGATTTTTATTTGTGGAAAACTGGCCTTCAGTACGGTTTTGTCACTGCCCGATCCAATCTTCTCTTCGATCACACTGCCCACGGTCTTTCCTTCGGGGTCTGTAACCTGGGCTTTTACCGTGAGGGAATTGGGTATTCCATCACCCAGATAAACCTCCGCCAAAAAGCTGCCGTCAGCCTTGGCGTCTATGGCCGTCCGCTCAATAAACTTTGCCGGCACGGCCTCCAAAAACACCGGTCGGAATATTCCTCCAAAATTCCAGTAGTCCGCACGCCGCTCGGCCAGGTTCACACTGGCATTGGAAGACTCCTTGCTTACGGTGACCTCAAGCAGGTTTTCCTCGCCAAACTTGACGATTTCGGTGACGTCATAATGAAACCTGTAAAAAGCCCCCTGGTGTTTGGATCCGGCTGACCTGCCATTGATGCGTACCTCGGTGTCGGTCATGGACCCGTCAAAAACTATCCTTATCTTGCGGTTTTCCCAATCTTTGGGTACCTCAAACCGGTATTTGTAATGCCCTGTCTCGTCCGCTATGCCCTCAGGGTGGGGCTTGCCATAAAACCTGATGCCGTATTGGTATTTTCCAAAGCCTTCCTGCTCCCACACGGAAGGCACATTGATGGTGGTCCATTCCCCGCTGTTCCGGCCGCCGGTAACCATGAATTCCCATTCTTTGGTGTCTTGGTAACCTGTGCCCGACAGGTATTGGATGATGGTTTCGGTTTCCTGTGAAAAAGCTTCCGTCATGGGCAATACCCAAAGCATCAATAGCGCACTCAGCGTACTGTTAAGAACATTCTGTGTCAATTTTGTTCTGGTCATTCTATTATTTATGTATTTAAATCTCTTCCAAAACTGCGTCTTTGAACATAAATCCCCAACCCGGACGCTCATGCGGAACCGCATGGCCATCCACGATTGACAGCGGGTGATCGATCAGCGGATCGATCCAGTCAAACGACTCGGCGCCTGCCGCGTTTGGAATGGTACATAATAGGGGTGCATCGTAGTCTTTATAGTAGCTGTATTGTTTGATTTTGTTTTTTTCCATCAATCGATAGCGCTCTGTTGTACTGCTTAATTCCTGCCGGGGGCTGGATTTTCATCCCTTAAGGATGATCTTCGACCTACTTTATCGCAGCGGTTTTACCCACCATCCGACACGCGGCTTTAGAAACCGTTAAATCTGGGGGATTTTTATGTTTTTTTCTTCCTGCACCTACCTGCCTAGACAAAAGCCACGAATCCGCCACACGGCGGACATGTTGCACGAATTATTTATTTCTTTTTGCATTCCGGCTTTTTACCCACTGGGTGTAGGTCTGTGACTCAACACTCCTATCCTATAAAATTATAACTCCTATGTGACAATCGGGAAAAAGAACCGGCATTACAAATACCTACGCTTTGTTTTCAGAGAAATTCCAGGGATGTAGATGCAATCGATACCCAGTAGGATAACGGTTTCTAATTCTGGAAAAAAACACGTGTTGCAAATTTAAATATTAACACGTATTTTTATCAAAAAAGACGCATGAATACTAAGTTGACATTGACGATTGAAGAAGAAGTCATTCGGATCGCTAAGGAATATGCCAGGGAGAAGGGACAAAGCCTCTCCGAAATGGTGGAAAATTACTTTAAAATGATTACTGCTGACAGAAAACAAATCAAACCTAAAGCGCTTTCTCCAAGAGTAAGAAGATTAAGAGGGATAATTAAGGCCAACGAAGAAATTGATTACAAAGAAATACTGACAGAAGAGTTATCAAAAAAATATGACATCTAAATTGTTTATTGATTCAGACGTGGTCATTGATTTTTTTACGGACAGAAAACCACACGTTAATCCTGCAAGCGAACTATTCGAACTCAGTGAAAAGGGGGATGTAATATTATATTTATCTGCAGTAAGCATAAACAATATCTACTACATTGTGAGAAAATTTTTAGGACATAGAAAGACGCTCGATGTGATTGAAGAATTGACAAATATGACAGAAATAGTTGGAACAACGCAAAAAGAAATCATTCAAGCCCTTAAAAGTGAATTTGCGGACTATGAAGATTCCGTCCAACATGCTTCTGCACTGACCATCGAAGGAATAGATGCTATCATCACCAGAAATGTAAAGGACTATAAAAACTCGGAAATTGCCGTAATGACTCCGCTAAACTATCTCAAAATGAGAGATGAAAACGAAAGCTAAAGATAAGAACTTGGCATAATCCTAAAATAATCCGTGTCAATCCGTGAAATCTCCCGAATCCCTTTGACAGGGTCCGGGGCAGGCGTGGACAAAAAACTAACGCCACCGCTTTTCCACAAATCAACTTCCCCTTTACCCGTGCCCGTTGAAAACCAGGTACAAGACCACCATCACCACTACCAGCACTCCCCACAAGTACTTCACCTGCCTGGAAACAGGCGGTAATATGCCGAAGTCCAGCACGGACTTGCTTCCCTCTCCTTTCTTATGATCTACAAAGGAGACCCCTACCAAAATCCCCGAAAGCGCCACAAACAGGTAAAAGGACAGCAGCAGAAAGTGGGGCCAGAATCCGTAAACCTCATTGGGCAACACCCACAGGTACATGATGCCCGTTCCCAGGCTCAGGGCGGTGCCGTAGGTCAGGATGATATTGGCTGCGCGGCTGCTGGCTTTCTTCCACAATACGCCAAACAAAAACACCACAGACATGGGCGGGGCGATGAAGCCGAGCACCGATTGGAACACGTCAAAAAGATTCAGGCCCCGGATGCTGTCGATGGCCAGGGTAATGAAAATGGCCAAAACAGCTCCCGCCACGGTGACAATTCTCCCCACCCTCACCACCTGTTTTTGGCTGGCTTCAGGCCTGAATTTCTTCACGTAAATGTCTATGGTAAACACCGTGCTCAGGGCGTTTAGTGCGGAATCTATGGTGCTGACCAATGCCGCGATCAACACGGCCATCACCAGCCCGGTCATACCCACGGGAAAAAGGTGGGTAACCATGGTCATATAGGCATGGTCCGGGTTTTCCAATTCAGGAAAAAGGATAAAACAGAGGACCCCCGGAATGATAAACAAGGGTACGTCCAGAATTTTCAGCCAGCCTGTGAAGTTGGCGCCGAGCTGGCCTTGTTTCAGGTTTTTGGCACCCAAAACCGACTGCACCATGGACTGGTCCGTGCACCAAAACCACACCCCCATTACGGGATAACCCAACAAAATCGCGATCCAGGGATAATTGGCGTCATCCAGGGGCAAAAACAGGTTCCAGTATTCGGCAGGCGTCTGGGCCAACATCGGTGGGATGCCCCCCACACGGTTCAGTCCCGTGACGGCCAGTACCAATGAAACCACGATCAGCAGAATCATCTGGAACACGTTGGTATAGGCAATGGCCTTGAGGCCGCCGGCAATGGTAAAAAACGCGGCGATGATGATCAACAGGATTACCGAAAGCCACATGGGCAGGCCCAGGATCTGCTGGATCAAAATCCCGCCTGCAAACATGGTAAGGGAAAGCCAGCTGATCAGGATGGTCACGATGGTGTACCAGGCCAGGGTATTTCTGGTCCTGTCCCCAAAGCGTTTGCCCATAAACTCTGGCAAAGTCTGCACCTTCGCCCCCAGGTACCGCGGGGCAAAAACCACAGCGAGCAGGAGAATGAAAATAAAGGCGTACCAGGCAAAATTGCCTGCCACCACCCCCGTGGTATAACCGATGCTGGCAGAGGCGAGCAACATGGACGGCCCCACATTGGTCCCCCACATGGTGAGGCCTATACTGGGCCAGCCCAGGGAATTTCCCGCCAGGAAGAGGTTCTCACCGGCCTTTCTTTTCTTCTTGAAACTGGCCCAATACCCTATGCCTATCAGCACGATCAAATAAATACCCACCACCACAAAATCCCATGCTTGCAGTGTTTCGTATATTTCCATTCGTTTTTTTGTTATTGTTTTTACTGTGCCTATTTTGCTATTCGTAAGTAATTTGGGAATGGGGAACAGGGAACCGGCCGGAAACTTCTATTCACTTTTCCCTATTCACAAAGTATTCAGGAAATGGGGAACGGGGAACAGGGAACCGGTTGAAATCCTCCCATTCACTTTTTCCTATTTACGCAGTATTCAGGGAACGGGGAACAGGGAATAGGGAACCGGCCGGAAACTTCTATTCACTTTTCCCTATTCACCATTTACGCAGAATTCAGAAAAACGGGAATAGGGAACGGGGAAAAGGGAATCGGCCGAAATCCTCCCATTCACTTTTTCCTATTCACGCAGTATTCAGGGAACGGGGAACAGGGAACAGGGAATCGGCCGGAAACTTCTATTCTCTTTTCCCTATTCACTATTAACTGAGTAATCAGGAAACGGGGAACAGAGACCAAGGGATACGCAATCGATCGAAATCCCGCATTCACTTTTCCCTATTCACTACTTCTTTTACCCTCTTGCCATCCACCACAAAAGGATCTGCCCAATAAAGTGGCTCCTCACCTTTCATGATAGGCTCTGCAGAATATTGGATCAACAATACCCTTCTGGCCTGGTTGGTGAAGTTAGAGCCGCTTCTGTGAAAACAGGTGCTGCTGAACAGGGCCACATCACCTGCCTTCATAATGGCAGCTACGCCGGGATTATCTCCAAAATAGCCCACTTTGTCATTGGTACCTTCCTGCAAAACATGTTCTATCCTTTTTTTTGTGCCGGCCTCCTTATAGGGAAGCAAATATACGGTCCCGTTTTCCTCTGTCACATCGTCCAAAGGGCACCAGACAGAAAGATAAGGCTTATGGTCAAAATCCAGGTATCCGGAATCCTGGTGCCAGGAAAAGGTCATGCCCTTGTCGGCAGCTTTTACCACAAACTGTTCCAAAAACAAATAAACGTTCTCTCCCAGTATTTTGCGGGTAATTTCCTCCAGTTGTTTGCTGAAAATCAAGTCCTGCATGGTCTCACTGTCCTTGTACCTCAAGGCTATAAAATAACGCTTCCCCTTATGGTTGATTTCATCCACCTCCACGCCCTTGCGCTCCATTTCTTCATCCTTTTCCCTCATAAAACGGTGGCATTCTTCTCTTAGCCTTTGGATTAATTCGCCGGGAATCACGTTTCTGACAATACAGAAACCCTCTTCCCTGAATTGGTCTAGTTGTTCTTCTGCTATGATGCTTTTCATTTTTTTCGGTGTGTTTTATGTCAATTCCTCTAACCTCATCTTCCTGTACTTTCCTTGGTCAAACCTTGGTCTGTTTTTCATAGTATGTCCAAAAGCGCGGTCAATCCATATTCCCTTATAGTTTCTTTTACTTTCTCGGGCCGCCCGGAATGAAGCGATTTCTCCATGGTTTTCAGCAAGGCAATGGTCCCGATGCCTTCTCTCAGGTCAGGGTAGGCGGTGAAACCTTCCCTTATGCTATCCGCGAAATGCTCCAGGTAATTGTTATATTCTCCGGCATGATGGCTCTTGCCTTCAAAGCGGAAATAATGCTTGGATTTATGCTCCCAGGTAATCACCTGTTCTTCGCCCCTATTGTCCGTCATGGCATAGCGGAGTTCCATGTAATCTCCCTGGCTGCAACCTCTGGTCCCCCTCAGCACACAGCTCATCTCCGAATCCCGCATGGCTGGCTGCACGGGACTCGAATAAGCCCCCGACACCCTGGCCACCCTGCCATCCACGGACTTATAGATAAAATGCATGGTATCCTGGTTTTTCAATCCTCCGGCACGGCCATTGGGACTCAACATGCCGTATCCCATTACCTCCTCTATTTCCGGCAAGTACCATCTGATAAAATCGACAGGGTGGCTTAATCCTCCAAACAACCATTTGAAGGCAGGTTCCAAAGCCCAGGGTTTTTCCAGAAACCAGCGGTGGTCGGCATGATAATAAGCCTCTACGGTCACCAGTTCCCCTATCAAACCTCTCTCAAAATCTTCCCGCTGCCTTCTCATCGGCTCAAAAAAACGGCTGCTCTGCCCTACAAACAACCGTTTACCCTTTCGTTTTTGAAGCTGCAATAAATCCGCAGCTTCTTTCAGATCGTCCAACAAGGGTTTGGTGCAGACGACGTGTTTATCATGTTCCATGGCCATTCGGATATGCGCCGCATGCAATTTGTCGGGCGTGTAAATGCCTATCGCGTCAATCTCCGGATTATGAAGCATGTCCTCATAGCAAGTGGTGTAATGGGGAAAGTCGAATTCCTTTGCCCTTTGCCTGCACAGGCTTTCGTTTTGATCACATATCTGTATTAAATCTATTTTTGGGCTGTTCAGGGAGGCGGAAATGGTACTTCTGCCTTCTCCCAGTCCCAAAATGCCGAGTTTCAGCCTTTTATTCTCCATCATTCATTCGCTTCAAGGTTCAATAGTTTCCAAATTCCGTCAAACGCATGATCAAACATTACCTTCCGGGTTTGGCTCATGTCCATGTCATCCGTGCAACTGACCCCATCCAAATAAAGGGGCAGCTCCGCTCCCTGTTTTATCCATACGGGCATGTCGCCCAATGCTTCGTGATGCTGTTTCAGCCATTTTCCACCGTTATAAGTTTCCCCCGAAAAGAAGTGGACCCATTCCCCTTTGGGCAGGTAGATGTCCCTCCGGTTTTCTGCGTTCATGACAGGGGCAACCAGAAAATCGTCCCCCAAGTAATATTGATCATCGATGTGCCAGCATATCTTATCATCGGGATGATGCATCAGCAAAGCCCTCAGGACGGGATAGCCGGTTGTAACGGTTTTTTTGCTTTGTTCCAGCAAATAAGGAATCAATGCATACCTCAATTTCCACCATCTTCTCACCAGGGCTGCTATATTGGGGTAGTGGTAAGGTTCCCGCTTGGAAGTGCCGTGGTAGCGAATATGAGAGGTGAACACGCCGAACTGCGTCCACCGCATATAAAGGTCATCCGGAATCACTGTGTTCATAAAGTCAGGAACACCATGAAAACCGGGGACATCATGGCTCCAGAATCCGAATCCCGAAAGGCCCAGATGCAACCCGCCTTTCAGGGTCCCTGCCATGCCATCCCAGGTGGCCGCCGCATCGCCTCCCCAATGCAGGGGAAACCTTTGACACCCCGCCCAGCCCGCACGGGCCCAGATGATGCCATCCCCGGTCACCTCCTTCGTCACTTCAAAAGCAGCCTTTTGATAGAGAAAACCATAAATATTGTTGAGGTATCTTGGTTCCATGCTGTGGTATTCCGCATCCAAATGGATCTCTTCTCCAAAGTCGGTTTTGATGCAGGCCACGCCCATCTCCAGCAACTCCCTCAACAGGCTTTTGTACCAGGCCGTGGCCTCGGGATTGGTAAAATCTATGGTGCCCGCGTAATCCAGGGCGCTGAAGTTGGAGCCCCCCTGTTCCCGGGTCGTTTGCACTCGGCCTATGTATTTATTCTCTTTGGCCAGGTCATGTTGCTCGGCTTCCGCGGCGATGTAGGGCATTTGCCAAAGACTGACCCGAAAACCTTTCTTTCTTAATTTCTTTACAAACTCCACCGGATCCGGGAATCTTTCCGCGTTGAATTTCCATTCACACAGCCAGTCCGTACGAAACCAGCCCGTATCCAAATGGATCACATCACATGGATAATCTTCTTTTCGCAGCCTTTCACATATTTCCTCCACTTCAACGGCCGAAAAGTAGGTCATCCGGCTCATCCAGATCCCAAAACTCCACAACGGCGGCAGACTGGGGAAACCGGTGAGTCCCCTGTAATGATAGAGTATTTCTTCGGGTGTATCCCCGCCTATTAGAAACAAATCCATGCCCGGCTCCTCCGCCAAAAGCTGCACAGAGCGGGTGGAATGGTCCGCCAGGGACAATTTGGAAAAGGCAGTGGTATGCAGAAATGTTCCGTACATTTCGCTGGAAAGATAGAAAGGGACATTTTTGTAGGTTCTCCGGTTGTTGACCCCTTGCCCGTCCTGGTTTTTGAGCTGGACAGTCTTGCCGGAAAGGTCCATTTTGGCAAAGCGCTCTCCGGTTCCCACGAATTTTTCATCCGGTTTGGCGTGGAAGGAAAGCGTAGAACTGATAATTTCTTCCCCTTCAACAATATAGGCCAAAGCCATGGCATCGTTTCTGGCCGGAAAAAACTGGTCATAGGCGTGGATACGCACAGCTTTTTTGCTGTCCGGATAAAATACAGCTTCCAGTGATTCCTCAGGCGGGGGGAGCAGGTCGCTCCAGTGGTCCTTAGAAGCTGGCTTGAAATCAAACCTCGCCCGGATATTGCCGTTCGCGTCGTTCACCAACCAATGATTCCGGTGCTGTTCCACAATCAAAGGAAGGGACTGCTTTTCAATATCTTCCTGCAACATGGCGGATTCCTTCTCTGAAAAACCCTCCAAATCAAGGGTCAGCCTCAAAATCTTTTCACCATAAGCCTTGATCTCAAGCGTTTGTACTGCGCTTTCCACTTCGGGGTCGGGCGCCAAATCATTGCCAGGCAACTGGCATTGGAAAGGGAGGTGGATAATTACCCCGCCGTTCTTTTCCTCAAAGCCAATAGGTCTACCCGCTTTCCACAAACGCCTCTTGGTTTTATCCGGTGAAACCGTCGGATCAAAATCCAGAAAATCAAACAATAGGTAGTTGGTCTGCTTCATGCCTCTAAAAATCCTTATTGGTTCAAAAACTAGTTGAGGATATCCCGATAGGCTTCCTGTATGCCTGCTTTGTCTTTGATCTCCTGAGAAACTTCAGGGCCGTTGTTCTCCCAATGCACACCGGGACCCGGCCTATTGGAAAAGAACTTGTCCCTCTCCGTCCAATTGTCCACGATCCTGATATAGGAAGAACCTTCATCCAGGTAAATGTATTGGTGATGATGTGGCATATGGGCATAAGGCGCATCCATCAGGTCATAAATGCTGTTTCCGCTAATTTCCATATTGGGCTGCGCGGAAAGGGTATATATACCGCCTACATCGTACATCTGCTTGGCAAAGCGATGGATCTTATTGGCATGCACCCTGTTGTTTTTGGCGGCACTGAGGGTACGCGTCCAGCCCCATCCTACGCAAATGCCGGAATAGTTCACATCCCGAACTTCATTGTGCTCAACATTCACATCATGGGCATAGCCTATGCTGATTCCCACACAGCCCCAGTCCTCGTTGGTGGCGTCTTCTATCAGATTGTTGGCGATGTGGACATGGCCGACAAGCTCCCGCCTGTCACTGGGATCGTAAGGAAGATGGGCTTCAAAATCGGGCCCTCCGAAAAAACCGGCCTGGATGGCAGTACCACCTATGTCCTGAAAAACATTTCCCACGATGCGGGTATGAGAAACACCTTCTACCAAATCCAATCCGGTAGCCGCCGTATGTGTAAAGCGGCATCTTTCGAAACCAAGATGAGAAGCATTGATGACGGAAACCATCGCCGGTTGCCTGTCTATCCATGCCTGGTTTTCCAGCCACTCCTTATCGGGTGTACCCGGTTCGGCCAATTTGTAAGCATCCAAGAGATACCAGCCGGCCTGCAAAGGCACATGTCCTGCCAGAGAAGGCCTCAGCCAAGTGCTGTGTTTGAAGCCGATTCCTTCAAACCCGACATGCTTAACCGGCAAATCCCGGTGTCCTGCTACCTGTACTACTGTTTCCAGGTTAGGAGCTATCACTTCCACACCTTCCATATTTTCTCCCTCCCTGGGCCAGTAATAAAGCTTGCCGTTCTTCTGATCGGCATACCATTCCCCGGGTTGGTTGAGAAGTTCCGGAGCACCCACGAAAAAAAAAGCGGAGTTGCCGTTGTACTCATTGTCTTTGTCTATAAAAGGAGCAGGCCATGGATGCTCAAATTCGATCAGGCTCTCCGGCTGATGGAAAGTGATTTTTGTTTTCCCGCCAACTTCCTCCATTGATTTTACCCGCAAATTGGCAATCGCCCACCATTGGTGGATGACAAATTCCACCCCATCCAAATCGGCAAACCTAAAAGCAGGTGTTGGTATCCACATTTCCTGTTTCTCTTTGTCCACCGACAGTATCCTGTCCAATTCCCCATCATTGAGATTGGAGGCCCTTTGCGCTTTTTGGCCGTTTACCCAAAGCTGTCTGAATTCCAGCCTTCTTCCGCCCACCACGGGACTGGGTGCTTCCCAAAGATTACCCCTCGCGGCCCTGGGAACACCGGGCAGGTTGGCCCGGCTCTTTTTCCAGCCCTGTATTTTTACCCCGCCTGAAAATACCGGCTTTGCTCCCGGGGCCGCTTGGATCAGGGTGGGACCTGATGAAGTACCGGAATCCTCGGGTCTCAGCAAAAGCGGACTGTCAAAAAAATAGGTTCCCTCGGCAACCATGATCTTCACCCCTTCACGGACAGACGAATCGTTTAACCTTCGCATTTCCCTTGCTTTTCTCAAGGCCATTTCGACAGTGGCCAATGGAGCGGCTTTACTGCCGGAATGGGAATCCTTGCCTTCAGGAGCGACCCAAATCTCCGTGGCCTCCAAAGAAAAGCCCGAAAACAAGATCAAAATAAGTGTAGAAGAGACGATTTTATGGTATTTTAACATTTTTTTGACATTATACATGGACACCAACAAAATTTACTTGGATAAAGAACTTTGTTGAAGGCTAAATTTGCAAATAAATTACGGAGTATTGCCGGTGCTGCCCTCCTGTACTTTCCGGTTTTCGCCGTGCAAAAACCCATACAGCCTGGTTTCCCAGGCTGTATGAACAAACTATCAAAAACCTGGATTTTGGTCCAAATTGGGATTGGCAAGAACATCGGCGGGAGGTATGGGATAAACCAGGTACTGTGGAGATGAAGGCGCTTTAAGGTGCCAGGCATCCAAAAACTTCCCATGCCGGACCATATCCTGTCTCCTATGGCCTTCCCAGTAAAGCTCCCTGCCTCTTTCATCAAGTAAGAGGTCAAGGTCAACGCCCGACAGAGGCGTGGCATTTCTGTTTTCCCTGATCCCGTTGACAATGGCCAAGGCTTCAGCGCTCCTTCCCAATCTCAGCAATGCTTCGGCTTTCATCAGCAGCACATCGGCATACCTTAGCAGCACCACATCATTTCCCGCGGCACCCGGATGGTCGTAATCGGGTATATATTTGACGGGCCGGTATCCATGCCAGAGGGTGGCGCCTATGATGGTGGGCACCTCTTTTGTAAAAACCACCCCCGGAAGCGGCTGACCATTGGGACCATATTGCTGGCCGGTAAGGAACCCTGCATTGTATCCCCTTGGCGTAGTGATGGGGTGGTCATAATATTTCCTTATATCACCATCCTCGAAAAGATCATACAGCTCGGGAGTAGAGCAGAACCCGTTCCAGCCTCCTCCGTTGGGCAGCGTCATTTCCGTTGGGAATATGGCGTGCCACCATACCCACAAGGAATGGGACCGCACACCGGCGTTTCCCTCTACGGTAAACAGCAGTTCGGTAGACGCCTGGTTGTTATCCGGACCAAAGCTGTCCCAGTAAAACCCCAGGGATTTGCCTTCAATTTCATCTGCATACTGAATGACTTTTTGCATATCCTCGTTGGCAAACTGGGGGTTTTCACGATTCGCATACACGCCTCTGTTCAGATAAAGCCGGGCCAGCAGCCCCCTGGCCGCATTTTGATTGGCCCGGTAGGCGGGGGCAGTAGCGGAAAGCAGGGGCAACGCCTGTTCTACTTCGCTGATGATAAAGTCGATGGCCTCCTGGCCCTCCAGCACCGTGGAGGGCTCCAGCAGGTTATCCCCAGGTTCCCGAAAAGGCACCTTTGCGTAAAGGTCCAGAATACTGTGCATAAAAAAGGCCCTTAGAAACCGCGCCTCAGCTTCCAGTTCAGGACTCGGGTTAAAAGACAGGACATTGGTGGCATCAAAAACCCCCTTGCTCAAGCCGCTCCAAACGGATTGCAGGTATGGATTTTCCGGCAGCCAGGTATGGGTATGCAGTTGCCGGTAAACGCCGCCGTTGTCCCAGCCGGAGGGGCGGGAAGGCACAATGGCCCCATCCGCGCTGACTTCCTGCAACAGCCACACGCTTCCCGCATGCTGGATATACCTTGAATCAAAATCCCTGTACACCGTTTCCATCAGGGAATTGAAATCCACATTGGCCAGCAAGAACTCCCTGGCCTTGTCAGCCGGAAGATCAGAACGCAGTTCCTCATCCAGATCGGTACAAGATAGGGCCAACATCACTCCAATGAGGCCTATATATTTGTTCTTGAAATTTTTCATGGTCATGTCATTTTAGGATTTTTAAAAGGATGCACTCAGTCCCAACATAAAGTTTCTGGCGGGAGGATAAGGAATGTATTCTATCCCAAATGAAGGCACGCCGCCCACGCCCCTGTTGGTGTTTACTTCCGGATCGAATCCGCTGTAATTGGTCAGCAAAAACAGGTTCTGTCCTGTCAGGGACATCCGGATATTGCTGAATGTATTTCCCACAGGGCCGAAATCATAGGAAACTGTCGCGTACTGCATCCTCAAAAAATCGGCTTTTTCCAAAAACCGGGTGGAAACCACGTTGGCATTGCCCAGGTTTTCATTCCCCAATCCAATTGTTTCCGAGGCATTCCTGCCCAAACCCAGATTGGCGGCAGTAATCACCGCATTGGCCGTGTTATTGTAAACCTGGTGGCCGAAAGCGCCATTCATGCTCATGGAAAAATTGAACTGCTTGTAATCCAAGGAGGTATTGACGCCTAAGAGGAAATTGGGGTTAGGGTTCCCCACAAACTTCTCCCCATCCGAGTATTGGGCGGTACCATTTTCATCAAATCCTAGGAATTCCAGCATCTTGAACACATATAGTGGCTGCTCATTTTCCAACCTCTGGGAATTACTACCCCCTCCCAGTCCGTTGCCGTTGATCTGACCGGTGAGCACTGGGGCACCTGTGTAATTGGTCAGTTGGTTTCTCAGGTAAGTGGCATTCAGCCCTATTTCCCAGCTGATGTTCTGGCTTTCCTTCACCACGGTATTGAGCATCAATTCCAGGCCGTTGTTCCGGATGGTTGCGGGCAGATTGGTCCAATACTGGGCGGCGGGAGCCGGCTGGATCGCGGGCAACTGGAACAAAAGGTCTTTGGTAGCCTTATCAAAGTACTCTATGGAACCGGACAACTTGTAGTTAAAGAAAGAAAAATCCAATCCCAGATTATAGGTTTCCGTGGTCTCCCACCTGAGGTCAGGATTGGCCACATTCACCAAAGACAGGCTTTGCAAACCAAAAGCATACCGGTCCTGAGAGGCCCCTGCAGGGAACTCCTGGTTACCCGTCTGCCCCCATCCAAACCTCAGTTTCAGGTTGCTGATTTTTGAGGCTGCCGGGATAAAATCCTCTTCACTGATCACCCAAGCGCCCGCGAAGGAAGGGAAATAGCCGTACTTGTTGTTTTCGCCGAACTTGGTGGAGCCATCCGCCCGCATGGTGCCTGTCAACAGGAATTTGTCCGAGAAGTTAAGATTAACCCTTCCGAAATAGGATTGGATTTGGTTGGTGGGGTCTCGGTAGGAATTCACGCTCACATTATCCCTGGAAGGATTCTGAAGGATGTCAGTTCCGCGTACGTCAAACATGGTGAATCCCCTCGCAGTGATATTGTGGGTGTAGCTTCGGTAATCCTGCAACTCATACCCCCCCAAGGCATTCATTCTCAAGTTGGCAAACTCCTTGTCATAGGTCAAAGTATGGGTGATTGTACTGCTGTTGAGTTGTGAGGTATTTACCACTCCTAAGCCAAGATCGGTTATGGTACTGAGAAAAAGATCGCCAGAAGTATCCACAGTCCTGTTTCCTTTGACATGGTTTACCCCCACGTTGAAGCGATAATTCAAGCCCTCCACTATTTTATAAGTCAATCCCAGGCTCCCCAAGACACTGGTGATGTTGCTTTGGTCATGATAGTATGCCAATAAAGCCATGGGGTTGGTGGGCAGGCCTGCCACATTCCTGCCGTTTTCCTGATAAACCCTCTGTACAAAATTGCCCTGGGCATCCCTAAAAGGCACCGTAGGGTTCCACTCGATGGCGTTTCCCACCAAACTGCCGTTTACATTCGAGTTTTCTGCAATGGGCGCCCCATTCTCCACATTGTTGTTGGCAATCACGCTGATATCCAGTTGCAACCGATCATCCGGCAAAAATTTATAGTTGGAGTTGTAACTGGCCGTATATTTTTTTATACCTGACCCGCTGATGATACCCTGTTGGTCATGATAACCTGCGGAGAGTCTGTAGCTGCTTTTGTCACTGCCCCCTGTGACGGAAAAGTTAATGATATTGGTAAGGGCGGTACGGGTAATGGCATCGAAAGCATCTACTTCGGTGCCACCGTCGTAGTCCTGGAGCTCCCGGTGGATCAGGGCCTGCCGGAATGTCTGTCCATCCATAATATCGGGTCTTCTGGCCAAAGTACTGACTCCTGACTGCACCTGCAGGTTCATGGTTGGGGTACCGGCTTTTCCTTTTTTAGTGGTGATGAGGACCACCCCGTTGGCACCTCTGGAGCCATAGATGGCCGTGGCTGAAGCATCTTTTAGAATATCGATGGTCTCTATGTCATTTGGATTCAGGAAGTTCAGTGGATTGGAACCTTCCGTAGTCCCCAGTTCACCCGCAGTGGCGCTGGGCTTGGTATTTCTTCCGTCCAAAGGGACCCCATCCACCACAAAAAGGGGCTGGTTTCCCGATCTGACAGAAGAAGCCCCGCGTATCCGGAAGGTCACTTCGCCACCGGGAGCGCCGCTGTTGTTGACGATATCCACGCCGGCCACTTTTCCTTGGATCATCTGGTCCGGGGAAACATTTATCCCCTTGTTAAAATCCCTTTCACCCACCCGGGAGACGGCTCCGGTCAAATCCCTTACCCGGGCGGTTCCGTATCCCACCACGACAACTTCCTCCAGGTTTTGGAGGTCCTGATCCAGGAATATCTCAAAATTTGACTGGTTTCCGATCTCCAATTCTTTGGTGATATATCCTACAAAGGAAACCACCAATACCGCTGCATCATCTTCCACGGTCAACTGAAAACTGCCATCCACATCCGTCACGGTGCCGGTATTGGTCCCTTTCACCATGATGGTAACGCCCGGCATTGAATGGTTCTCCGAATTGTCTCTCACTACCCCTTGGATCACCCTTTCGTCATTCTCCACATACCGGAGCTCCGGTTGGCGAAAGGCCGCTCCCCAGAGAAATAATGGCCACCAACCTATCAATATTGCCGGGGCCAATAAACGTATAAACTTGTTCATATGGTTTGGTTATTTTGGTTTAAACACAGTCGATACTCTTCAAAATGATATATAATTATTTATAAGTAAACTGAAACAAACCTAGCAATTGTATGGAATACACATTATTAAAATTGTACATCGGTCAATTTTATAAAATAATTGTTGACGGAATTAAAAAGTCAAACAGCATATTCATTCGAAAACCTTTACCTTAGATAGATCAACAGACCATAATAAACCCAACGTCATGAAAATTCAACACGTATATCCCGGTATTTTTGCCGCCTCATTTCTCCTGTTTTGCCTTGGGGGCTGCGGTGAAAAAACCACGCAAATTGGAGAAGCCGGCCATGATACGGATGCTCCACACGCTGCCCCGGTAAGCAACTTACAGCCCTTGGATATTCCCGCGATAGAAAAAGCCATTGGCTTAAAAGGTGAAGAAAGCCATGGTGAGTACAAAGTCACCGTGCCGCAGAATGACCTTGATATCCGCGTGGACGGTTTCAAGATTATTCCACCTATGGGTTTGGGCAGTTGGGCGGCTTTTGCCCCATCCCCTCACGGCGCCATGCTTATGGGTGACATTATAGTGACGGAAAAAGACCTGGGGCCGGTGCAGGCGGAAGTGATCAGCCAGGGCCTGACCATCACCGCCATTCACAACCACTTTGTGAGAAACATCCCGAACGTCATGTATATGCATATAGGCGGCATGGGTGACGGCGAAGCCTTGGCTAGGAAAGTGAAGTCCGTGCTGGATAAGATAGAGGAAGTCAGGGGCAAAAACCCGTCAAGCGGCCCAACTGACGAAGTTGAAAACACATTGGATACGGAAAGTATTTCAGAAATCATAGGACACCCGGGATCAGTCAGCCGTGGCGTGTATAAGATCACGATTGGAAGACCGGACGTCAACCTGTTGGAACACGGAGCGCCTGTCAGCACATTTCTCGGTTTCAATACCTGGGCCAGTTGGCAGGGGACACCTGAGAAAGCGGCTGTGGCGGGAGATTTTACCATGTTGGCCCATGAGGTGGAAAATGTGGTGAAAGCCCTGATTGAAAATGGCATTGAGGTGGTGGCCCTGCACAACCATATGGTGCACGAGGAACCGAGGATATTCTTTCTCCACTACTGGGGAGTAGGGCCGGCCGAAGATCTCGCGCGAGGCTTGAGGGCTGCCCTGGATCAAACAGGGAAATAAAGCATTATTTGACCTGATAGGAAAAAGGCTGTCCCGATTTCACTCCCGGGACAGCGCTATTATATGTTCACTGGGCTTACCGGTCGAAACTCCGGAACTGTTAAGTCAAGGATCAATTTTTGGGATTGACCAATAAATTTATTGTCCGCGGATCCCGATCCGCCGGCTGGCGGACGGGACAGGTTTACACAGCCCACCCGGCCAATACCGGGGAATTAGTACGAAGAACGAGATTATATGAATAAAATTATTATTTGGGAAGCCGATTCAACGATCTGAATCATTTTATGAAATTCGTGTCAACCGTGCCTCGCCTGCCCGCCTCCCGAAATCGTACGGAGGGCAGGCAGGCGGGTCAGTGGAATCGGTGGACAAAAGACTCTCGGAAATCAGCAGTTTCACAAGCTGACAAGGCGAAATATTTGATTTGACGCTACTCATTTTTAAACTTATTCTCCATCAGGTTTTCTTTGAACAAAGCTTTTGACATTCAAGTATTTTATTCAGTTGGAAAAGTCATAACTTGGATAAACACAAAGCTTGACGGGAAAATGGAAAGGAAATACCATGATTATCTTTGTAAGTGGACCTGAAACAGTAGGTCATGGCTTTTTTTTAGACGTCATCCTTGTACTTACAGGGATTGAACGCAATAAAAAATAATCATTGGCGAAGGTATCATTTGGGAAAGCAAGCCCTTCGAGTAAATTTCGTAAATCGACTTTATAATGCTTCTATATGAACCAAAACCCTGATATCTCCCCGGCCGGTTTTTCAGATGTAAGCTTTAGGGAAGCACTGAAAGTCTGGATAAAAGTAGCGCTATACAGCTTCGGCGGACCTGCCGGACAGATTGCCGTAATGCACAGGTTCCTGGTGGATGAAAAAAAATGGATAGATGAAAACCGGTTTTTACATACGCTCAATTACTGTATGCTGCTTCCCGGCCCGGAAGCACAACAGTTGTCCATTTATCTGGGCTGGCTGATGCACGGGTTAAAGGGCGGCCTGGTTGCCGGATCCTTGTTTGTCTTGCCGGGGTTTATTTCCATCCTGATATTGAGCATCCTCTATGCGGAATTCAGTGATGTCACGTTGGTACAGGCTATATTTTACGGCATCAAACCTGCCGTGATGGCCATTGTGGTACAGGCTGTGTTCAAAATCGGGAGCCGGGCGCTCAAAAACGGCGTGATGGTTTCTTTGTCCGTCCTCTCATTTATTGCGATTTTCTTTTTTGATATCGCTTTCCCGTTGATCGTTTTGACAGCGGGATTGACAGGCCTGGCCGGCGGAAAAATATGGGAAGATAAGTTTTATGTCATCAAAGGACATACCGTCAGGGAAAACGGGCAGAGCTCCCCGACGGGACATACCATCCGGTCTTCCAGACCTTCCTTTAGAAGAACATTGAAAACCGTCACCGTTTGGCTTCTGATCTGGCTGGTTCCGCTGGCCGTTCTTTTTTTGGTACTTGGGGACCAAAATGTCTTTGTGCAGGAGGGCGTGTTTTTCAGCAAAGCGGCGGTTGTGACTTTTGGGGGAGCCTATTCGGTTTTGGCTTATATCGCACAGGAGGCAGTCCAGACCCATGGCTGGCTGATGCCCGGCCAGATGCTCGATGGTCTGGGCATGGCCGAAACCACCCCCGGTCCTTTGATCCAGGTCGTGCAGTTTGTGGGGTTCATGGGGGCTTATCAGTTTCCGGGCGCCCTCGATCCTGTAGTGGCCGGAATCCTGGCATCCGTATTGGTTACCTGGATGACTTTTGTGCCCTGTTTTTTGTTTATCCTTTCCGGTGCGCCGTACATAGAATACCTGCGTGGCAACAAATCGCTCACCACCGCTCTTTCTGCCATTACAGCCGCAGTGGTCGGGGTCGTACTGAATTTGGGTGTTTGGTTTTCCATCCACACCTTGTTTGGAGAAGTTAGAACCTTTGTCGGTTGGGGTTTGAATTTTGATATTCCTGTATGGGACACCGTCGATTGGTGGGCTTTAATAATCGCCGTTGGAGCATTTGTTGCTTTGTTTAGGTACAAAATCAATATGCTGACGGTATTGGGAGCAAGTGTAGCCCTGGGTATATTGGTTTATTTTTTGACCTAAGTGTATTGCTAACCCAAAACCAGGTTGCGAAGGTTGGTGGTGCTCTTCCTTTATATGGATGATTAAATCAGGTAATTCCTGCTGCGGTAAAACTTCCAAAGCAGTCCTACGGCCGTTACCCATATTTATCTGAATAGTAAACCAAAACGGATATTTGCCATAGATTATATTTTTTGCTGTACAATCCCCAATTGACTATCTTTGGACAACATAACCCCAACTGGGGCCGACCACTGTTAGGTTACCTGTAAATAGGCACGGTGTGCTGGCTGCATCCGTTGTTTCTCAAGATTGGACAGAAGAACTTCAACTGTTTTGGAGGTTGAATGTTTAGGGGAACAAACAACGATTAAACAAACCGCGCCTGCAACAGACCGGTAACCGACTGAACAATAACATGGTTAGAAGCACTGGCAAATCATCCTTAACATGACCCTACTATGAATAACCCAAAATCCGGAGAGTCTGGTATATGGTGGCATGAAGAGAATAAGGGTCCCTTGGAAAAAATTCCCTTTTTCAAGCAATTCGGCAGCATGAAGTTTTCCAAAGTAAGGATGGACGACAACATGCGCCCGCATCTCAATGATGGCATCGAAATCCACTTTATAGAAAGCGGCCGCTACGACTGGGTCTTCGAGGACAAGTCCGTGGAACTCTTTCCTGATGACCTGTCCATCACCGCCCCCTGGCACTGGAACGGCAGCCCTGCCGGCAAAATGGACATGGGACAGATCAACTGGATCATACTAAAGCCCGAAAAATTCAGTCCCGAGGAGCCGTTGGACCTGGGTCTTTGGTCAAATCTCACTTACACGTTCCAGATGAGACTGGGAGAAATGATCGCGGGAGAAAAGGGCATCGTGATCCGAAAGGCAAAAGCTTTCAAAAAGTATTTTGTAGGGATCAGAAACGAGTTAATGGAACAGAAGCCCTGTTATGAAATCATTGTGGTTAACCTTCTGGAAAATCTGTTGATCGACCTCCATAGGCATCTTACCAGCCGCAGACAGAAACTGAATGAGGAAGATTCCTTTATTTATAAGCTGGAGAATATGGTCACGGAAGACCTTACCAATAAATGGGCCGTGGAATCTTTGGCGGAAAATTTCGGCATGGGAAAAACCAAATTCACCGAAAAGGTAAAAAGGCTCACGGGTTATCCGCCAAACAGTTATATCATCAACCTTAAAATAGAAAAGGCCAAGGAAATGATGCGAAAAGACCCTTTTTGCAGCCTTTCTGAGGTGGCCTACAGCTGCGGTTTTTCTTCCCTCCAGCATTTTACCTCCTCTTTTTCCCAAAGGACGGGATCCACGCCCGGCAAATTTCAGGGCGGATCCGGGAAAAGACACTTTTGATGAGGCTGCCTTCCAGGGATTTTCCTGAAAATCCGATTCCTCCGCCCGCCCGTTTCAATTTTTTGCACGGATATTTTGTTTTATTGTTTTTTTGCGTTAAATATGCAAACGTTTGCACAAACGTCTGTTTAACGTTTAAAGTCAGGCTGTTGATTATCTGATCTTCCATATTTATATGGAAGGAAATGAAGTCGGCCAGGAACATCAGTAACCTATCATCGGTAGATAAATTAACTACAATTATTATCAAATAAACCCTTAAAATTATGGCAAAAACAGTACGAAAAAGTTGGGATGCGGCTGTGTTTAACAGCCCGCCCTGGAAACGGCAGGTGTGCTTTATAATGAGCGCATTCATGTGGCTGTGTGTACAATCGTTTGCATTAGCACAAGGTCTCCAAATTTCCGGAAAAGTAGTTTCTTCGGCAGACGGAGAACCCATACCCGGTGCAACGGTGGTCCTTAAAGGCACGTCAATCGGTACCACCACCGAAGTGGACGGCAACTATATTTTGGAATTACCCGACAGAAACGGTACCCTGGCTTTTTCCTTTATAGGATACACCACCCAGGAAATACCTATAGAAGGACAGTCCGTCATCAATGTGGAACTTGTGGATGACATGCAGGATCTCGGAGAAGTGGTTGTCATAGGATACGGAACCGTTAAAAAGTCCGACCTCACCGGGTCAGTGGTTTCCGTTAGAGATAAAGACTTGACCGCCATTCCTGTTACCAACGCCCTGGAAGTGATGCAGGGTAAAGTACCCGGACTGGACCTCACCAAATCCAGCGGGCAGGCAGGAGCCGGACTGAATTTCAATATCCGGGGTAACCGTTCCCTGAATGCAGGAAACCAGCCGCTCATTTTGGTGGATGGGATCATCTATGGCTCCACCATGGACGTAAATCCCAATGACATCGCCTCGATTGAGGTGCTGAAAGATGCCGCTTCCACCGCCATCTACGGAACTTTGGGCGCCAACGGGGTAATATTGATCACCACAAAAAGGGGAGCCGAAGGCAAAAGTCAAATTTCAATAAACAGTTACTACGGTGTCCAGACTATGGGCGGCTATGCGGATATCATGACCGGCCCACAATGGGTGGATTTGAGAAGAGAGGCCAGAAGAACCGTCGGGGAATGGAACGGGCCTGAGGATGACGCCAACATTTTTAACCCTACCCAGCTTGACAATTTCAGAAACGGAATTTATACGGACTGGGCCAGAGAACTGCTTGGAACGGGAAGCCAACAAAACCACCAAGTGGGGATTTCAGGGGGAGACAATAAGCTTTCCTACTATTTCTCTATGGAATATTTTAACGAGAAAGGGCTACTGGTAAATGACGAACTGGACCGGTACAGCGGGCGAATGACAGTGGATTATAAAGTCGCTGACAACCTGAAGCTTTCCACCAACCTGATGTATACGATCAGGGATCATGATAGAAGAAGAGACCCTCTGAACCAGGCCAATAAAATGAGTCCTCTGGGACCCGCCTACGATGGAGCAGGCAATGTGCTGACATTCCCCGTGGGTGACGCTTCTACCCTTAATCCCTTGATGGATGAAGTGCCCGGAAATTACGAGGACAATGAATTGAACCGCAGGTTTTTCGGCAACATCAGCCTGGATTGGTTGTTGTCAGACAAAATTTCTTTTACCTCAAGACTCGGCATTGACAATACTACCTCAAGAAGAGGGCTGTTTTCAGCCACCAACACCATAGAGGTAGGACCCAACGGCTTGTCGCTGGCCCGCCTGACCAACCATTCCGCATCCAGAACTACCTGGGAAAATTTCGCGAATTACACCAATACTTTTGGAGAGCATAACCTGCAAGTATTGTTGGGTACCAGCATTTGGGCCACCACCACTGAAACCAATTTTGCCGAAGGAAGGGACTTGCTTTCCTCTACGATGTTGTACCACAACATGGGCGCCACGCAAGACGCCATCAGGGTGGGCAGCGAATACAGGAGAACTTCTCTGGCATCATTCTTCGGAAGGGTTAACTATAAATTCAGGGACCGCTACCTCTTCACAGGTGTTTTGAGAACGGATGGTTCCTCAGTGCTCGCTCCGGGCAACAAATGGGGCTTTTTTCCGTCAGCAGCATTGTCTTGGATAGCCAAAGAGGAGGGCTTCCTTAAAAATGTGGATGCATTATCTGAAATGAAATTCAGACTCAGCTATGGTATTTCCGGAAACAGCGCCGTATCAGCTTATCAAACCTTGGGAGGTCTTTCAAAAAGCACCTATGCATTTGACAGGGGCGCATCAGAAGTGGCGGCATTCGGATTTTATCCTTCCCTGATCGCTGCTTCCAACCTGGGCTGGGAAACCACTGCTTCGACAAACTTCGGCATTGATTTTGGCTTTTTGAACAACCGGGTAACAGGCTCTGTAGACCTTTATCAGCAAGACACCAGGGATTTGCTGATGCAGAGAGCCCTTCCGACAAGTTCCGGCTTTACTTCCTCATGGGATAACGTAGGCAGAACCAGAAACAGGGGTGTCGAGGTTCTGTTGAGTACCATCAATATGGACAGACCCCAGGGCCTGAGTTGGTTTACAGACTTCACTTTTGGGGCTAACAGGGAAGAAATCAGGGAACTGGTAGAAGGTGACAGAGACCTTGCCAATAGCTGGTTTGTGGGATATCCGATTACTTCCTATTATGACTATGAGAAACTCGGTATATGGCAACTGGGCGAAGAGAGCCTTGCGGCAGAAAACCAACAGCTTCCCGGAGAGATCAGGGTCAAGGACCAGGATGGAAACGGCGTAATCACTCCTGAGGACAGAACGATCATAGGAAGCAATGTCCCCAGCTTTAACTTGGGAATCAATAACAGGCTGAATTACAGGAATTTTGAACTGAATTTCTTTTTGTTTGCGCGGGTAGGTCAAACCATCATCAGTGAAGCGCATGGTTCCTATAAAATTGATGGCTTGGAAAACGGTCCGGTGGTGGACTACTGGACCCCGGAGAATCCCACAAACGCCTATCCAAGGCCCAATGCCGGAACAAGCCGGGCAAGTACAAGGTACTACAGCACACTTAGGTATGTAGATGGTTCCTTCCTGAAAATCAGAGATGTTACACTGGCTTATAATCTGCCGCGGCAGATCGCTTCAAGATTGTCGGTGTCCAGATTGCGGGTTTACACCACTGCCAAGAATTACTTCGTGTGGAGCCACATGGGCCCCTATGACCCGGAAAGGGGAGGAAACCTCAGTTTCCCCATGACCCGGCAAATGGTATTTGGTCTAAACATCGATTTGTAATTCTCTAAAGTGCTAACTCATTATGAAAACAATAAATAAGATATTCCTTTGTTCACTCATGGGCCTTTTGGTGGCCTGTGCCGATTTTCTGGATGAAGAAAACAAGAGTGGACTGACCGCTGACGGCTATTATGTAACCCCTGAGGGTATTGAAGCTTTGGTCAATTCCTGCTATACGCCAATGAGGTTCTGGTATGGTAAGGAAAACGGCATCGCGTTGACCGAAACAGGTACGGACATTTTCACTAGAGGGAATGGTATGGAAAACCCGCCGGTGGCCATGTACAACAGTGATCTTTCCGGGGCCAATAACCCTATTAACTTTTACTGGACCCGGTTCTATTCCGCCCTGAATACCACCAATGCGGCAATTCAAAGATTGCAGGATTCCCCTTTGCCGGATAACCTTAAAACCATGCGGGAGGCTGAGGTAAGATTTCTCAGAGCTTTTTACCTCTGGCATATTGTAGAAACCTGGGGAGGTGTGCATTTTTCACTTGAGGAAGTGACTTCTGTGCAGACAACGGCTAACCGTACATCTGTTGACCGCTTTTATGAACAGATTTTTGAGGATTTGCAATTTGCCGTAGACAATCTACCCGAAAGTTCGGATGAATACGGAAGAGTCATCAAACCTTCTGCTGAAGCTTTTATGGCAAGAATGCACCTGACAAGAGGCAATAATGCCGAGGCTTCGGCACTTGCCAAAAGGGTGATCAACAACTATTCCTATTCCCTGGTAGACAACTACGCAGATTTGTGGGATATCAATAACATCAGGAATCCGGAAATCGTATGGCATGTCAATTTCACCGCCGACCTGATCCTTAACCGGGAACTGGAAAGTCCGGATGGTGATATACTGTTGAGAGACGGCGGTAATAACAATCATTTGTTCTTCCTAATGACCTATGATCAATTGCCAGGGATGCTGAGAGACATTGAAAACGGCCGGCCTTTCGCACGGTTTATGCCTACCGCTTTCCTCCTGGATCTCTTTGACGAAAATGTGGACAGCAGGTTCCATGCCACCTTCCAGACCGTATGGTACGCCAATAACCCCGGCACATTCAATTTGCCTCTTTCTGATGGAAGCACCAAATCCGTTAGCTTCCAGGAAGGCGATACCGCAATTTTTGCGACAAAATACCCCTTGACCAATAATGATAAAGATGCGAGACCTTACACAACCATTGACAGAAGCCGTACCTATGGTTCTGACGATGAACCCCGTGTAAGGGATCGCTACATGTCTCTGAAAAAATTCCTGGATCCATCAAGGGCTACCATTTCACAGCAACAGGGTCAGCGCGATGCCTTTGTCATCCGTTTGGCAGAAATGTACCTCATTGTGGCTGAAGCTGAAATGAATCTGGATAACCTCACTGAAGCTGCTGACCATTTCAATGAAGTGAGAAGGAGAGCCGCATATCCCGGACATGAAACCGAAATGGAAGTATCGCCCGGCGCACTCACCATTGATCTTATCCTGGACGAAAGAGCAAGGGAGTTTGCCGGCGAGCAGTTGCGTTGGTTTGATTTGAAAAGGACAGGAAAGCTGGTGGAAAGGGTTCAGGCACATAATCCTGATGCCGCCCCTAACATCCGCCCATTCCATATGGTAAGGCCCATTCCCCAAGCCCAACTTGACGCCATATCAAACAAAGACGAGTTTGTCCAAAACGAAGGCTATATGTAGACTGTCATTCAAAAGCGGATGCACATTGTATCCGCTTTTGATTTCCGGTATACTTCTAAACCGATACGCCACCTCTGCATTGGGGAGATCAGTGCACTAAAAACCACGCTTATAGAAAAGTTCAGCCCTTTTAATCAATTAACTGCCCTTCCTTAGTTACAGAATATTTTAAAATGAAATTATTCAACCTCCTTGTTTTAAGTTTAGCAGTAACCTTTACCACATTGGCCCAGCAAAAACCTGTATCAGAGGTATGGGTAGCTGACCTGGGAGACGGCACCTACCGCAATCCCATTCTCCATGCCGACTATTCAGATCCCGATATATGCAGGGCCGGCAGTGATTTTTATATGACCGCCTCTTCTTTTAATGCGGTCCCTGGCCTTCCCATATTGCATTCCAAAGATCTTGTCAACTGGGAACTGATCGGTTATGCCTTGGAAAGGCAGCCTCCCTTTGACCATTTTGACACCCCCAGACATGGAGACGGTGTTTGGGCGCCAGCCATCCGTTACCACAAAGGAGAATTTTACATTTATTGGGGTGACCCTGATTTTGGTATTTATATGGTTAAAGCCAAAGATCCTGCAGGACCTTGGGACGAGCCGGTACTGGTAGAAGCAGGGAAGGGCTTAATCGACCCCTGTCCCCTCTGGGATGAGGACGGCAAAGCCTATCTGGTCCATGCCTATGCCGGCAGCAGAGCAGGCATCAAAAGTGTCCTGGTGGTCAAGCCCATGAATCCTGAAGGAACCAAAATCACCGGCACCGGCAAACTGGTATTTGACGGACATGATGCCCATCCTACTGTGGAAGGCAGCAAATTCTATAAAAGAAACGGCTACTACTACATCTTTGCCCCGGCGGGCGGGGTCACAAACGGATGGCAACTTGCCATTCGGTCACGAAACCCTTATGGCCCCTACGAAGAAAAAACAGTAATGTCCCAGGGAAATACACCCATCAACGGCCCTCACCAGGGAGGATGGGTGGAACTGGACAACAGAGAAAACTGGTTTGTCCATTTTCAGGACAGAGAGGCTTACGGCCGCATCGTACATTTACAACCCCTGACATGGAAAAACGACTGGCCTGTAATCGGAGAAGATGTCAACACCGACGGTAACGGACAGCCTGTTATGACGTACAGCAAGCCTGATATAGGCGAAAATCACTCCCTTGTGACACCTCCGGATTCCGATGAATTTGATGGCATCGATATCGGCCTGCAATGGCAGTGGCATGCCAATCCCAAGACCACATGGGCTTTTGCCAATCCTGCCAAAAAGCAGCTTAGGTTATTTACCAGCCAGGTCCCCGAGGGAAGTAAAAACCTTTGGGATGTGCCCAACCTACTTTTGCAAAAGTTCCCTGCTGATCAATTCACGGTGACCACCCAATTGACCTTTAAACCCAATGAGAAGCTGGAGAACGAGAGAGCCGGGTTATTGGTCATGGGCATGCGTTACGCCCACCTTTCACTGGTAAGCAAAAGGGATGGTATTTACCTGGTGTATGTGGAAAATCCCGATGCTGAGCACGGAAAATCCGATACGGAAGAAGTGCTGACCCAAGTGAGCGGCGGGAAAATTCAGTTGCGGGTAAAAGTGCTGGAAGGCGGCATATGCCGGTTCAGTTACAGTGAGAATGGAAAAAACTTCACAGAGGTCAACAAAGCCTTTACCTCAGTACCCGGAAAATGGATAGGGGCCAAAGTAGGCCTGTTTGCGATCCGGGAAACAACAACCAATGACTCCGGCTTTGCAGATGTAGATTGGTTCAGGTTCAGTAAATAAAGATATAACGATGAAAAAGCTAAATAAACTCTTGATTGTAGCAATTGCGGCCCTGCTGTCTGTAAACAAATGGGAGCCCGCTATGGCTCAACAGATAGGAAACATGGCAGATGTATACAAGGACTTGGAATTCCCCATGCCTAAAGTAAAGGAAACAAGTTTTCCTGAATATTCGGTGAATATCCGTGATTTTGGAGCCGTACCTGACGGGCTTACCAAAAATACGGAGGCCATTGCCGAAGCCATTGACCACGTGGTGGGGCATGGCGGCGGGAAGGTGATCATTCCAAGAGGGATGTGGCTCACAGGTCCCGTCACCTTGAAAAGCAACCTGAACCTCCATTTGGAAGAAGGGGCGTTGCTGCTCTTCAGCAGGGATTTTGATGATTATCCGCTTGTGGAAACCAGTTTTGAGGGGCTCAATACCGTCAGGTGCATTTCCCCCATCAATGCGCGGGAGGTAGAAAACATCGCCATTACCGGAAAAGGGATTATCGATGGCAATGGGGATGCGTGGCGACCGGTGAAAAAAGGGAAGATGACCGATGCGCAGTGGAAAAAACTGCTGGCCTCAGGAGGCGTGTTGTCAGACGATCGACAAATGTGGTTTCCTACTGAAAGTTCAAAAAAAGGCTATGTGAACAGCAGCAATTTTAATGTTCCGGATATGATTAACAAGGAAGAACTTGAATCTGTCAAGGATTTTCTCAGGCCAGTTATGGTTAGTATAGTAAACAGCAAAAGGGTACTGTTGGATGGCCCTACTTTCCAAAACTCCCCGGCATGGAACATCCATCCCCTGATGAGTGAGGAGGTGATCATCCGGAACCTGAATGTGAGGAACCCCTGGTATTCCCAAAACGGTGATGGCCTTGACCTGGAATCCTGCAAAAACGTGCTGATTTATAACAATACCTTCGATGTGGGCGATGATGCGATTTGCTTTAAGTCCGGCAAAGACAAAGACGGCAGGGAAAGGGGCATTCCTACCGAAAACGTGGTCGTCAAAAACAACGTGGTGTATCACGGCCATGGGGGTTTTGTTGTCGGTAGCGAGATGTCCGGTGGCGTAAAGAACGTCCATGTATCTTCCTGCACCTTTATAGGGACAGACATAGGCCTCCGGTTTAAAAGCACCCGCGGCAGGGGCGGCGTGGTGGAAAACATATGGATATCTGACATAGACATGGTCAATATTCCGGCAGAGGCCATTGGATTTAACCTGTTCTACAGCGGTAACAGCCCCGTCTTGGAGGAGGACCAAAGCGCTGACGATGAGGCCAGAAAAGAAGACCTGGTTCCGGTAACCGAGGAGACACCCTCCTTCCGTAATATTTACATGAAAGACATTCGTGTTACCAATTCCGAGATATCGGTTTCCTTTATGGGATTGCCGGAAATGAAATTGCAAAATATCCGGTTGGAAAACGCGCTGCTGGAAGCCAAAAAAGGCATTACCGCCATTGATGCGGATGGATTGGAGTTGGTCAACGTGAAAATGCTGGGGATGGAAGATCATGCCCTTACTATTTATAACAGCGAAAACATATCCGTGAGCGGATTCAGCTTCGAAGAGAACGGAAAGACACCGGTGCGGATCTTGGGAAGAGACTCCAGGAATATCAGCCTGGAGCAAAAAGACTTCGGTTCCGCCGATCAAATTGCCATAGGTTCAGGAGTAGCTTCCGAGGCTTTAAAATTGGAATAAGTCATGAATAAAAATTGGTTGACCGGGCTGTTTGTTCTGCTTCTGGGCATAAGCAGCTTTTCTTTACAGGATGATGAAATAACCTTTTTCCTGGTAGGTGACTCTACGCTGGCAAACAAGCCATATGGTGAAAGCAATCCTGAAAAGGGCTGGGGACAGGTATTCCCCCTTTATTTCGAGGAGGGTATACGTTTTGAAAACCATGCTGTGAACGGCCGCAGCGCGAAGAGCTTCCGGGCTGAAGGGAGATGGGATGAGGTGATGGACCGGCTTAAGCCGGGAGATTATGTATTGGTCCAGTTTGGGCACAATGATCAGAAAGAGAACTCCCCGGATCGTTATGCCGAAGCGGATACGGAATACAGACAGCGGCTGACCCAGTTTGTGGAGGAGATCCGGGCCAAGGGAGGCAAAGCGGTTTTGGCCACCTCTATTTGCCGGAGGAAATTTGATGAAAATGGTGAGCTGGAATATACCCATGGACGCTACCCGGAAGTAGTAAGGGAAGTGGCGAAGGAATTTGATGTACGTCTGTTTGACCTGGAAGTCCAAACCGCCAAAGTATTGAAGCAATTCGGCCCCGAAAAGTCCAAAGAGCTCTTTTTGCATTATCGGCCGGGAGATTATGCCCAATTTCCAAAAGGCGCCTCAGACGATACCCACCTTTCTCCCACCGGGGCCTTCAAGGTAAGCGACCTGGCTGTGGAAGAATTGAAGCGAGAGCTGCCGGAACTTGCTGTCTTCCTGAAAAATTGATAAAAATGGATTGACGAAGCCATGAGAGCGAACAAGACGTTTCAAAAGCTTTGAGGCTTTTGAAAGGGCATGAATTTTCTCTCGTGAAAAACAAGTTCTGAAGAACGTAAACATCACAACAAAAAAGAGGCTGTCTCATAAATCTTTCCAATCGCTCACTTACCAGATTTTCTTCTATCAATGGAATAAGATGACTAAGTGAAATCCTTCAAGGGTTTTAAACCCTCGAAGGGCTCTTTTCCTCTATACCGAGATCAAAATAATATTTGGTGAACGACTGAAAGTTTTTACTTATGAGACAGCCTCATAAGTAGCACTCACCCAAAAACTCTTAGTACAATAGATACTGTTCCCGGGTCTTTTTGAAATAGGTCAGCCCGTTGCCCCAGTCCTGGATGATTTTCTCTGCCGGCTTTTCTGCAAGGATACTTTTCCTGACAGCGTCGGTTTTCCATAATCCATCCATTCTTGGTTCCCTCCACTCCAGCTTTTGGGGGTAAAGCCGGTGAAGGGCTTCCAACATGTAGACTGCGGCTTTTACCGATTCGAAGGCGTTACGGTCGGTTACCCTGATCTCCGCACTATAGCAGGTGTCTCCCAGGAACTTGGGAGGATAGATTTTAATACCATCTACTACGGATTCCGGGATAAATTGACTTGTAGAGAATTCCACCCCATTCAGTCCGTATGCATTCAGTTGCGAGGCCAGTTTTTCTCCATCCACCCATGGTGCGCCGATATGTTCAAAAGGGGAAAGCGTCCCTCTTCCCTCCGATAAGTTGGTTCCTTCCAGAAGGCAGGTCATAGGATAAATCGTAGCGGTAGTTAAGGTAAGCATGTTAGGGGAGGGTTTGATCCAGGGCAAGCCGGTTTGGTCATACCACTTTTCTCTTTGGTAATCTTTCATCGGGACTACGGTCAGTTGGGCCTTGGGTAAACCGGCCTTTTCCCTTTCCTCGTTGAACATCAGGGCCAATTCCCCCACGGTCATCCCATGGACCACCGGCAACTGATCCACGCCAATGACCGGCTCCAGCGCTTTTTTCCCTACCGGGCCATCCACATAGATTCCTCCGATAGCATTCGGACGGTCTAATACTACAAAGGGAATTCCCTGTTCTGCCGCAGCTTCCAGCACATGGTTCATGGTAGCGATATAGGTATAGAACCGGGCGCCTATATCCTGGATGTCAAAGAGTATCACATCGATATCAGCCAGCATCTCCGCATTGGGCTTGCGTACTTTTCCATACAGGGATATTACAGGAAGTCCGGTGGCCTTGTCTTTTCCATCGGCTACATGGGTGTCTTCTTCTCCCCGGATACCGTGCTCCGGGCCAAATAACAGCTTTAAATCCAGCTTTTCATTGCCGTACAAGATATCCACTAAATGCCGGCCATCCGGTAACAATCCGGTGTGGTTGGTTACCAACGCAAGCTTTTTCCCTTCAATAAGGGAAAAATACTCCGGCTCAAAAAGCCGCTCTGCTCCAACAGTGACAGATATTGGTTCGCCGGAAGGCACTTGGGTTTTAGAGGCCTCTCCGGACTTACTTTGGCAGCCCGCTCCGAGCATACTTGCTCCCCAAATCATAAATATTGCCTGAAATATTGGTTTGATGTACATAGGGTCTTTTTTTAATTAAAATTCCAACAACGCTACTTTTCTGTCTGAACGGTTGGTGTATCATTGGTTAGCGTTTTGCAATACCCGAGTGTAAAGTCAAGGGTCAATATTCGGGTAAACCAACGAAATTTCTGTCCACTAATTTCACTAACCCGCCTGTGGCGAGGCGCAGTTGACACGGATTTTATGAAATGATCCAGATCATTGATTCTTTTTCCAAATAACAATCTCAACCATATTATCCTCATCCTCCGTGCTATTTCCCCGGTATTAGCCGGGGCGGGCTGTGTAAACCTGTCCCAGCCTGCCCCGAACTGATTTCGAGGGACTTGTTTCGGGATCCGTGGACAACCAAAAACTCTCGCAAACTAGTAGTTTTACAAACAAATGACCCGAAATATCATATTTGACTTGATATTAGTGAAAATATACCCTTCTCTTCGCTAGAAAAGAAGGGTATGTCCATTAAATAATTTGATGCTTTATAGATCTGGATAGTCTGTCCTGTCTATCCGGGCTAAAGTACAAATGCTAAAGGGACATTTTTCCGTTGAAAGCCAACCCGGAAAAGGATTTTTGGCAGTCGTAGATGTTCCAATAGGAGCGTTGTAATCTGGGGACGGGAAATGGAATTACATCGGTTTTAATGGCACTTCTGCTTTGCTGATACTCGACCCTCTAATAACCAACTCCGGCTTAAGTACGGTGGTTTTAAGATAGCGTTGCTTGGCATCTTTATTCAGCAAGTCAAAGAATGTCTCCGCGGTGACCTGTCCCATAGGGATGCTCTTCTGGTCCACCGTGGTGATCGGGGGCTGGGTAAAGGAGGTAAAGGGTTCATTCCCAAATCCTACCAATTTAATGTCATTCGGTACCTTCAATCCCTTCTCGTCAAGGATTTGCATGGCACCCATAATGGCATAATCCGAGGCTGAAAATATGGCATCAAAAGCAATGCCTTTTTCTAAAAGCTGTTTGACACTGTCCCGCCCATCTTCCAACTGCATGTTGCTTTCCACGATCAGTTCCGGGAGAACAGGCAGCCCATTTGCCCTCAGCGCATCCGTATATCCCCGCAGCCTCTCACTGTAAATGTTGATCTTCCGTGGGTTGGTAAGGTGGACAATCCGGGTACAGCCTTGGTCAATAAGGTGACTTACGGCTTCAAATGCTCCCTGATGATCATCTATGACGACCTTGCTCACATTCAGCTTGTCCGTCACCCTGTCAAACAGAACCAGCGGAATCCCCTTATCGATAACCATTTGAAAGTGGCTGAAATCAGTGGTGTTCTTTCCCAAAGAGGCTATGATGCCATCCACGCGGGCACTGATGAGCGCCTTGATGGTCTGCACTTCCTTCTTATGGTCTTCATGGGACTGGGAAATGATCACGTTGTAGTTCAGTGCCTCGGCATACTCCTCTATCCCCCTCACCACGGAAGAAAAGAAATTACGGTTGACCGTGGGCACTACGATGCCTATCAATTTACTTTTCCCGCTTCTCAGCGCCGAGGCGATATTGTTGGGCTGGTAGTTCAGCTCATTGGCCACCCGTATGACCTGCCGACGTGTTTCTTCCGAAATCCTCGGATGATTATTCAATGCTCTGGATACCGTAGAGGGGGTGATTTTTAGCTTCTCCGCTATATCCAAAATCGTTGGCTTCTTTTTTTTATTTGAACTCATCAATTAATTAATTAACGCTATCTACCGATTCCCTAATTAATTGGTATTAAAAAAATGCCAAGCCCTAGGAAAGGGTGATAACACCTATTTTGTGAAATCGATTGCACAATATAGGGATTATCCTGAACAATCCATTCATTCCTCTAAATACCATTGGTTTAAAAACCCGGCATCATTTCCCCTTCTTTCCTTTCTACCCGTTTTCTGCTCATAAAGGCTACGGTTTTTGCGCAAATTTCCCCGATGTTGGCTGCGGAATCAGTAGAATACCCAGTCTACCGCCTCCCGTTCCTCCTCTCCGATGAGACCAACATCCCTCGAATCAAGCTCTTCTTCTCCATCAACAAAGCCCAAAATCAGGATTTTACCCGGATCAAGGGACAATTCCTGCTCTCCAGTCCCAAAAAGAAAGGTATGAACATTAACCCTTGGCTGTCCGTTGATCTCCATGGCGTTGGCCAGCAGCACCTCCGCCTGGCCCCTCACATTGCCCGCGGCATCCGTCTCCAAAGTTGGCGGCATCAGATATCGTCTCTCGTCCGTATTGAAGTAGCCGACTACCAGTTTGACAGGCCTGTCGGCCCTGAAGCGGAGCTGGGTGCCTTTATTTTCCTGTTCGGATGCCTTCAACACCAATCCTTTCAAGTTCTTAAGTTCGTCCGCCATTTGAAGAATCCCGGAAGGCGCATCCGTATAGAGAGATTTGCCCGCTTCCAAATCCATTACGGTCCCGGGCTTATCCAGCCATTCTACGGCAACAGGCTCCCAAGGTTCTTTAGGTGCAGTTCCGATGGCTTCGCCACCAGCTTCTTGTATCAATGCCAGGTTCCTCTCAAAATTATCCAGCTCCCGCTCATAATGGGGCAACATCTCCTCCCATGTCTTGTGTTTCCCACCGTCACCGCCTATTGGAATCCGCCGTTGGGCAGTCTGCATGCTGTTGGCATACAGGTAGCGGTCTTTGGTCAAAGCTACCAAATCCCGGTAATGGCTCACACTGGCTTTCAAATGGGGCAATGCTTTTTCCAAATCGGCTACTTCTTTGGAATGGCCATAACGCAGTACCCACATCGCCGCTTTTACCTTTTCTGAAAAGAAATCCGCAAATGCCTTGTAAGCATGGACATCATTGCGGAGGCGCTCAAACTCCTCCTGATTGTCCCGTACTGTTTCCGCTGCATTTTCTATCGCAGCCAGCGCCTTTTCTCCGTGGCGTACCACTTCGTCGACGATCTGCGGCGGTGTCTCACCCAGATGAGGCTCCCCGTTCCACTCTTTTTCCGCATATTCTATAAGTATTTCCCCTTCAGGCCCACAGGATTCATAAAAACCCGGATAAACCCGCCATTTGTAGGGATTGACCAGCTGGCTGCCGAACATGCCCAGCAACAAAGTCTGCCGGTTACCTTCGGTGATGCCAAACCGTCTTAAGAGTTTGGGTGCTATTTCCCCCGTCTCCTCATAGGCTTCCAGGATATACCTTCCCGCTTCTTCATCCCCGTACATATCCGCCAGTTGTTTTGTCCAGTACACCCATTCTTCATCCCTTTCCCTTTCCTCATTCCAGGCATACCTGGCCCAGGCTTTGTACCATATCCAATCCCTGTCCAGCTGCAGCAACCTTTTCTCCACCTTATCCGCGGTGTATGGCCAGTCCCAGTAAGAGGCCTGGGGATACAAATGCAAAGCGTTGGCGCCGTGTATTTCGTGCATGGCCCGGACGCTTTTTTGGATAAAATCCGGAGAGCCATATCTGAAGGGCTCCAGGTTGGCCAGGATATGGACATTGGAAATATGAATGGAACCGGTCGAACTGAGGTCCTGGTGGATCTTGGTCCAAGGTCCTCCCGGCTCGTAGGTGGTCAAAGATTCCCCGTTGTACTTGTGCATGGTATACAGGTTTTTGTAGACCGGAAGCGCATGTTCCATCACCAACGGCGCATTAGTATCATGAGCCCTTAATATGACCGGCGGCTCGTCGGTCCTGCCCAGCGCCTGCAACCCATCCTTTACTCCTGGCAATACGGTTTCGGTAAACCATCGTACATCGTTTTCCTCTCCCTGCATGGCCTCCCCCAGGGCGACCAGAAGACCGACATTGGGATACTTTTCTATAAATGCCGCGATGGACTTTTGGGTATAATCGGCGATCAGGGGAACAATCGGCCGGCTCCGGTCTTGCGTCACGATGTCATGGTGCTCAGCAAACGGCTTGGAGACAATGATGTTATAAAACATCTGGATGACCCATATCCCCCTTTTGTCTGCCTCCTCCGTCAAAAAGGTAAAGATGTCTTCGTTTTTCCGGAAGGTCTCCTCGTCCACTTCCAATGCATAAGGATAGTCGTCCAGTTTCACCAGTGAGGCGAAAGGATGACCGTTCCACAGGTACAGTGAATTCATCCTGTTTTCCACCAACATGTCCAGATAGTCGATCCAAAGTTCCTTATCATAAAACCAGGGGAAATTTTCCGGTGTATAAGGGTATTCATAAACCCTTCTTCCCGGCAGGTACTCCGTTTTCTGCAGGCCTATGGCCGCACCCCGAAGCACCATTTTGGGCTGGTCGGTCATTTCCAGCGAAAAATCAAGCCTGCCTCCGGCTTTCAGCCGATCCACCAGCTCCATGGCTCCGTACAATGTCCCGGATTCACCTACCCCCGAAACCAGCACGGCTTCTCCATTGGAAGAAATACCGAATCCCTCTTCGCTTAATCCTTCCGTATATGGAAGTGTCAGCCCCAGCTGTTCTGCCACAGCCCCATGTTTCTCATTGGCAAGGGTGCCCAGCACAATGATGCGGCCCGCCTTGTGATCATCAATGCTGCTGATCCGTTGCACCGGATGGCCCGCTTGTTTCAGTTCCGACAGCAATTTGTCAGCACCAAAAAGGACACGGACATTATCTCCCAAAACGAGCATACTGATGCGTTCCCGGGAATCGCAGGAAACAAGCATCATCCCCATAATCGCTGCCAATACATATGTACGCATGAAAACCATATTGTTTAATTTTTGCAGATATATTTTTGTTTATGGAAACGTGGTAGTTTTTTGTCCACTAATTGCACTGATTTCCACGGATTTTTGAGGACTGCTTTCGGACCAGTAAATAATACCCAACATGGCTCGTTGCCCTAAAGCCCCCAAATGACTACAGTCGTAGTCCCTATCCTTCGTGCCAATCCCCCGGTATCAGCCGGGGCAGGCTGTGAAATTCGTGGGCCTTCTTTTTGTCCAAGCCTGCAGCGGAATCCATAAATTGCTAGCGCTCACTTTGGAATACCGACTTCAGGTAAGCCACGTTAGCCCCATAATTCTTTCTGACATTGTGTACATCCTCCACATCCCGGGACCGCTCCACAATCAACCATCCGGACCAGTCCATGGCATCCAGTGTTTCCTTGATCCGAGGCATGTCTATTTTGGGGTTGTTTTCCAGCCAGACCCCGTCCGTATCCGAGGCATGGATCTGGGCCAAATGTTCCCTTCCCAAAGTCGACAACTCTGTGGCTATATCCCTGTCATTTTTGACCGCATTGGCAAAGTTGAATGAGATTTTAATATGGGGAGAGCCTATCTCTTCCAAAAACGCAAGCTCTTCTGAAGCACTCAAAGATGTTTCCACCGCAATACAGCACCCGCCTTTTTCTGCCTTCTTACCGGCCTCTTTTAAACGTTCCACTACAGCCGGCCGGATTGCAGGTCTTTTTACCAAATCGGCGTGTACTCCCAAGGGCAAATAAGCCACCTTTACCTTCATCTGTCGCATGGTTTCCATGCAGTCATCAATCATCCTTCCCACGGTGGGCCGCTCGGCAAGCGATTGCGCATAAAAGCCGGACATGGCGATGGAGGATATTTCCATTTGGTTTTTGCCGGCCTCTTCCATAAATTGCCTAGCCACTGCCGGGTCTGCCAATTTATTATCGAACGTCTCCCTTTGACCCAGGCCCCCCATATCCAGTTGCACACCGTCTGCACCTATCTCCGAAGCCAGGGAAAAAGCACCTAATTTCTGCCGCTTCAGGATCATCCAATCACATACGGCAATTTTATAGGGACCGGCTGCGGTATGGCTTCGGTCATTTGCAATGGATGCAGACCATAGCGGGCGGGGAGCGGTGAAAAGGGCAGCACCCCCTATCGCCAACCTCCTGCAGAATTCCCTTCTGTTGGTTCTTATGCTCATTGTCTAACCAAGTTTATTCAGGCCACTCCAGCCCAAGAATGGGCGTGGCGGTAATTTGTTCAGGATCCACTTTGACATATTTGATTCTTTCCCTGCGCCAGGTGTACACGATATGCACCATGCCGTCACTCCCCTGAATGATGGAGGGATAAGAATATTGGCTGATCTCCGAATCCTCCAAAATCAACGAAGCCTCCCAGTCAACACCATCATGCGATAAGGATACGTGAAGGGGAGTCCGGGGACCCTTATGTTCACCTTCGGGCGGCAATACGTGGTTATACACCAAAAGGTGCCTCCCGTCCTGCAGCGTGACGGCATCGGTCCCGGAGTTGTTGTTGGGCAGGGTGGTTTTCTCCATGGCAGACCAGGTCTTACCCATATCAGAGGACCAGGCGGTGGCTACTCTTCTGCTACGGCTCCTGCAAAGCAGCTGTAATTTGCCATCTTCATGGACGAGAAGACTGGGCTGGATGGCATTGATGTCATCATTCCCTTGGTCCAGGGGACCGATTTTCTCCCAGGTTTTTCCAAAATCCGGTGTCACCTCCAAATGTATTTTCCATCCGTCGCCTTCGGTGCTGCTGGGGCACACCAATAGGCCATTTTCCAAAAGCACGGGTTTGTTTTTCACCGGTCCTATAAATCCATCCGGCAACTTCCGGGGGGCGGTCCATGTTTCCCCGCCGTCATCGGATGTCATCAGCATACCCCACCATTCTGAAGGCTTGGGGCCCACTTTATAAAACAGCATGAGGTCTCCGCCCGAAACCTGATAAAGCACGGGGTTCCAGGTAGGATACCTTAAAGTGTCGTTGATCACGCCGTTTGCCGCTTCCACAGGGGCGGTCCATTGCCCATTATCGTTTCTGCTCACCCAGATGCCCACGTCAGGATGGCGCTCATGGGTCCCACCAAACCAGGCGGCTACCAAACCGGTGGGGGTTTCTGTTATGGTCGCAGCATGACAAGAAGGGAATGGAGCTTCCTCATAGATGAATTCGTCCACCAAAATCCCCTTTTTGTAATCTTTAAATGAAGGAGAGGTTCCAAAAGCCAACATCACCAAAGTCACAAAATAGATTATCGCATGCATATCGTTTGGATTATAAAATTCGAGAACAAGGTAATGACTTCCCCAACATCACCCTTCCTGCCCTGTACTGTATTATATCCCCCACGATCTCTGCTGATGCCGAAACAACGGCGAACTTGGCCATTCCTCCGTGTCAATCCGCGGAATCCCTGACCGCCCCGTCAGGCAAGCGTGGTCCACTGAGTTATTGTCCACTAATTGCACGGATTTTTTTGGGACTGAGCCCGGACCGGAAAATGATACCCGGCATGAGTCTCACTATTTGCTTGCCCTGAAGCTTTCCCAGATGAGTGCAGCTTTAATTCATATCCTTAGTGTCAATCCCCCGGTATCAGCCGGGGCAGGCTGTGAAATCCCTGACTGTCGTCAGGCAAGCGTGGCCCCCATTTTTTTTCCGAAAAACACTGTTTTTATAAAATCGTTCACGGGACTATTTTATAAAACGGTGTTTTTTGGAAGCTGTTGGCAGGTTTTTTTATAAAAAGTGGATTTCAATACAAAAATCGGTATTGATTGGGCATTTTATGAATTATCCAGTTTAAAATCATGACATTCGTCATATTATAAAACAAAATTTCATTGATCTCCTGGACAATCCCTAAGATTAAGTGAATTTCCGACACTTATAGAAAAGCCTGTTTCTTTCTTAGGTGGAGAAATTTCTAAATTAGAACAAACGATTGCACGGAACATTAACCCATAAACCCTGATAATTATGATAACGGATGTTTGCAGCCGCTTGAAGATCGACAGTGAGTCCAGAATCCCCAAGTATCAACAAATTGTCAATTCTATTGTACATGACATTGAAAAGGAATATCTGGCAGTAGGGGACAAAATACCTTCCATCAGTGAAATCAGTGAGGAATATCTGCTTTCACGCGACACCGTGGAGAAAGCATTGAACATCCTGAAGAAAAGAAAGATCATTCTTTCCGTGAAGGGCAAAGGATATTATGTGGCCAAAAACCTGAAGCATTCAAAACCCAAAGTCCTCTTCCTGCTTAACAAGCTCAGCGATTATAAACTAAAAATCTACAATTATTTTGTGGAAAGCATGGGGATGGATTCGCATGTGGAATTGCAGTTGTACTATTGTGACCCGGAGATTTTTGCCAATATTCTTCAGGAAAACATGGACGCTTACGATTATTTTGTTGTCATGCCGCACTTTAAGGAATTGCCTCCTGAAGAACATTACAAGAGGGACAAAGCATTCTATTATATCAAGCAAATTCCCGAGGACCAGCTGATCGTGATGGACAATTATTTGCCGGAACTTGGGGAGGATATAGCAGGAATTTATCAGGATTTCAAAATGGACATCTATGATGCCCTGCATGAGGGGCTGTCGAGGCTTTATAAATATGATAAACTGATCCTGGTATATCCTAATCACCCTATCTATCCTTATCCTCGGGAAATCAAGGAGGGTTTCAAAAAGTTCTGCAAAGAGTATAATTTCAGCCATGAAGTCCTTGACAAAATTTATCCGGATATGGAGCTGAGGTCCAATGATGCCTATATTCTTATAGAGGAAGAGGATCTGGTCAATCTCATGAAACAGGTGAAGGACAACGGTTACAGCCTCGGCAAAGACCTTGGGGTGATTTCCTATAACGATACCGCACTGAAAACGCTGCTGGACATCACCGTGGTTTCCACAGACTTCAGGGCCATGGGTGAAACGGCCTCGTTTATGATCAAAAAGAACAAAAGGGATTTGGTCAAAAATGTATTTCATTTTATAGATCGGGGGTCTATTTGATAAGATGTGAGATTTGAGATGCGTAAGACCTATTATTCTACAGTAGCGGCGCTAGCTCTGCTTTAAGGAATCGTACTTTAGCCGTAAATCTAGTAGTTTGTATTCCCGAAAGTATTCAATGATGTGTTTAAGCCATCATTTATTTCCTTTTCCAGTCGCAACACCTCCAATTCCAGGTTTTCTCCGCTCCGGAGAAACCTCAGGATCCCGCAGAAAAGCCATGGTTTTTTTATAGATACTTTAAACCAGGGAAAAAATATGTCCCTACACCCATAATCATCCGGTAAAAAAACTAAATTTGGGTAAACGAAGTAGCCCAACGGCGTCTGATTAAATGATTATGACGGTTTGGTGTGTATTTTGACGTCTTTTGCAAAACCAAAACTCATTTTATAATATCATAATACCAGATAAACAAAAGGTCATGGAACCACTTACTGGCCTATATGAGGTTTTGACCAATCACGACACTTCAGGATGCTTCCGAACTGTTGAAATTTTTAAAAACATGGATAGAAATTCACTGGACACAAAACAATCACGGATTCAAAAAACATGACATATATAAAGATTGGTACTAACTCCCAAATCTGTGAAATCAACTAATCCGTGAAAATCCGCAATTCCGACAATGGATGTGGAAATTGATTTTAAGACGATATGACAATGAATATTGAAAAAGTAAATGAATTGATAGCTGATCTGGAATCAGATCGAATAGAACGGACGACTTCCTTTACTGAAAAGAAGCTTGGACCCGCTGTTTGTGCTTTTTCGAATGATTTTCCAAAACATAAAAAATCAGGATATTTGTTATTAGGTGTCCATGACGATGGAAGCTTGGCAGGGATGTCTATTGGGGATGAGGATTTACAAAAGATTGGAAATGTAAAATCAAATGGAAATGTTTTGCCTCAACCATCATTAGTGGTGAGCCCTGTTTTTTCAATGGATGGAGGAGATGTAGTAGTGGTTGAGGTAAAGCCTTCATCATATCCACCGGTAAGATATGATGGAAGGTGTTGGATTAGAGTTGGTCCAAGAAAATCTGTGGCCAATATTGAAGAGGAACGGATCTTAACGGAGCGAAGAGCGTCATTTGCCAAAACATATGACTTAGTGCCTGCGTTAGGTGCGACACTGCATGATATTAGTTTGGAACATTTTAAAATCACTTACCTCCCCATTGCCATTAATAAGGATATTCTTCAGGAGAATGGCCGGACACTCGAAGAACAACTTGCCTCTCTGCGCTTTTTTGATTCACAGAATCAATGTCCGACTAATGCCGGTATACTACTTTTCGGATTGAATCCAGAGTTCTATTTGCCTGGGTCCTACCTTCAGTATGTTAAGTTCGATGGAGAACAAATGACAGATGATGTTTCGTTTGAGAAGAAATTTTCCGGTGCATTGGCTACTGAATTGGGGTTGTTGGATGATTTTATCAAATCAAATATTTTAAAGACCAAGCCAAAAAGAATTGATTCCTTACAAGAACAAACAATCGCCAATTATCCTTATTGGGCTCTTCGTGAATTAGTGATGAATGCTATTATGCATCGTAATTATGAATCGAATTCGCCCATTTATCTATATGAATTTGGGAATAGAATCGAGATTATCAATCCTGGAGGCTTGTTCGGCGAGGTCACACCTCAAAATTTCCCCAATGCAAGTGATTACAGGAATGTGGTGATTGCGGAAGCACTAAAAGTATTAGGTTATGTGAATAGATTTAATTACGGAGTGAAAAGAGCCAAAATGGAATTAGAGAAAAACGGCAACGGAGAACCTGAATTTGATTTGAGCCTCACTACTAAATTCAAAGTAACTATACCAGTAAATCAAGCATGGTAAAATGAGAAAGATAACATTTTTCAATAATAAAGGAGGTGTAGGAAAAACCACCACGGTGTACCACGTTGCATGGATGCTTTCCGAGATGGGGATAAGAACCATAGCGGTGGACCTGGATCCTCAGTCTAACCTGACTTCTATGTTTCTAAGCGGTGAACGGCTCGAGGATATATATGAGAATTCTCTTCCGGTCACCATACTTGATGCAATAAACCCCATAGTAAATGGAGATCCTGCCGTTGCCGTTCATTTGGAAGAAATCAATGACTATCTGAGGCTGATCCCCGGAAACCTTGCGCTCTCGACATTTGAAGACGGGCTTAGCGATGCGTGGCTAAAATGCCTGAACAGTGAGATTTATTCTTTTCGCATTACGAGTATTTTTAAGACCATCTTGGATGAGGCAGCAAACCGATTTGGTGCGGAAGTAATACTAATTGATGTAGGACCAAACCTTGGGGCAATTAACAGAGCCGTTACAATAAGCTCTGATTATATCGTCATGCCTGTAGCTTCCGACCTGTTTTCAATACAGGGAATTAAGAACCTTGGTATGACTCTTAATACATGGAAACGACAGTGGTACCAAAGAAAAAATCTTAAACCGCAGAATCTTACTGTTGCCATCCCGGAAAACAGTACGCAACCTGCAGGATACATTGTAATGCAGTATTCGGCAAAGGAGAGTAAGCCTGTAAAATCTTACTTAAAATGGGCCAATAGAATTCCTAAGGTTTACTCTGAATTTGTAATGAACAAAAACTCAAATGACAATATAAACATTGAGGAAGACAGTAATTGCATTGGCTTGCTTAAGCATTTTAGAAGTTTAGCGCCGATGTCTATGGAAGCTCATAAACCTATTTTTCTCTTAAAGCCTGCCGACGGCGCAATTGGAGCTCATGTTTATGCAGTTCAACAGAGCTATTCTGAGTTTCAAAGCCTGACTAATAACATCCTCTCCAAATGCCCATGAAACTCCAACCGGAAAATACAATCCCGATTGGGCATTGGTCTTTAAGAATGAGAAGAAAATCTACTTTGTAGCTGAAACGAAATCCACCAAAGATCTAACTAAACTAAGAAACGAGGAAAAATTAAAAATCCAATTTGGCAAAGCTCATTTTGAGAATTTTGAAGGCGTTGCATACAAGCATACAACCAAAGTAGAGGATTTAGTATAGTTTAAAATTGAAACATCCGGTGGGTTTCACACCCTATCACAAGCCATATCAAAAAAGCTGATGATTTCATCGGGCCAATCATAACTGCCGGGCTTGATGGTGAGGTAACAGCCCGTGCTCTGTTCCCTTAGCCGCACCACACCGGGGCTCAACTCCTCCAGCGGGACAAATTCCCTCCAGTTCAGCTTGCTGATGATGGCATACACCGTGGCCCCGCCGGACACCAACAGTTCCTGAATTCCGTGTTCCTGAATGGCCCGAACCACCGTATAGGCCATCCTTTCCTTCAATATATGCGAGCAGTTGTCAAACCTTACCTGGATCTTTCCCAAAGTGAGGATCACTTTCCCAAAATTCTGCAAAAGGAATTTCACATCCGTAATCCAATCCCCGAGCTTTCCATGATGTATTTCCTGGATTTTGAGCATTTTCGGCATCTCGCAGACTTTGATGCCATTGGCCAGGGCATTTTTGATGAAGTCATGGGTCTGAAAATGGTTGCTGCCCGCCACCAACAACCCATCGCCCTCCATGGGATGGTTATTTTCCTGCTGGGGTGCCGTACCACACAAATGCTCAAAATTAGTCCTTAAATAGGCTTCGAAAAAAGCACCGCTTCCCGCAGGCACCACTTCATCATCTATATGTCCGGCCAAAGCGGTCAAGTCATCCATATTTGCGCTATCAGGGATGCTGATCCCTTTTTGCCAGCCACCTTCTCCGGAGAAATCCCCGATATGCACCGGCAATTCCGCCGGATGTACCAATTTCCGGATCAATGATGAAGAGGCAGGAAATTCCGGATCGTCACTGAAGTCGGTTTGGTCCAAGGGTTTTCCTTTCACAAAATACTCCCCGTTCCTGATGGTCCTTTCGGTATAGGGATTGGCGGGAGCCAGTACTATTTTGGCTTTTTCGAAAACCTTTGCCATTGCTTCCAGTTCTTCGGCCACATGTCCCCTCAGAACCGAATCGGTCTTCTTAAAAACATGTTGCGTGCCTGTCTCCAGCAGCTTCTGGGCCAAGGCCTTGGTTTCTTTCACGGCTTCTTCCACGTTCAGTGAGCGTGTATCCGTGGCCACTACCAATACCCCTTTATCTACCGGCTTCACATCCAAGGAAAAAGATACCGGAATCCCCAACCTGAGGCAAACACCTGCTATTTCAGCAGCACCTGTGATATCATCGGCTATAGCTGTAATCATTTCACGTTCACTTTATCTTTTCTGTTAATGGCCATCGGGATGGCGTAATCTATGGCCAGATCCAGGGCATCGGCCGAAGCAATGCCTTTTCCGGCTATTTCAAAGGCAGTTCCGTGGTCCACCGAAGTCCTGATGATCGGCAGTCCCAGTGTGATGTTAACACCTTTCACGCTTTCCATGGTCTGCCTTTCGTTATCCCATTTGAAACCGATCATTTTGAAGGGGATATGTCCCTGGTCATGATACATGGCCACACACCCATCAAAATAGCCTTGGGCCGCTTTGGCAAACATAGTGTCCGGCGGAATAGGCCCTTCTACCCTGTAGCCTGCCGCCGTTGCTTCTGCTACCGCGGGCGCGATTTCCTCCTCATCTTCCCTGCCAAACAAGCCCCCGTCGCCCGCATGTGGATTCAGACCCGCTACACCGATGCGCGGCTTTTCTATCCCGAATTGCAGACAGGCGTCATGCAAAAGCCCTATGACTTCTTTAACCCGGTCTTTTTTCACCAACTCACAGGCCTGCCTCAGAGGCACATGGGTGGTGACATGGATAACCCTGAAGTTTTGCTCCGCCAAGAGCATGGCAAACTTTTTTGTTCCCGTAAAATCAGCATAAATTTCTGTATGTCCGGCATATTGATGACCCGCCAGGTTGATGGATTCTTTGTTGATGGGAGCGGTCACTGTGGCATCCACCTGCTCATCCATCGCCAATTTGATGGCTTTTTCTACTGCTTCGAAAGCGGCCTTTCCGGCCATTGCGGACACTTTCCCCATTTCCAGGTTTTCAAGTTCCACGTTGTCCAAGTCCAAAACATCCATGGTCCCGGACTCAAACCCCGCCTGGCTTACTTCGCTGATGGGATGGACTTTCAGGGAACTACCCAAACATTTCGCTGTGTACGCCATGGTCTTGGCATCCCCAACCACCAACGGCCTGCATCTGTCGTACAATGCTGCATTCGAAAAACTCTTTACAATGATCTCGGGGCCTATTCCCGCCGGATCACCCATGGTCACGGCTATGATCGGTAACATGATTTCCAGTTCTTTTTTTTAACAATCGCTGATAAATGCGGACAGCGTCTTCAAATCCCAGTTCCCTGGGATTGTTTTTCAAAAGGCGCGTCACTTTCATGGCCAGCCCGGCCAATTCATTCAAATCTTCTTCTTTTACTCCCAAAACCCACAAATCCGCAGGAATACCACACGCTCTCACCAGGTCCCTGACCTTCTCCACCCCCTTTTGGGCAATTTCTTCCCTTGAACCCTCTTCCTGCACTCCCAAAGCCAAAGCGATTCTGGCGTGTTTTTCAACCTCCGCCGGCAGGTTGTAGGCCATTACTTCCGGCAGCAACACCGCGTTGGCCAAGCCATGGGGAACATGGTATTTGCCCCCAAGGGGATAGGACAAAGCGTGCACCCCAGCCGTATTGACCGGACCCAGACACATTCCTCCATACATACTTCCCAGCGCCACAGCCGACCGGGCTTCAACATCTCTTCCTTGTCGATAAGCCCGCAGGAGGTTTCGGCCAATCAAACTGATCCCCCGAAGCGCAAAATCGTCTACGATCGGGTGGCTGAAGTTATTGGTAAAGGCCTCAATGCAATGGGAAAGCGCATCCACGCCCGTTTCCGCGGTGATTTTTGGCGGCAGGTCGAGGGTCAGCAAAGGATCCACATAGGTCACGTCAGGAACCAGGAAGGGGCTGATGACACCTTTTTTCTCCAAAGTGCTTTCGTCCAACAAAATGGCATTGGGAGAAACCTCACTGCCGGTTCCGGAAGTAGTCGGAAGACAGTAGAGCTTCACCTTTCGTTCCTTCAGTTGGTTGATGCCAACCACGTCCTCAAGGCTCTGGGTATTTTTTTGCATGGCGGCCAGCAGCTTTGCCAGGTCCAGCACACTTCCGCCGCCTATCCCCACGATCAGTTCAGCCCCAAATCCCTGGACCTTATTCAAGTGTTCGGCATACAACCTGAAGGTTGGTTCGCCAGAATCGTAGGTTTCCACTTGTACCGTGATACCCTTGCGGCCTGCCTCCTGTACCAAGTGTGCCAACATGTCTACAAAAGGAGGTATGGTGAGAATCCATACCCGTTTGCAGGCTGCTTGCAGGAGTTCCTCCCGAAACCGCTCAAAAGCCTGGGTGCCGAAAACAAGCCGGTTGGGTTGTATCAAAGTAATTGCTCTCATGAATATTGTCTGATGTTTTCGGTTGTTTTTTCTCCTTTTTTGAAATAGCCATAAATGGTCAACGTTTCGTTTGCCTTTGGTCGGTCAAAGAACAGACTGGCCACATATCCCACCACGAGGACAACCAAGTGACTGTATACACCGAGCATGTATTTGTGATGGGGAAAGTTATATTTCCCCAGATCCAGCAGCAGCCTGCTTTCTCCGCCGAAACCCAAAGGGGTAGAGGTCAGCAAGGCGTATGCAGTAAACAACACACAGACCAACAGACCTATGTAAAGACCCTCTTTATTGGCCCGGCGGCTGAACAGGCCCAGCAGGAAAATTCCCACGATGCCGGCTGAAAATATCGCATACAGTTCAAACACCGCACCCAATACCCCCTCTCCTTCCCAGAAAACATACAGCAGGGCCACAAACACGGACGCAAGGCCGGAAACCAGCACCAGGATCCTTCCCACAAACAATTTCTGCCTGGTGGTGCTTTTGGGTTTAAGCCTTGCATAATAATCTTCCACTCCGACAGCAGCCAGGCAATTCATATCGGAATCCAGGCTGGAAATGGCCGCCGCCGCTATGGCAGCCACCACCAGGCCCGTCACTCCGATGGGCAGTTCCGTCATGATGAAGTAAGGAAATACCGCATCCACGGTGGCTCCTCCCGGAAGTATGTTTCCCGAAAATTCATAAAATACATACAAAAGCGACCCAACCAACATGAATAAGGTCCACACCGGAACACTGAGAAAAACACCCAAATAGGCGGCGGATTTTGCTTCCTTATCGTTTCTAGCGGTGATGTACCTTTGGACGATGGTTTGGTCGGTACCGTATTTTTGTAAGGCATAAAAAACCCCGTTGAGGGCCATGACGGTAAAAGTCAACCGGGTAAGGTTGAAATCATAAGGACCAAAACCTATTTTATCAGTATCCAAAGCCACTTTTATGGTCTCCATAGGACCTATGGATTGACTGAACAGCAAAATCCCCAGACAAAACAGCCCTCCGCCGATCAGTAAAAACCCCTGGATAACGTCCATCCAGATCACTGCCTCAATTCCTCCCAAAAGTGTCAACACAATGATCACAAACCCCAATACACCGATCACTACAAAAATAGATATGTCCAGCATGCTGCTCAATGCCAGGCTTACCAGGTAAAGGACCGTGCCCATTTTGGAAAAGTGGGTCAGGATGAAGGCGATGGAACTGTACATCCTGGCGAGGACACCGAAGCGTTTCTCAAAATATTCATAAGTACTCAGCCCGATGACCTTGCGGAACAGGGGTACAATCACCCAGATGACCATTACCAGCACCAGAGGCACCATCAATCCCTGCACCAACAGGATCCAGTTGGACTGATAGGCCGCGCTGGGATACGCCAAAAAGGTGACGCTGCTGATCAGGGTGGCAAAGATAGAAATCCCTATGGCCCAGGAAGGAATGCTTCGGCCGCCGGCAAAATAATCTTCACTGCTTTTTTGTCTCTTGGAAAAATATATTCCCATGTAAACAGTAGCCGCCACGGAAGCCAGGATGATCAAGTGATCCACGATATGCAATCCCTGCCCGTTCATGTTTTGCGACCGGTTTGAAAATCTTTCCATTGTGACCGTACCTGTTCTGCCATCCGGCTGTCCAGCATGGTCAGGGGCGGCTTCATAAAAGGCCTGCAAAAGCTTCTTTCCTGCATCAGCAGTTTTAACGCAGCCAAGGATTGGCCCAGGGTTTTATTGGCCTGATAGATGCCGGCCACCCCGTCTGTCATTTTTTGGTAGTGTGAGGCGGTATCCCAGTCTTCCGCCAACGCTGCCTCGTAGAGTGCCCGGTACATTTCCGGTACCAGATTACCCGTACTGGGCACCACCCCGTCGGCACCCAACATCAAACTTTTCACGGTGGCTGCTCCCCATCCGCAGAAGTAAGAAAATTCCTCATTGTCTTTGAACCTTTCAATGGCCTTTCGCAGGCGTGTTTCGTCCCGTTCGGAATCCTTCAGCCCCTTGATATGGGGATGTCCGCTCAGTTCATCAATAATTTCCAACGGAATGGACATCTGTGTGGTGGCTTTGATGTTATAAATAAACAATGGGCCCTCAAGTGCGTCCGCCAGTTTTTCAAAATGACCCTTCATCTGTTCCGGGGTAAGTAGGTAATAGCCCGGTAGTGTAGCCACCACTGCATCCGCCCCCAGATCCAGGTAATTTCTGGCCTGTGACACCTGCTGACAAACCTCATTTTGGACCACTCCTGCATATATTTGTTGGTTGGCGGATTTTTGGGATACCACAGCCCGCAGCATGGCCAATCTTTCCCCATTCGAAAAGGAAGCCGATTCACCGGTGGTCCCCATGACCAGTGGAGAAATGTTGTTTTGGACGAAAGCCGTCATGATGCTGCCGACGGCCTCCTGGTCGATATCCCCTTTTGCCGTCAATGGCGTCACCATCGGCACCACAATACCCCCATATTTTTTGGTCATTTTCATTCGGACGAAGTAAAGAGCGAAGAGACAAAATACACCGCTTCTGGATCCATGGCTCCGGCGTTTTCCAGATCGTAATCCGGGTCGGTAGGGGTGTCGGGATTGGGAAAATACCGCTGGGTACCTGTGCGGAACACCACCCGCTCAAAAGCGTCTACAGGGGCAAAAAAAATCCTTCTTCCCTTTTCCTGGCCGTTGATTTTTACCCCATATGATCTTGTGGACACGTCCATGTCCAGTTCTATCCGGTAGTTTTTGTCTTTTTCATAGTTGTCAAAACTCCCGAGTCGATAACCTGCCCGGTATTTGATGACACCGTCCCCATCAAACAGCAACTGCACGGCAGGGCGGCCTTTGCCGTCCTGAAACTCGATCTGCAACTGCCCATGGTCATCCTGACCAGCCTCCACCTCAAAGCTCACCTGCAGTTGCTCGCTTCTCGGGATTATCCTTTCCGCCTTGGCATAATCGAAGGGGTCTTTGTCTCTAAGAGCAAGCGTTTTTTTAGCATCTTTTTCCTCAATTCCCACAGGCCCCCATATTAAACTGTAGATGTTCCAATCGGCAAGCGCCTCCGATTCAGGCATTTGTGCAAAATCATCCTTGGCATGGCCGGTTGGTTCGCCTGTGACCGGTACCGGCACAGAGGCTACCCAGATGTCCTCTTTGTTCACGCTGTAGGTGATCCAAAGATTGCCGTCGGGCGGTGTGCCGTTGCCTTCCAAAATACCCCTCACATATTGCGGCCCATAGGACTTGTAGTTGCCTCCATAGCGCATGGAGGTGATTTCCCCATGAACCAGTAGCAGATCGTGGTATTCCAACCCATCATCGCTGGTGGAAATGGCCAGGGGCCAGCGATATTCCGAGGGATTGTATACCAGGGCAAAGCGGTCATCGGACGTCCTTTTCCCCCATATTTTGGCATTGCTGTTGACCACGCCGGGCGCCCGGACCGGGTCATATTGCCAAGTCTTTCCGCCATCATCACTGATGCTGGTGAGGGCATGCTTCCACAAGCCCACTACCCTGCCATCATCCAGATGATAGTAGCTAAAAGCTTTGAACTGTTTTTTTAAAGGTATCAAAGGATCATCCCTGTCGGCTTCCTCTACCCATTGCTGCGTCATTAGGGGCTTGGCCATCAGCTCCTCACAGGCCTTCACAAATCCCTTGTCTTTGCTCTTCTTATAAAACGGAAATTCCGATAATTTCTGGTCCCAAGAAGCATTGTGGCGGATAAAATAAATAGGGCCAAAACTCCCATCTTCATAGATTTCCCTGACCACCCGGCCAATGCCTTTGCCGTCATTGGGACTGTCTTTCGCATCCATGGCAATGCCGTAATATCCCAAGGCCAACAACCGGTTGTCTTGGGAAACAAAAAAGCCCATCCGCTGATGCATGACGGCCTGTAGGTTATCGGCCACAGCGTCATGGCCCTCTTTCTGGTACCCATCCGGGATATCGTAAATGGGAAACAGCACTTGCGGTTTGCTCCAGGAAACGCCGTCTTTTGAAGTCGACAAAAATGTCTGGCTGGGAGGAATGTGTTCTCCGGCCGGATCACTGAGGTAGTTGACATAAAAGGTGTCGTTCCAATAGGCGATCATCGGCGCATGGTTATACGTCCAGCCAAAACCGTCCGCTTCCGCGGGCCGGGAACGGTTGGCCCGCATGATCTGTCGTGTATGCGTCCCGATGGCCGGTCGCAATTGGCCATGGTGGTAATCTATTCTGGAAAGGGTGTTTCCGGTGTATTTCAAAGTATCCTGCCCAAAAGCGTCAAAGACGAACAACACTGTCCAGCCAATACTGAGCAAACTTATCTGGAGTAAATTTTTCATTGAGACATTCTTCAATTTAAATATGCAGGGAAGCTTTAATATATCAAAAACACTGGGTACAAGACCAATATGAGCAGTGTACTAAATTGGGCTTCAATTTAATACCGAAAGCCGGTCATTTCCTTCCTGCACATTCCCGTCTGGGGGAAATTCCTGCACGCTGTTGTTCACCAATTCCGTCCATTGCCTTATACCAATAGGCGGTGTTCCCACAAGCAGATTTGGTATGGGTTGGTTTATTTTTCACCTTATCATTTGATTACTTTGCCCAATTTCTTTAAAAACAAGTTTCCTTCATTTGGCCAAAAATAATCTGTGCGCATCTGTATAATCAGTGGTTTATGTCAGTAACCAAGCATTCAACCTAAGGTCCGACAGCTCCGTGGGTTTCATGAATTGCCCTGATCCATACCACACAGTCGTTTTTATCCGGCATTTTCACAGTAATGTTTTTGCCCCCCAAGACCGATTCCTGCTTTTTAGGCACTCCCTCCTTGGGATCTATCCATAATATTTCGAAAGGATGTGGATAGGCGCTCAGGTCCAAGGTTAAGGTCTGGTCTGTTGGACAATAAAAGAGGTAGTTTTCTCCTTCCTCGGCCATTTCCCAAACACCATAGGCCTTGTCAGAGGAGGTCCTGGCCTCCATCTTTGCCAAAGCTTGATTAAAACCTTCCACTTGTAGAGAAGGCAGTGCAGGCAAAGAGCCTCCTGCAAACAGCACAGCCCAGCCAAACCGCTCAGCACCCGGCGTGTTGTAAACCACTGCTTTCTCAGGGTACTTTTCCCTCATCTCCCTCACGGCCCGGAATACCTGCCCCATTGTTTCCTTACCGGGTTTCAATTGCCGGGCATGTTGACGGGGAGCCAGGTGCCTGCCACCTTCCGGTGCATACATCGATCCGTCTTCCTGATAATGCCAGTATCGGATATCAACAACGTCCACCAATTCCGCCCATTCAGATTGTTCGAGAAGGGCATCTTGAACGTCTCTGGTGACGCCCAAACCTATAAGGGCATTTTTTCCTGTTTCCGTTTGCCAATCCCGGATAGTTTCCAGCCAAAATTCCGCGAAGTGCAAAGGTCCTGTGTACTCCGCACTGGTCAGATGCAGCACATTGCCCCTGCCGTCAAAATTATCCAAGCACTGTCTGATATATTGCTGATGCAGATATTTTCTATGAGGATGGTCCACATCGTAAAACTGCTTGTCGAGAAATATCCGCTTGTCCCCGGCATAGGGCGGGGGTTCCGGGAAACCCGTATCGTTGATGTTATTGGCCGGTCTCCAGGGTGAATCCGCCCAATGGGCCCCGGCTTCCAATATGTTGTGCTGAAAATAATGCTGATGGATCAGTACCAACCCTTTCTCTTCACCCAAGGAGGCAAACTCCCAGAGCCTTTCCCAATACCAGGGGTTATAGCGGGTAAGATCATATTTGCTCAAGCCATCCCAGGCTGTTCCCTCACCGGTACGGGCAAAGGGCTGCTCGTAGAATGGCGCCCACACATCGCCGTCCATTCGTCTGGTGCGCTCATGATCATCCCGCCGGCGATCGTACCAAAGGCCATAATTGTGGTCTACCGACACAAAGCCCCGGATGAGCAGGCTGTCGGCCATCTCTTGCAGGTTATCCGTGAGGCCTCTGCCCTCCCTCCCTGGTACAAAGCGGGTAATATGCGGCTTGGCGGCCTCCACATCACGGTCTCTAAGGCTGCCCCGCCACCAGGACACATCCAGCTTTTTTCCTGTCAGCAGTTGGTCGCCGTAGACCAGCCTTCCGTCCTGAATGCTGACGGTCCCTGGAAGCTCTTGAGCCGGAGCTGAATCTGTCTCAACCGTTATCTCCTGTGCACCTTTGTGAGAGATGGGTATGGGACTCCTCTCTTTCGCCAGGCCTATCCATTCGGCAAAAGTCAGGGGTGTAATCGCTGCTGCCTGCGTCAGTTGCTGGGCCTGTTCGTAAGTAGGGCTGGTAGAAGCCTCGGTATCCATGGCCCTCAAATGGGCGTCTTGGGGCAATTCCTCCAGCCTTTCTTCCAATTGGGCATAATAGAGGCTCCTGGGCTTGATATGGTTATTGGTATTTTCCCAGAGGCCGTTTCCGGAAAACTGGCCCCAGGTGCCATAAGCCCAATTGTAGGCGAAGGGCGGTGAATGGCATTCCACCAAAGCGGCTGCAGCCTGCCAAAACATGTTGTTGCCCCCTGTCCATCCGGCACCCCGGCCATCCTGCCCGCGGTTTTTAAAACTCAGGGCATGGCCATCAATTTGCACGTTGTCAAACAAAGCCCCGGTGCTCCATCCTTCGATGCCGCCACTCAGGTGGTGCGGCAAATGGGATTCGCACTCGACAAAGACATTGGGGCCGGCGGCATTCAAGCCCACCGCAAAATCGTGATAGCCCTGTTCGGCGTAACAACGCTGAAAAAGTACCTGTTGCCCTTGTGTATAGAAGGTATATCTCCGCTGGCCCCCGATTTCCGATATGGGCTGAAAGGATCTGCAGTCCTCCACCGTGATCTTTTTGGCAGAATTTCTCAAGGCCACGGCAGAACCCGCAAAGTGCCAAAAGTCCACTTGTCGGACCCATGCATTTTCCACATTTTCCACGGTCACCCCCATCCAGCGGTGGTCTTCATCCTTGAGGTTGTCTGTGTCAAATTCGGATTTCAGCGTCAGGTTTTCCAACCCCACCTGACTGATCCTTCCCGGCCAGTGATAGGTCATCACTTCGGCACCGCCAAACGCTTTATCCAATCCCATCATCAATGGCGCATCCAGTGTCAATGTAGTTCCCTGTATATCCGTGATTTTTCTGTCCCAGGACAAGTCGTGGTCACCCGGCTTCCAACCCAGCCAACCTGTTTCGCCACCGAATTCATTCATACCCATCTTATCTATCCAGGCTTGTGTGGACGGCCTGCGTATCAACACTTGCTGACCAACCTTAAATAACCCGGGTTCGGCCACTTCAATTTCCAGGGCATTTAGAGGGACATACGCTTGTTCGATGAGTTGGGAATGACCTATGACCCTGTCTCCAGCCCCCTTAATTTTTACCAGCATATTTCTGCTTTTTCCTGTACCCAGGAGCGTGGTTCCCGCGTCTCCGATGCCGCTGCCTCTTAAAACCACGCCGCCGTGCTCCAGTTCTATTATGCCTGATACCAAAAATGTCCCCCGGTCCAACAGAACCGCCCCCCGTATTCCACTTTCGTCTTTTGGCAAACGGCCTACTTGATCCAAAGCCGCCTGAATAAGGCGGGTGGCATCTCCTTCCGCATGTGGGATAAATATCTGTATGGGTACATTTGGAATGGATTTTTCCCCCGCCTCATACCCGCTGTATGAATAATCCGGGATTCGATCGCCATTGGGGGCCGGTTCATAATCCAGTTTATCATTTCGGAATTCTATCGTAGGAACGGCTACCGGATCCTGGCAAAAAGCATCGGTCTGCCGTCCTAAAAAAAACACTGTCATCAACAAACCAATATAAAAGTCTTTTCTCATGTGTTTGCGGTACGGGGTTTTATTGTGAAAGCTGAGAAACTTTAAATAGGGAAAAGGGAATGAAAACCCCATTCCCTGGATATGATCTATTTGTGCTATCTTATTCCTTCATTTACTCATGGCGGCTTCCATTGTTTCGCTGGCTTTTTTCAAATCATAGCCTTCCGCTGCCAGGTAGTTGTTGATCCTGCCTTTGTATTTGCCAAACCAGCCATGTTTCTTTTTGGAAGTCCCTGCCATCATGGCTTTTTCGCGGGCTTCGATAAGATTTTCCCAAATATGTTCCCTTTGGGCCGCCGTGAGCTCCGGGAGCATCTGCAAATAAACTTTATAGGTGTTGGGCGCCACGCTGTAGGTCAGGCCGTCTTTTACTTTGGCGATCTGCTCCCCATCCAGATCATGGGAAAGCCCGGTAATAAAGGACCGCTTTAGTTGATCTGACTCCTTCTCCGATTTTTTGCTCAGCTTGTCAAGCTTTTTTTTCAGCTTGTCCGGGTTTGCTTTCCATTTTTCTTTGGTACCGGCTTTTCTGCCATCCTGCTTTTCATGCAGATCACTCAAATCCCTGTATTGTTTGGCGATGGTTTGTTTGACACTTTCCCGGGTTACAGGGTCAGTTATGTCCAGCGTGGCAACAATCTTGTCCGCCCTTTCGAGCGTGACGTTGATATAATCCGAATCCCACTCTTGGGCAAAGGCCCTGGGAAATGTTCCCCATAACAGCAGGATAACAGCGGTTAAAATGATTTGAGGTCTTTTCATGGATATTTGGAAAAAGGTTGTTACTGCAATTATTTTGATATAAGTCCGCCATTTTTGTGGTGCCATTCGGCCAAAGTGTCTTTGTTGTTGACCGGATCGGTCCAATCCACTGCTTGTGTTGGATCTATTCCGTTGATGTATTTTTCGATGTTGGTGTACCCATCGCCATTCAGGTCTTTATTGGCATCTGAGGGGTCATCGGGATTCAAGCCATATTGCTTCTCCCAGGCATCGGGCATGCCGTCATTATCGGAATCCTGGTAAGGCCGGCCGTTGTACTCCGGATAGCCTCCCACCTGCGAAATATCCGTGATAATCCCTTTCTTGTAGGAATCCTGAGGCAACCGCCTTTTTACAAATTCCCTTCCTTCACCTGTTTCCAATCCTTCTTTGTATTCGATTTTTCCCGTCTTTATCTGTTTCACGATCCTTTCGTCTACGGGATCCCTTCCGGGTATCGTAGCGCCGGCATTTTCCAACACATATTCGTAAGCTTCCTGCGCGGGCATCATGGTCAGATCGGCCATGGGGAAAGGTTTGTCTACACGGATATAAGCTTCGTAGTCTTTTATATCCCCTCCAATCTGCACACCCCCGGCCCAATTGTCTCTGGAAACCTCTTCATGCCCTTCGGCCACGTTTCCATGCACATAAGCCCTGCCATACACTGAAGTGTCCTGTTTGGACCTATCGGATTCCGGCTTAAGAAAACGGTACCTGACCGGATTGTCTTCCGGGGTAATGGGACCCGGCTTGAGGTAATTATTGATGATGTTAAAAAGGGAGCGGTGGTCACCTCCGTCCACCGTTCTGTTCCAGTAGTTGAAAAGTACGTTATTGACAAAGGTGAAATCCCCATACATGCCCACAGAGGGGTTTCTGCTGATGTTGTTGGCCCAAAGATTACGCATAAAGGTACTGTTGTAACCTCCCAGTGTGCTCCCAAAACCATGGTTATACATGTCCAAGGTTTCCGCTATGATGGTATTTTGAACGGTGATATTGGAGGAAGGCAATTTTTGCACCCCTTTGCCTTTGTCGCCGTCATACATATTTCTGTAAATGGAAAGGCTTTCGTCCAGTCCCCAGCTTATGGAGCAGTGGTCAATAATGACATTGCCCGGAGAGTCTCCGCCCAGTGCATCGTCCCTTCGGGTCACATCTGTGGCCCCTCTCCTGAAACGCATGTGCCGGATGACCACATCATGGGTATCTATATTCACGGATTCTCCAGCTATGCATACCCCATCACCTGGAGCGGTTTGGCCGGCAATGGTCACATAGGGCGCCCTGATGCTGAGTGGCTTTTCCAGATGGATAATCCCTGCCACGTTAAAGACAATGGTCCTGGCACCTGCCGCTTCACAGGCCTCTCTGAAAGTTCCGGGGCCTGAGTCTTCCAAGCTGGTGACCACATAGACTTTTCCTCCACGGCCACCCGGTGTAAATTTCCCTCCTCCTTCTGCACCGGGGAAGGCCGGTATCTCCGCACGTACCAAGTCCAGGGGATAAGCTGCCCAAGGCACATACGGCCTCCCCTCCTTGGCTTCCTTATCCATTATTTCCAGGGAATTTTCCCAGATTTTGGCCAGTCTTTCTTCTTCCAGTTCCATGAGGGAATCGGTTTTGGCTTGAAGCTCAGGAGGAATCTCCGGATATTGGCCGAAGGTGTAATGGCTGAAAAACAAAAAAACAAAAACTGTCAATCCTGATCTTACTTTTTCTGCTGTTAACATATTATGGTCGTTAATTTTCAACTGGGCTAGTCCCATGCCGTAAATTGATTTACAAACTTATTGCGTTCATAACTACAAATCGTTTTTTTGGAAAGTAATAAAACCTTCCATTTCCCTGTTGGGAGCTAGAAGGTTTATAGTTGTTAAGTTTTTCTCAATACCCCGGATTCTGGCCAAACTCCTGGGCATTCAGTAAAGCGTCCATTTCAACTTGCGGGATAGGTCTTACATAATGATGTTCCTGAAATTCGGTGATGTCGGGATTGTATCTGGCAATCCTGTCCCCCAAAGTACGGGTACGTTTGAGGTCATACCATCGGGTCAGTTCCCCGCAAAGTTCCCTTGCCCTTTCATCCAACACAAAATCAAGATCCACTTGGTCAGCGGAAACCATCATTTCGGAGGTATAATCCACCGGTTCCTTTTTTGCCGCCCTGGCCCTTATCACATTCAGATGCCCGGCGGCGGCGGCGGGATTACCCAGTTGCACTTCCGCCTCGGCGGCGATCAAATATATCTCCGCGAATCGCATCGCCATCACATCCTGGAAGCCTTCCCTCATGTTGGGATCGGTACGGGTTATGGGATCCCTGAATTTCCAAAGCTGGACAAAATTATCAGGTTGATTCAGCGCTCCGTTGGATTCACGGTAGGTCCTGTTTCTGTCATATATCACATAAGGCATGAATTCCTGATTCTCGATGGCCCGTTTTGTGATCAGCAGTGCCGTATCTATCCCCGCCCTGACCTGCGTACCGACCAGACTCGGATCCTTTCCATGGGTCTGGACATCATCTTCTGTCCAGGTATAATCCTCATTGGCAATCCAGACTTCCTTGAACGTCGCTTCATACCGGGCATCCATTTCTTCATCGTAAAAATCGAGAAGCGCCCTGGTCGGCATCAGTCTTCTGGTATCCTCATTGCCATACTCCAATGTCCTGTGAAGGCCTTTAAACCTGGTATAATTGGTCATGAAGAACTGGTGCATCCGGTTGGCTCCTCCGGGATTCAATGAAGGGTTAAGGGAATAACTCACAATATGGAGTGCTTCAGGGTTTTCCTTGTTGTTTTGCGGGTCCCAAAGCGCATGTACATTATCCCATAAAGCTATTCCCAACTCATCCTTTCTTTCTATGATTTCATTGGCCATGTCCCGGGCCAGGGTAAAGTAAGTCTGGCCATCGCCATAATATCCGCGAGTCAGGTACACTTTGGCCAGTAAGCCCAAAGCTGTTTTTTTGGTCGCCCTGCTGTATTCCTGACCATAGCTGACGGGCAAATGTTCAGATGCAAACAGCAAATCCTCAATCATGAGATCGTAAAATGCCTCTTCAGGACTTCTTTCCGCCGTCAGGAGTGGCTCCCTGGTTTCTTCTGTTCTGAGCATGACGCCTCCCCACTGCTCCACAATGTGCCAGTAATAAAAGGCGCGGAGAAATCTTAATTCTCCCAACCTTTGGTTTCTTTCCAATTCATTGGTAAAACCTGCCTCATCAATCCTGTTGATGCCCGCATTGCACTGGTTGATGCCGACCCAGAGCCTGGGCCACTCGCCGATATTGGGGTTACCCTGAGTAGGCGTCAGCCCTGCATAACGGGTGTGCTGGTTGGCATAATTTGCGTTTTCCCTATTGAACCAAAGGTCTGTACCTACTTCTCCAAGGAAAAGCCCGTTCTCTCTACCATAAAACTGGGTTCTGTAGTGGTAGGCGCCATTCACAGCCGTGATGAACCCCTCAGGAGTGGTCCAGGCTGCATCGGCGGTGGTACCTGAGGGATTGAATTCATCCAGGTCGCAGGACACGATCCCTAAGGAAGCGCAGCAAATCAGTCCTTTATATATTATATTTTTTATTTTCATGGTTTTTAACTTTAAGTTGACAAGTGTTCGGGTTTTGTTTTGTTAAAAATCAAAATTGAGCCCTACGATAATCTGCCTGTTTAGCGGAAATCCTTCCGGGCCGCCTCGTTCCGGATCATATTGCCTAAGCAAGTGGCTCCCAGAGTGGGTCCACATGTTGTTGGCCGTCACATAAAGTCTAAGGTTTTCCACCGAAATCCTGTCCGCAATAGATTTTGGAAGGGTATAACCCAGGTTAACATTCCTCAGCTTGAAAAATGAACCGTCCACGAATGTCAGGGTCTGATAGCCAGCATATGTGGAAAGAACGGCATTTCTCATCGGTCTTGGATAATCATTGGTCGGGTTCTCCGGCGTCCAATATTGCATAAATTCCGGCCCGTTGCCTTCACCTCCGGGATTGTATCTTCCAAGGACCTCCGCATGGATCATCTGCCCTACCCTGGCAAAAAAGAACAGCCCCAGGTCAAAAGATTTAAACCTGAAATTGTTTTGGAACCCGGCATACCACTGGGGTACCTCTGATCCTATTGCCATCCTGTCCCGCTCATCAATCACGCCATCTCCGTTGAGATCCTGTAATTTGATATCTCCGGGCTGAAAGGGTGTACCACCAAAGGAGAGCTGGGCCGCTTCATCCGCTTCGTCGATCTGCCAGATGCCTTGTTTGTTCCAGGTATAAAAAGAGCTAATGGGATGGCCGATGATCAGCGCCTCTCTTTCATTGGTGATGATGTTTTGCCCATCCACCAATTCCGTAATCTGTTCTCTGTTGGAGGTAAAAGTAAGGGTGGAGTTCCAGGAGAAGTTGGTCCTTTGGATGTTTTGCGAATTGATGGTCAATTCCACCCCTCTGTTATTGGTTTCACCTATGTTTTGGTATACCCTCCTTACACCTGTGGAATAAGGCAAGGTCCTGGGCAACAACAAATCCGTGGTATTGGTATTGTACAGGTCCAGATTGACGTTGACCCGGTTGTTCCAAAGACCGAGGTCCAGGCCGATATTGGTAGTAGTGGATCGTTCCCATCCCACGTTCAAATTCCCGATTTCTTCTCCAAACATCAGTCCCGGGGCAGCCACCTCCCCAAAAGAGATCTGGTTATTGATCCAGAGAAGGCTTTGGGTTCCATAAGGAGGAATGGCAGAGTTACCGGTAAGGCCGTAGCTTGCTCTTAATTTCATAAAGCTAATGCCTTCTACATTTTGTAGGAAATTCTCCTCACTCATCACCCAGCCGGCAGCGACTGAGGGGAACATCGCCCATTTGTTGCCTGGAGCCAGTCTGGAGGCCCCATCATACCGATTGGTAACGGTGAACAAATACTTATCTTGATAGATATAATTCAATCTGGCAGCATATGACATCATATTATGCCCCGTATAATTAGAGCTGATTGTCCGGCTGGTGGGCTCTGTAGCTCCAAGGTTGTAAAAAAGCTGGGAAGGCAAGACCTGATCGAAACCCATGGCGCTCAAGCCATCCGCATCCCTTTGGATATAATTGGTCACCCCGGTGATCGTAAAATTATGGTCATTGATTTCCTTGTTGTAGGTGATGATGTTATCGAAGTTGAAAAACCTGATAAAGTTCATGTTGGCTTCGGAAATGGACCTTAGGGCATTGCGCTGCCTGAAGGAGGTAGCATCATCATATCGCCCTTGTCTGTCATTGGTCAGGTTGGTACCAAAATTGGAACGGATGCTGAGTCCCTCGATGGGTTTATATTCCAAAAAGGCGTTCAACATGATATTGGTACGTATCGTATTGTTGCTTTGGATATGCGGCCCTCTCTCGTCTGTCAAAGGGCTGACGGTGCTTTGGTCCGCAAATATGGGAAAACGGTTGATCTCGCCGTTTTCGTCAAAAGCCTGGCCAAGGGGACTGGTGTTCATGGCATTGGAAAGCACATCCTGCCTCCTGTTGATGTTGAAATAGGCCACTTGCCCCAGTGTACCGATCTTCAGTTTGGGGGAGATCTCATGATCGATGTTCCATCTGGCCGTGTACCTGGTGAAATCATCATCCCTTAGAAGACCCGTTTCCTTAAAATACCCCGCGGAAACAAAAGCCTTGGTCCTTTGGTTGCCACCGCTCACGGATATGTTGTGGCTTTGCTGGGTACCGTCCTGCAACAAAAGGTCTACCCAGTCCACCCATTGGTTGTTCTGGACCGCATCCCATTCACCGGCTCCCTGAAAGGCAATCGGGTCATCCGACGGGCTGTTCCAGTCTCCTGAAGTCCTAAAAGCCTCTCTTCTTAATTGGATGTAACTGTCTCCCGTCCTGACATTGGGAAAGGGAGTGAGGCCGTTGACCCCATAAAAGCCATCATAGGATATTTTGGTTTTTCCCTCCGCACCGCTTTTGGTGGTCACAATGATCACACCGTTGGCACCCTGGGCCCCATAGATGGCCGTCGCTGATGCGTCTTTGAGTACTTCTATGGACTCAATATCATTTGGATTCAGGTTTTCGATGTTCCCGCCCTGGAAACCGTCAATGATATAGAGCGGCTCATTGCTCGCACCGATAGAACGGTTACCTCTCAACACGATATTTACGCCTGAACCCGCCTGGCCGGAAGCCCTGGTAATGTCCAGGCCGGCAGCCCTTCCTTGAATACCTTCCAAGGCATTGTGCGTGGGTGTCAGCAGCATTTCATCGGACCTCACCGAGGATACAGCGCCGGTCAGATCCCTTCTCCGGGTGGCACCATAGCCGATGACCACTACCTCTTCCAATGCCTGCATATCTTCTTCCAGTTCTACATTGATTTCGGAGCGGTTGCCTACCTCAATTTCCTGCATGTAGTGACCTATGGAGGAAAAAACCAGTACTGCTTGATTGTTAGGAACATTCAATGAATAACTACCATCTACGTCGGTTACTGTTCCCGAACTGGTGCCCTTGATCAATATGTTCACCCCCGGCAAGGTTTCTCCGCTGGAGGCAGAGCTTACGGTGCCCGAAACGGTCCTGGCGCCACCTTGGGCTGAAGCCCAGTAGATGTTGCAGGTGATCAAAGCAAGGATCAACCCACATGTTTTTAAGAAAAAGGACGATCGCCTTTTTTCAAGTACCCTATTTACCATAATAGCATTATTTTGGGAATTAAGTTAATTAAACTAGTCTTTCAAAATGGGATAAATAACCGATTTTCAGCTACTTACTTCCAAAATTCAATGTAAAGTTAGAAGACTGCCTAAATTAACATTCCTGAACCTACCTGATAGAGGGGTATTTAGTGTAAAGCGAACGTTCTAATTCCTATATAAGGTGTTTTAATGACATTTAATGACGGGGCGAATAGTCAAAAGGGCTCATTTCCTTTATCCACCCGTTAATTGCGCTTTATCCAATAGGGTATCGTGGTTATTTTCGGACACACTCCAATCCACTTTTTCAAGTGGATTGATGCCGTTGATGTATTTTTCTATGTTGGTATACCCGTCCCCGTTCACATCGCCGTTGGCATCGGACGGATCCCGGGGATCTAAGCCATATTTCTCTTCCCAAACATCCGGCATGCCATCCCCATCGCTGTCCTTATAAGGTGTGCCGCGGTATTCTGGATAACCGCCCACTTGGGAAACGTCCGTAATAATCCCCTGTTTGTAAGCATCCCTTGGCAGCCTCCTGTGCTCGAATTGGTAAAAGCTTTCCGGATCGAGGTCGGCTACATACTCCGCTTTTCCGGTGCGGACGGTGCGGATAATCCTCTCGTCGACCGGATCCCTTTTAGGTAATGTCGCCCCCGCGTTTTCCAATACGTGTTCATAGGCAGCCTCGGCAGGGAAAATTGTCAGTTCCGGCATGGGAAAAGGGCTATTTGATTTGATCCGCGGAAAATAGTGGCTGGCCTCTTCCAACGTCATACTGCCGTCTTTGCCGTTAAGCTGCACTCCGCCATCCCAATTGTCCCTACTCACTGCCTCATGGCCTTCGACAATATTGCCTTCGACATAGGCCCTTCCAAAGATGGTGGTGTCCAGTCTTGTCAACACCGCATCGGGCCGCAATATCCGGTAGCCGATGGGCTGGTCCCCAGGGGTAACCGGACCGGGCTTGTAGTAGTTGTTGACAATATTGTATTTTGCTTTATAATCCCCGCCGTCCGTGGTCCGGTGGCTCCAGTTGAAAACCACATTGTTCACAAAATTGAAAATACCGTTCCATCCAATGGAGGGGTTTCTTCCCGCATTGCTGGCCCAGAGGTTACGCATAAAAGTTGCATTTTCTCCTCCCAGGGTGCTGCCCAATGAGTGGTTGTAAGTATCCAAGGCTTCAGAGAAGATACTGTTTTGTATGGTCACGTTGACCGTTCCCATCTTTTCCGTGGGATAATCACCGCCCGGATGGTACATGTGACGGTAGATGGACATGTTTTCGTCCAAACCCCAACTGGCAGATACGTGGTCAATGATGATATTGCCCACCGGGTTTCCTCCAATGGCATCATCCCTGCGTCCTACAAAGGTCTCCCCTCTCCTGAACCGCATATGTCTGATTACCACATCATGGGTGTCTATCCAGACGCTCTCGCCGGCCACACAGACGCCATCACCCGGTGCGGTCTGCCCTGCTATGGTGATGTAGGGAGCCCTGATGATCAAAGGGCTCTCCAGCCTGATGATACCGGCTACATTGAAAACCACGATCCTGGCACCGCCTTTTTCACAGGCTTCCCTCAGTGTGCCAGGACCTCTGTCTGCAAGACTCGTGACGGTATAAACTTTGCCGCCCCGGCCTCCAAATGAGAACATCCCACCGCCCTCCGCGCCGGGAAAAGCAGGGATATCCGCCTGCGGCAAGTCGGTGGGCCGGAATGCCCAGGGAACATATGGCTTACCATTTTCAGCTTCCTTCAATACGATGGGCAGGGCTTCTTCCCAAGCCAGATCTGACAGCCTCCCGGCTTCCTTCATAATGGAATCGGATTTTGCTCTGGCTTCCGCCGGGATTTTGGGATACTGTGCCCAAGCCTCAATGGTTATGAATAAAGCAGTTATCGCTACAGGTATAATTCGAATTATTTGTCTCATTACTGATTTTTCCTCGGTTTGAAGGGATAAAATTTACCGTTCTTGGGTTTTAAAATCTTTACCGGTTAATCTGCTAATGGATCAAAGGTACCCGGACCAGCCATGCTGTTCCAGCCCTTCGTCTGCTGCAGATAGGGAGAAGTATCCAAAATTTCCTGGTGCAGTCCGAAGAAATAATATTCATCAAACCAGGTATAGGACCAGTCCACAGGGTTGGTGGGATCCAGATCGTCTTTTTCGATGACCTCAAAATGATTCTCGTACAGGTAGTCCAGGTATTCCTCCTCATTGGACACGCCCGGAGGATAAGTTTCAGGATGCCGGTCAAGCACGGGAGCCCCTGAGTTGTTGGAGCCCAGTAGGGGATCCGCTGCACCCTGGTAAAAATTCCCGGATTCGTCTTTGACCGCCACAAATATTCCTTTTCTCCTCGTGCCATGGATTGGCTCCATTCCTAACCGGCTGACGGTTCCATGGGAGTTGTCAAACAGCATCCATCTTCTCAGGTCCCAATACCGCCGTCCTTCATACGCCAGCTCTACCTTTCTTTCATTGATAACCGCTGCAAACGCCTGATCGCGGCTCAGTCCGATTCCAATGCCAAAGGTACCGTCCAGGTTTTCCACGCCGGCACGTTCCCTGATCTCCATGATACCGTTGAGCCCATCAGAGATATTCCCTATACCTATGGCGGATTCCGCCAGATTAAGTATCACCTCTGCAAAGCGGATTTCCATGACGTCCAGTCCGCTTACCACAAAATCGTCGACATTGCTTGCCTGGGGATCCGTGGCTTTGCGCATATAGATGCCACTTGCGTTCGCACCCACTGTCTCCGTAGTGCCATTCGGTAGTTCCTCGCTGTCATTTCTAAACCATCTATAGCTCCAGTGTCTGTAATTTTGATCTTCTCTGTACGGCCAGTGTGCTCCGTTATAAACAAATGTTTTATAAAAACGGGGATCTCTGTTCTTGTAAAATTTATTGGGTTCGTAATTATAGACGGTAGATTCCCCAGGCTTCTTGCCATCTGCCATGGGAAATGCATCCATCATTTGCTTGGTGGGGGTAATCTGACCGGCCCCGCCGATTTCCCTTGGGCGACAAGCCCGCTCCCAGCCATTGTTCTTCCTGGTCTGGTCTGAAGTGACCGTATTAAAACCATATATCATGACGGCCTCAGGATTCCCCACCTCTTCAAACCACATTTTTTCCCAAGCTTCACCGTTTTCAAGGTTGCCGTTTTTGTACAGGCCAAAACCACTGGCCTCTAGAATATTTTTTGCTTCCATGTTGGCTTCATAAGCGCGCTGCCATCTGTCCTGGCTGTCATCACGGTTAAACTGCGGACTGGCCCAGGTAAGCAAAACCCTTCCTTTGAAAGCCGCAGCGGCCCCACTGGTGATCCTTCCCCAATTGGCATTATCCCATTTACCGGGAAGCATCGCTATGGCCTGGTCCAGGTCTTCCACTATCTGCTCAATACATCTGGCAGTGGAGCTTCTCGGTACCTGGGTCGTTTCAGCTTCTGCCAGAATCGGGTTTTGGGGTTCCAACACAATGGGGACACCGCCATACAACTTCACCATGTCAAAATACTGCCAGGCTCTCCAAAAGTACATCTGCCCCTTCAGTTCGTTGCGGAGACCCTCGGGAAGGCCATGATTGTCTATTTCGGCCAGAAACTGGTTGATCTGCCGCATCCTGGTCCAGGTATTGTTCTGAACACTGGTGCCCATTCTCGCACCGAAATATTTAAGTGCATGATCCTGGTTATATGAAATCTGTGCATAGGGACGGTTGATAGCACTTTGGCCCGGAAGCTCATCCGTATCTTTGGAAAACTCAAAACCCCCGTACAAATCCCAGATAAGCGCCCTGTTGTTATTGGCAGGCTGAAACAAGTGATATACATGATCCACATAAGCAGTGGCCATCATAGGATCTTCAAAAACCTGTTCGTTTACTCCGGTCAAATCCCTTTTTTCCTGCAGGAAATCATCACTACAGGCGGTCAGCAACAACAGGGTGAAGGATAAGACGGACATTCTATATGTATAATTAATCTTTTTCATAATTTTCGATCTTTAATACAGGTACAACTGTTTTGTCTCCGGGTCTTATAAAGAAAGGTTGATTCCCAAAGCATATGTCCTCAGCACGGGAAATGTGTCCCATGGTCCATCAGAATCTTTATAGTCAAATGGATTGAAGAGGTTCAACGGATTCATACCACTTAGATAAACCCTGGCGTTGTTCACGTTCAAGGACCGGGCAATGTGACTGGGGAGTGTATAATTGAGGCTAAAGCTCCTTACGCGCGCCCTGAAGGCACTTGCCTGCCAGAAAGTCGATCTGGGTGCCAGGCTAATGGCATTGTGGTGAGGGTTGGGGAAGGTCCCTGTGGGATTAAGGTCCGGATCGTAAATATCGCTCCAGAAAGCAGGAACACTCTCAAATGAATTGGCTATGTTGTTGTCCAACTTATTCCTGTCCATCTCTGACCAGCCACCGAAAGCGCCTGAAATGACGCAGTCAAAGCTCAGGGACTTGTAACCCACCTTCAGGGTTACCCCATAGCCGAAATGGTTGTTAGCCCTTCTGGCCAATTGGATCTGATCGTTTTCGTCAATCACGCCGTCTGGCTCGGCAAAAGTACCGTCAGCCTGAAGCGGCCCCCTCATATCCCTGTAATATAACATGCCGGGACGAAGCTGGTCAGCAGGCGTCCCAAATACCTGGGTGATATTGTATTGCTCCACGTAGGCATCAATTTCCGCCTGATCCCTGAACATCCCTATATAATCATAGCCCCAAAGGCCAATATCCGTCGACCTTCCCGGCTGGGGTCTCCAGGGATAAAACATGTCTGTATCATTGAAATTGCCCACTTTCACCTTATTATCCGACCAAGCGAACCGGGTATCAATCCCATACCGGAAATCCCCGATACGCTCATTCCAGCCCAAAGCCAGTTCATACCCAAAAAAGTCAATTTCCCCAAAGTTTTCCGCGGCGATCGTTCCTCCTACCGTGACCGGAACATTGCCGGTCCGCTCCAACAACAAATGCGTGCCTTTGTTATAAAAAACCTCTACGGTAGTAGAAAGCCGGTCATTCATAAAGAGGGCATCTATTCCGAGGTTGTTCTTGAGATCATTGCTCCAGGTGGCGTCTCTGTTAGGGGATGCTTCCATCCTCATACCGGTGCTAACAGCCGTATTGCCTCCGAAAACCGCCCCTTTGTCCCCCTGAAAAGTGTACCTTTGCCGCCATTGCCAGGCGCGCGTATCGTCTTTACCCAGAAGGCCGACCGAATACCTTACTTTCAGGAAATTGATGGCAGAGGAGCTGAAGAAATTCTCATTGGAAATCACCCACCCTACAGAACCTGAGTAAAACTTGCCCCAATAATTTTCAGGCGCAAACTTGGTGGAAGCATCACTTCTGAACAGGAACTCGGCCAGATACTTGTCCGCATAACTCCAGTTGGCCCGACCCACATAGGACATGTTTCCGGATTCGGAAAACAGGGTTCTTCCATCTATTTGTCCAAAAGCAGTTCCAAAATGGCCGGTTGTGGATTGGGAGGGCTGCTCCTTCCATACATCCTCTCTTGTGCTTTCCGCTTCTGCCCTTTCTATACTGAACAGTCCGCTTACACTGTGCCTTCCAAAATCCCGGGCATAATTGAGGGTGAGGTTACTTTGATGGGACATGGCGTTATGATTGGAAAAATATATCCGGTCACCGTTCCGGTATTCCCTTTCCATTATCATTTCAGCGCCATCATAAATGTGCTGGTTCGTTCCCCGTCTGTCAAACTCATAGAGCATGTACCGGGTACCGATTTGGCTTCCCCTGTCTGAACCCATATTCCGCCCATGGGAAATCCTGGCCTTCAATCCTTCCACGAAAGGCAGCTCATATTCCAAATACAGGTTCACATTCATGAACTGTTCCCTGTTTTTCGCTAGATTTCCCAAGCGCTCGATCTCAAAAAAATGATAATTGGCGATATTGTTTGAGCTGGTGGATCCAGGAGGCTTTACGGGATAACCATCCACATACATGGGGATGTACCTGGGCATTTTCAGCAGGTTCTTGTAATCGTTTTCATCGTTTTCATTCCCGATTTTGTTAAAAGTTTTGGTCCCGTCTGAATAAAACCCACCTACCTGAAGTCCTGCCTTCAGCCGGTTGGCAATCCTCATATCCGCACCCGCACGGAAATTCCAACGGTCGTAGTCCAGTGAGGCAAGGTTCCCATCCTGGGTATAATAGGAAACATTGGCAAAGTAGGTGGCGGTTTCGTTGCCTCCACTGACATTTAAATTATGTCTCATGTTGGTCGCCGATGTCCAGGCTTCCTCCAGCCAGTTATGATCAACGGTTCTAAAATGCTCGAGCTCATCTTCGCTAAAAAAGCGGTTGATATCGTTGGGCGATGCATTGGCCCCGTAGGGACCGTTCATGATATTGTAGTATCGGCCATAATCGTGGGCGCTTAACATTCTGGTCCGGTATGCCTCATCGTTGATACCGAAGGTTCCGCTATAGGTGATTTTAGGTTTGCCCATTTTGCCTCTTTTGGTCGTCACCAAAACCACCCCGTTGGAGCCGCGTGACCCATATACTGCGGCGGAAGCATCTTTCAAAAAGGAGATGCTTTCCACCTCGGATAAATCCAGATTATTGAACAAAGTCACATCATTGGACCCATCCGCCGCCACTTGTATGACACCGTCAATTACATAAAGGGGGTTATTGTTGCCGCCGTCTTTAGACAGCGAAATGGGGTTCCGGATGGTCAGGTTAGCGGTGGAGCCGGGCCGGGTGTTCCCCCCGCTCACCCCTACGCCCAAAATCCGGCCGGCCAATGCCGCTCCCAGGTTGTTGGTAGGCAGGTCCTCCATTTCACTCACATCTATGGTCTCCACCGCCCCCGTCAGATGGATTTTCTTTAATTCCCCGTAACCGACTACCACTACTTCCTCCAGGGAGGCGTCGTCCAGTTCCAGGGATACGTTGATGACTGTCTGATTGCCTACCGCCACGGACTTAGAACCGAAACCAATAAAGGAAAATACCAATGTGGCCCCTTCTGGCACTTCTATTTTGTATTCACCGTTGGTATCCGTGGCTGTACCCCTGGTGCTGCCATCTACTTTTACAGTAGCACCGGGAAGCGGTTGTCCTTCATCATCGGTCACCCTTCCCGATACGGTCACATCGGCCACGTCCGTTGCTGTGACCAGAGAGGTTCCTCCGAACGGCTTTACGCTGATCCTTTCATTGACCTGTTGGAAAGAAAGCTTGTGTGAAGCGGAAAGCTGCAGCAACACCTCTTCCAGGCTTGCATGTTCCCATTGCATTGAAACATGGGGCAGGTTATCCACCGTTTTTTTGTTGAAGACAAAGGAAAAGTCTGTTTTGCTCTTCAAAGAAGTGAATACCTCTGACAAAGAGGCATTTTCCACGCGGAGGTCCACAAATACCTCCTTTAAATTTTTGGTTTGTTGGGCATTGCCGTTACTGGCCAGCAACATGTTCAAAAAGAGCAACTGTAAAATAAATCCATATAGATAGTATTTGCCCATCACGTATAGATAGTAAAGGATTTTTTTCATAATTTTAGGTGTTTGGGTCCTTGAAATAAACTTTTGGGGACACTGATAAGGGCAATCCACAAGCCTGAGAAACTTCGATTGCTCTGTAGCCGATGGTCCCCTCCATCGGCTTTTCTATTTTCATTTAGTTCATAGGCGTCAAAATTGAATGGTCACACGTTTACCATCGATATCGTATTTGAATCCAAAAGAGTATCCCAGACTTCTAAGCACGTTGTCCAGATTGTCTCTTTTGAATTCGCCCGACACAAGCATCTCTTCCGGTACAATGACCGGAGTGATTTCCACATTGTACCATCTTTCCAATGTCACAAGCGCCTCTTCCATAGGTACTTCATCGAAATATAAAATCCCATCTTTCCAAAGTGCGGCTGAGCTGGGATCAAACTTCCCTTTTTTAAAGTCCTGTGATGTGAGCACCGCTTCCTCCCCAGGTGACAGGTACATGACGTCATAAAGCCCGTCTTTCTCTCTCCGGTTTTCCACACTGACCTTCCCGCTCATCAGCCTTACCTGGACCAGGGATTCTTCCTCAAAAGCCCTGATGTTGAAAGAAGTGCCCAACGCTTCGGTACTGAGGTCACCGCTATTCACCCTGAAAGGAAGTAAGCTGTCTTTGGCTACTTCAAAAAAAGCCTCTCCATTAAGAAGAATCTCCCTGTTGGAAATGCCAAAAGCCTTGCTGTATTTTATCTGTGTATCCGCGTTTAAAGCGACACTGCTCCCATCCGGCAAATGGATCAATTTTTTCTGCCCCCTTTCGGCAAGCCGTATGATCCATGTTTCCTCTCCATCGGCCCTCGTAGGCTCTGGGTTAAAATTTCCAAACCAGAGGAATCCTCCGCCTGCGAACACGATTAAAGCAATCATTGCCGCCCATCTGCTTATGAAATAGCGATCCCCCCTGTGCCCAGAGACTATAGGTCCTTTTTGAAGGCCCGCTTCCTCCCTCGGGGACATCTCCTCATCCAAAAGTTTATTTAGGGCGTTGAAAGCCTCATCCTGTCTCACCGTATCCCAATCCTCTTCCTGATCGGATATCTGCAGCAGTATTTCTTTTGCCTGTAACATGACAGGAGCTTTTTCAGGATGATTTTTGCCCCAGTTGTCCCAATAAAGACTTCGGTGACCCTCTCTTCCAAAAACCCAGTTTCTGAAGGAAGGGTCTTCCAAAAAATCGTCTATATCGTCAAATTTCTTTTGCAATGCTTTCCCTGTTTTTTGGGATAAGGGGAGAACACCTCAAAAATCTCATCAACAAAACGGAAAAATTTTTCTGATTCCTGAATTATTTATAACTAATTCCTTGGTTATAAATATTATCAATAAATGATTTATTTTTAAAATCAGCCAAAGTAGGATCAACTTCCGCCAATGACCTGCTTTTTTTATTTGGCCAATCCAACCACATCTTTCCCTTTCTAAAAAATGAAGCTTTCCCAAAAGCCGGACGTTTAAAATCAGATAAAAAGCCGTAAATTCCGTCTATATGAAACCGCCATGACCAGTCTCTGCACACAGGAAGATGATTGTCGCGGTGGTTCTCCCGAATCAAGTATCCCGAAACCAATTGGGGGCAGGCAATCCCTACCTGAGGTGCGGGAGAAGTTATGACCATTAAAAGACAATTATAAACCCATGAAACAGACAATACTCTTAGCCATTGCTTGGTTGGGCTGCCTTACCGCAACGCATGCCCAGGCTACCTCAAATACCGAGAATATCTTCCTTGTCACCGTGGACGGCCTCCGTTGGCAGGAGGTTTTTAAAGGCGCCGATTCCCTTTTTGTAGACGATACGGGCATGGTAAAAGATATGGGCTCCCTGCTCGATGAATTCTGGGACCCTGACCCGCAGAAACGGAGAGAAATGTTGCTGCCATTTTTTTGGAGCACCATCAAACAGGATGGGCAGATTTACGGCAACCGCGCTTATGGCAACCGGGTGGATATCAGCAATACCATGCTTTTTTCGTACCCTGGCTACAATGAGATATTGTGCGGATTTGCTGATGACGAGCGCATCAATTCCAACTCAAAAACCGACAATCCCAACATTACCCTGCTGGAATACCTCAACCAGATGCCAGCCTACCAGGGCAAGGTACTCGCATTTGGCAGCTGGGATGTTTTCCCCTTTATTGTAAATGCAGCGCGCAGCGGAATTCCAGTCAATGCGGGATTCAGTAAGGCTGAAGGGCCGGACTTGACGGATCAAGAAACCATGATCAACCGGTTGCAGGACGAGATCCGAGGCCCTTGGCGGGGGGTGAGGCTGGATCCCTTTACGCATCACTATGCCATGGAGGCCATCAAAAAATCCGCTCCAAAAATAGTTTTTATCGGTTACGGCGAGCCCGATGATTGGGCACATGGCAACCGGTACGACCAATATATCCGTTCTGCCCATCAGTTTGATGCGTATCTGAAGGAGCTGTGGGATTACATTCAGTCCACTCCCCAATACAGGGACAAAACCACCATGATCATCACAACGGATCATGGCCGTGGCACTCAAAAGTCCAGTTGGATTGGACACGGGTCGGCTATTCCGGAAGCCAAGGAAATCTGGATGGCGGCCATTGGTCCGGACACGCCTGCCATGGGCGAAATGAGACAGGAAGGCCTGTGGCATGCTGCCATGCTTGCCCGTACCATATTCCGGTTGCTGGGCATGGAATATCCGGATGAAAAAGCCGGTGCGGTCATAACCGGGATGGTCCGGTGACCGTGATCACTTTCTACTTCTATTTCATATCGGCCTTAAGCAGGACTGAATTGTTGATCTGTTGTTTAAGGCACTTCAACGCCCTAAACACCAAATTATAAGCCGAGGGCACTGTCATGTTCATCAAATGGGCAATTTCATCATTCCCCAACCCCATATAATATTTGAGATAAACCGCTTCCCGCTGACGATCCGAAAGCAGCTCAATGGCAGCCAGGATTCTGTTGCGGTTCTCATCATCCACTTGCTGGGTAAAGAGGTGCTCGAGATGGGACGGCTCCCTTAAAAAATCACTGTCCACCTCTCCCACGGACTTATGCTCTTGCCGAATCCTACGGACGATTTCCCTTCTAAAGGATTTAAGAAGGTAAAACTTGATCGAACTTCTTATCGCCGTGGACTTCCTGCGTTGCCAAAGGTCAAGGTATACTTCCTGAATAACATCCTCTACACAGGCTTTGTCCCTGGTGAACTTTTGACCATACTTAAACAGATCATTGGAGTAAGCTTTGAAGATAAAACCAAAAGCATTCTTGTCGCCAGCAACAATCAAATCCCACAGCTTCAAGTCATCTAATCGGGCATAGGTCATGGCATTTGGGTTTAATGTTTACCCCATCGAAAACCGGTTTTCTGAAGATCAAATGATTTTTAAAATTAAATTACAACACATCTGATAACCGCAAAACAAACCCACTACGATATGAGGTAAAAACAAAGGTATTATAATGCCATAAAAAACCTCCCTGTACCTTCCTGTAAACAAACCCTTCTTCGCAAGGAGTTGTTGGCATTTCCCTGATTCTTATGAAAGCGCACTACTGTTGTGACAAATATGAATTTATAGTTAATCCCCAGATACGCTCTACAAAACAGCAGGAATAAGCTCCATTGAACAATTTAAATCCCCATTGACATAACCCATCTGGTTTTCAACTAATATTTATGGGAACTTAGTCTGTTCCATAACACTATCCTTTAACTACCTTTAATCCAAAGTCCATGCATTTGAAATTCCCGTTATTCCCGTTTTTGGCCTTTTGTTTATGTGGATCATCAGCCATGGCCCAATATGAAGGAAAAATAGTAGACAAGGATACCCGGGAACCACTTTTTGGGGCGTATATTTTCTTGAAGGACAATGAGGGCGAGACGCTAAGTTCCGGCTTTACCGATGAAGAAGGCCTCTTCTCTGTTGAAAAACCCGATACAGACAGGTTCTGGGTGGAGATCAGTTTTATGGGATACAAGGATTACCGAAAAAGAAAAAGGGCACCACGGACGAACCGCCTAGGCACCTTTGAACTGGAAAATGACGGTGAGCTGATGGATGCGGTTGAAATAGACGCTCCCCACATTACCGGAGAGGTAAAGGGCGATACGGTAGCCTTCAACGCAGATGCCTATAAAACCAGACCGGAAGCGGATGCCTTTGATCTGGTGAGAAAAATGCCCGGTGTGGTCCTGCAAAACGGCACGATCCAGGTCCAGGGCGAGGATGTCGAAGAGGTCTTGGTTGACGGCCGCCCGTTTTTTGGAGATAATCCCTCGGCCGCTTTAAGGAATCTCCCCGCAGAAGTCATTGACAGGATAGAGTTTCTGGACCGGCAGGGAGACGAGGCCATCCTCACCGGATTTGACGACGAAGAAAACATCAAAACCATCAACATCATCACTAAAGAAGACAAACGGGCGGGAAGATTTGGGAAATTCTTTGGTGGCTATGGATCGGATAACAACTACCTGGCGGGCGGCCACATGAATTTTTTCAGGGAAGCCCAGCGGCTCACCGTCATCGGATTATCCAACAACATCAACCAGCAGAATTTCTCAGCGGATGACCTCTCCGGGGCTTTTGGCAATACCGATAACCGACGGGGAGGCGGCAATGATCTTTCCGTCAGAAGCCAGCCCGGCATCACTACCACCAATGCCATAGGTGCTAACTTTTCAGATGAATATCTGGATGAAAAACTGAAGTTGACCGGGAGTTACCTTTATAACAACCGGGACAATGTTCTCAACCGGTATTCCTCCCGGGACTATGTTCTCCCCAACGACAGCCTGCAATTGTATCAGGAGCATAGAAGCAACCGGAACCGCAGCGAAAGCCACCGGTTGAATTTCAGGATTGATTATGACATCAATGACCGCCATGCCTTGATCATCAGACCCAGTCTCGGCTATGAAAAAAACAGAGCCACCAACCAGCTTACTGCTGCCAACCTGTTCGATATGAACACCCCCATCAGTGAAACCAATAACACGACGGATTCCGAAAGACAGGCATTAAGTTTCCGGAACTTTATGGTCTACCGCTATAATTTCAAGAAAACAGGCCGGAATTTTTCTACCCGCGTAGTTACAAGGTATAATGACAACGAAGGCATTTCTGATCTCACCGCCGTCAACCGAAACTTTCAGACCGATCTGACAGACAGCCTGATCCAAAACAGCACTACCGCTTCAGACGGGTTCAATTACAATGTACGGTTTACCTATACTGAGCCTCTCGGGGAAAGTTCCGTATTACGGGCAGACTACCAGATAGCCAACAATATCTCCAATACCCTGCAGGAAGTGCTGCGGCAGGAACAGGAAACCGGTGTCGGCAGATTGGACAGCACCCTTTCCAACCAATTTGAAAACACCTATCTTACCCAAAGGGCGGGATTGGGCTACCGGCTCCGAAAAGGAATCTTCAGAATGTATGCCAACCTGAGGTACCAGACCGCAACCATCGACAGCGACCGGATTTTTCCGGGCTTTGAAAATATCCGGCGGGATTTTACCAATATCCTCCCCAGGCTGAGAATGGATTTCCGGTTTAACCGCGAAAGTAACCTGCGTGTGGATTACCGTACCTTTACCAATGCCCCCTCTATCCGGCAATTGCAGGATGTGATCGACAATTCCAATCCGATCCAGTTGTCCAATGGAAACGCGGAACTGAACCAGGAATTCACACACAGGGCCTTTGCCCGGTACCGGAAAATCAACCCGGAGACCTCCAGGTCATTTATGATCTATGCCAATGCCATGGTCACTCAGGATTTTATCGGTAACGAAACCTTTATCGCCTCCCTGGACACGCTGATCCAGGGGTCGGTACTCCTGAACCAGGGCGGCCAATATACCAGGCCCGTTAACCTGGACAATTTCTGGAATTTCCGGACTTTTGTCTCCTGGGGTTTCCCCCTTCAGTTCATGAGCAGTAACCTGAACCTCCATACCCGCTTCAATATCAATAACCGCCCCGGCCGGATCAATGAGCAGACCAATTTCAACAGGAATACCAGCATCGGCCAGGGTTTTGTGCTGAGCAGCAACATTAGCGAACATTTGGATTTCAACTTCTCCATGAGGGGAAATTATAATGTCGTCAGGAGCAGCCTTCAGGAAAACCTCAACCAGGATTATTATACCCAGCAAACCCGCTTGGACCTTTTTTGGAATTTTGTAGGAGGCCTTTTTATCAGCACCAATGCTAACCATCAGCTATACCGGGGCTTGGGCGAGGATTTCGACCAGTCCATCTACCTGGTCAATCTGGATGTGGGGTATCGCATTCCTCCAAGCCGTAAAGCCGAATTCAAACTCACCGTTTTTGACCTTTTCAACCAGAACCTCAGTATTGACCGGAATGTGACGGATGTATATGTGGAAGACGTGAGGACCCAGGTCTTGCGGCAGTTTGTGATGCTGACATTTACGTATAACCTGCGTTCCTTTGGGGGATACCGCATGGAGTTGGAGTGAAAAAATGTCCAAAACTAATTTCCTCTACTGATTCTCCATTCCGGATATTCCTTCTCCAATAACGATTCGGCATAAGGACCAAGGTAACTGTATCCTACCCTTCTTTCGTGTTCTATCTCAGCAAGCCGGTACCTGACCACCCCATCCCGGCCAACAAACATAGGTTTGTTGGTACCTATTTCATAAAACCGCGCCCAAAGCGGCCCTGCGTTTTCATCTTCCACTACCACCCGGTCATAGCCTCTGGGCAGTGAGGGATCCTCTTTGCGCTCTACCTTGATTCCTTCCAGTTTCACCTCTTCAAACCAGGCTACCGCACTTTCAATGGCGCGGATCACCTCATCATCAGGGTTTTCAAGGGACATCAGATATCTTACGATTCCCACGCTTTCCCCACCGCTGATGGAGGGCAATTCATAGGCCCGGCCTTTCGCAGGACGCAGATCATCCTTATTATGCTGTGCACACCAGGCGGTAAGTTGTCCATCCACTTCGATTTGAGCAGCCAGAATCATTTCCAGCCCCTTACCTATGGCATGCTGGGCCCTTTCCTTTCTCGCAGCATCCACAAAATCATAAGGCTGTTTTCCTTTTGCCACATCCCGGAGCAGTTCCATGGCCTGTATCATCGCCCCGTCGTTAAAAGTAATGTGTTCGTAGTAGCCTTCTCTGATGGGATAATACTGCGGCCAACCTCCGTTGTCATATTGGGCCTCCATGATATAATCCAGGGCTTTCAGTACCGCTTCCCCAAAGCGGGCCTGCCCGGTCTCCCCATATACTTTGGCAAGAAATTCCGTCTGGATAAAAGTGGCGTCATTGTCTATGGTAGTACCAATAGTTTCAGATTGTGCGTCTTTCAACGCCTTCCTTCCCTCCTCTGTCAGGTTCACGGACATGTCAATGTTCTTATACCATCCGCCGTTATCCTTTTGATGCAGCAGCATGTTGTCACCTATCCGAACGGCCTCCCCACTGCCATACCATTCCTGTGGCTGGTCCAGCACCCGTTTCCAGGGTACCTTTTCCCCTTGTTGACTAATAAAAGCCATCAGCATCCCTGGCAGCAAGGTCAAAATGAAAAGTATCCTATTGTTGCTTTTACTATTGTAATTCATGGAATATTTATTTTTTTGGCTCATCAAATGGAAAGAAGGTCTTTCCTCATAATCCTCGGTCTTCTTTATGCTCCGCAAAGGAACAGCTTCGCCGAAACAACCGTTTTTGAAAGGAAGAAATCTTTCGTTTCCTTTGTTTCAACGATACTTCATACGACCACCCTATCTTTTAGAAAGGATCAGGTGCCGGAGTCAATTCGTTAACCCTCTTCCTCAGGCTTTTCAGGCAGTGTCCGGACAAACCGGATATTCTCCGTGGCCTCCCCTGCCATTTCGGTATAAATCTTTTCTCCGGGAACATCAAAATGCACGTTTTCGAACCGGATGTCTTTGCTGTCCAGAAAATGCAGGACGGTGTCGGGTGAGGAAATCCTGATGTTTCTCAGCAGCATCTCCCTGGCGTCATGGGCAGTAAAAAGCCTTTCACTGTTCACCACGGCATTTTCCAGGCTAAAATTCCTCATGGGGGATTCAGGGATACCTGTCACATTGATAAAAGCCGAGGCATTCTCCACAAGGATATCTTTTGCATGGATGTTTTTGAATTCGGGTGTCAGCGCATCTTTTTCGCGGGGAGGCGTTCTTTTGGCCAGATCGCCCACATACATCTCGCTGCCCAGCATGTCCCACCTAAATGCCGTATGGCGGAGATTCATCCTGATCCTTTCGTAGATCAGGTTGTCGCCCCCACCCCCACGGGGCCTCCGGGTTTTGAAACGGATGCCGACGCCGGTATTGTCAAACACACAATCATGCACATATAAATTGTGAACCCAACCTGCCGTCTCGCTGCCCACCGTGATGCCGCCATGCCCTTCCTTGGCCAGGCAATGGCGCACCACCACATTCTCCGTCGGCCGGTTGACCCGGATACCGTCATCACCCCGGCCGGATTTCATGGTGAAGCAGTCGTCTCCATTGTTCAGCGTGGAATATTCTATCAATACGTTTCTGGAGGATTCGATATCGATGCCATCGCCCCTGGGAATTCCCACGGAATTCACGGTGACGCCGCGGATAATGACCCCGTCACAGTAGACGGGCACAATGTTCCAAAAGGCTGTCTGCTCCAGTGTAATGCCTTCAATATATACATTCGTGGATTCCGTAGGGGAAATGAACATGGGAAGGAATATGGATTCGCCGTCATGCCCTTCGTAAATCCTTTCCTCCACGGGCTTATCCACCGGTACAAAATTCTCCACCACATCCTCGGTCATCATCTGGTTTTTAACCGGGCCGGCTTCCGGGCCAAAAAGAGTGCCTTTGCCGGTAATGGCGATATTGTCTGCCCGGTAGGCATAAATACAGGCCCCAAGGGACATGACCTCCACCCCCTCGTGCCTGGTGAAAACCGCAGGGCGGTAATCTTCCAGCTCGCCGCTAAAGCGGAGTTCGGCTCCCTGCTCAATATGCAGGTTCACGTTGCTTTTTAACGTGATCCTCCCGGATTTCCACTGGCCGGCCGGGATCACCACCTTTCCGCCGCCTTGAGCGCTGGTTTCATCAATGGCCTGCTGGATGATGGCCGTAACCATCTCCCCTTGCTTGGCGCCGCTTTCGGCAATATTGATCACCAAGTTGGGAAAGGTGGGTTTTTTAAATTCCGGCATGACGAAAGGAGCCTCCACGGGAGCAATGTGTTCCGGCATATGGGCTGCCCCCACCATGTCCAGGGTGGGCAGGGTTTCTATAAACCGCGTGTCAACTTCCTGATGCCGCTCCTTGCAAGATGTCCATCCTGCCAATAACAGCAGTCCTGCCAAAAATTTTACACGCTGATTAACCATATGATCGTGATCCAGGGATGATAATGTCAGGCAACAAATTTAAGAGTATTTGCCCACCAACCTTCCCGTGGTGTCGGGGACAAAACTAATTTCCTGCACATTTTGCCTTGGCAAACAAGTTATCCTAAATTATAAATTGCAAAAGAGATTTCTTATCAACGGATATCTTACAGTATTTTCTGAAACTAAAGAATAATATTCAATTAACCAACACCTCGAACTACGGCATTTTTTTACATAATACTCAAAAACAATTATTAAATGTGGTAATGTAAAACCCAACAACTGTGATAAATCCCTCACTCCAACCAACGCCATCTTTCCGCCCAATCCAAAAGAAAATCCTGTTGGTGCCGGAAAATGGTCCTTGCCCCTTGATGAGGTCCTTCGAAGTTCTCGGGACTGGGATCATCGCCCCACCACCCGGTCAGCGGACTGAAGTCCCGGGGATGCAAAGTCCCCGGCCAAGGGTCCACGGCAACAAAAGCTCCTGTCTGCCCATCCAACTCCTTTATTTTACTGATCACCTGATAAGTCCAACTGCCAGTTGATTTGGGCACAAAACGTACCTTGTATTGGCCCTCTCCTTCATAATATCCCTCAAACTGCTGACCGTCGATTTCAAGCATCAAGCTGGGTTCATCGCTGTCCGGTTCCGTCTCCGGTCCCTGGAATTTCCATTCCACCAAAGCAAACACGGGAACTGTGTCATTCAGGGTGGTAGGTCTTTCAAATGTCCTGCGGGAACTGTGCCTGAGGGGCACGAAGCTTCCACCCCAACTCTCCCCCTCGGGATTTTCAGGGTCGCCATGTAGCAAGTAGGCGACGGAAGGCGTATCTCCCATTTTGATCACTCCTTCATAATAATTCACAAAATCTTTTCCCATGGCACCCCTGCCTTTGATATGGACATCATAGAAGTTTTTCACATGGGTGTTTTTGTCCGAACCGTCATCCACAAACCACCCTCTGTAAGTGGCATTGGCCTCGATGAGCCACAGATCCGGGAAATGTGTGGCCATATAATGATAGGCATCCGCGCCCCATTTCTTGTTGGGTCCGGCAATCCAGTATAACCTGAGCCTGCCGGCTATATCCGGCGCATCATGAAGGGCCTGCGCCACGTCCTCCAAACCTCCCCATACCAACACCCAAAGTGGCTGGTTACTTTTTTTCCGTGCGCATCGGATAATCCATTCCGATCCTTCAGTTGGCTTGTCCCAACCTTTCAGCGGAGCCCGTTCCGTCGCGCCTTGCCTGGTCACCGACCGCAAGTCCTCCGGAGAGGGAAAATCATCCTTCCGGGCTTTTAGCTTCCAGTAGTCCTGTTCGTACAAATCTATAACATGCAGGATGTCCGCTTTTCTTCCCGGTCCATAAGGAGAGGCAATCAGTCCTTCTGTTTGGAATTTATCCGCATACATCAAGTAATGAATCATGGATTGGAAATCATCATCATCGGTGCCCCCTATATCGGAACTGACGATCACCCTGGGCTTTTGCTGGGCACTTACCAGGCCTGACCACAGCAAACCCATTATCAATAAAACTGTCCAGTGCTTCATAACCTTACCTGATCAAGGGAAAACATTGACGATCACCCGTTGGTACCGGGTCAGGGCGGGCGTGCCGCGATCGGTGACCGCAAGGATGATGTGTACTGTTTCCGGTTCGGTAACAGGGGGAGCCACAAAAGTCGCCTCTTCTTTGTCCTTATCCGAAATTTCAACAAGCGTTTTGTAGGCATAAGTGCCGGCTTCCCGGTAAGAAATCCATTCATAATCCAATTCATCCCCGTCGGGATCGGAAGAACCTTTGGCACTGAGCTTTACCCTTTCCCCGCTTTTCACATCCAGTTCAGCAGCATGCCCTAGCCGGGCAACCGGAGGGTGGTTGGCTTCTTCATATGGCTTCACCGTCCAATCCATCCGGGCAGCAAAATCATTCTGATAGGCTTCCCGCCAACGCCAGATCGTGGCTTTGTTGCTGGTCTGAAAGCGCCCGTCTGTACCCAATACTTCATCTTCGGCATTGGTCCAAAAAGGCCGGGGTTCGGGGCCATAAAAATGCTTTTGCAGCCGTGGGGTGTAGTATTCATACCTGCCTCCCCAGCTTCCATAGTGGGGATTTTCGGGATCGCTAAGCCCGTTTTCTATCAGGAAAAGAAAAGAAGGAGAATCCCCTTCCATCAAAAAGGTGGTTTGCGGGTATTCCGCCCCCAAGGGACCTTTGCTTCTGATATGTTCGTCCAGCCAGGGGTTGTCCACGATACTGAAGTCCGCCCCGGAAAACCTGCCATGGAAATAGTCCCCGCTGATGCCGGTCCAGGTGGCATAATGGTAGGCATAACGGTCATGAGTGCCCGGGCTTGCAATGTAAAATAAATCCGGAAAAGTCTTTCTCAGCCAGGGTCCGGAATCATCCTGGTCGGAAATGGTATATACCCTCAACTTGGCCACAAATGTTTCCAGTTCCTTTGGGGAGCGGGTCATTTTCACCTTCCAAAGTGCCTGTGCGAGGCAATTTGGCCCTCCCCATACCAAAACCCAAAGCGGCCTGTCATCGGCATCCACCTGCCGGATGATCCACTCTGAACCTTCTGAATCTTTGCCTTCACCGACAGCCCGCATGCCAAAATCGGGAAAACCTTCCTTTACATTATCCAAAAGATCTGCTGTTTCCGGATAGCCCTCCTCGTGTAGCAACAGGTTCTCTCTGACCTTGCCATAGGCCTCCACGATTTCGCGGATACGCCAGGTAGCCAGCTGTTCTTTCTGATGGATGGATGTGGTGGCGACCAGCCCCTCCACATCCCAATGGTTGGCATAAGTAAGGAAGCGTACCAAGGATTGGGCGTCGTCGGGTTCATTTTCGATATCGGTAAGTACCAGAACCCGTCTTTTTTCAGATGGGTTCTGGCCATAGACGCATACAGGCAAGATGCTGAATAACAACATCCAACACACAAGGTTATTGGCAATGCCTAAGGTGGGTATTTGGTTTATCATTTTGTTTGGGGCTTTTCAAGCATCATTTGTAGTCCAATGATTTTTTATTTATGTGTATAACTACCTATCATTTTCAAAAATAATTGAAACAACTTGATCTACCTATCAAAAGGCATCCATACGGCCATTTCGCTTGCTCCCCTGTTGGCCCAGGCAAAATAGGGAATCAGTCTTATAGGAGCGGTTTCCATTTTTTCTGCACCCAAAGGCCGGTAAAGCTGCTTTTCCCAGTTGCCACGGTCTTTGTACAGGGCCTGTCCTGTCAGGGACATCAGTTTTGTCCCATCAATTTCCACCCACTCGGCTTGAAATTCCCGGCTGGGGTTGATGATCACATCATCGATGCTCTTGCCCTCGGGCAGGTCCATGGATTCCACACAATACACCAATGGCCCCCTTTTCACTGCGACCTGATTTCTGGTTTGCTCCACCAAGGGGTGGGCCTCCAGGTACTTGACGGGCATGCGGAGTACCAATTTCACTTCATCACCTTTTTTCCAGGGACGGTGGATTTCTGCGTAGTTCCCCGACCGCAGGGAAAGATCTGTCTGTGCTTCCCCGTTGATTTCCAGTAGGGCATCCTCGCACCATTCCGGGACCCTCAGATAGAGGGAAAAGGCCCTTTCCGGTGCCTTTTGGAAACTTAGGGTGATGGTTTCATCCCAGGGGTAAGCCGTTTTTTGCTCCAGTTCCAAGTCCCCGCCTTCCCCCAACTGGGTTTGAAGGCGATTACCCCCGTACAAATTGACGTAGACTCCGTTTTCGGAAAGGCTGTAGGCATAATTGCTTACTTGGGCCAGCGTCCGGGCCACATTGGGGGGGCAGCAGTTGGATTTGGAGATGTAATTTTCCCGGACATTGGGCCACCGCAGTTGATAGGGCAGGTCATCCTTGGCACTAAGCGGATTGGTATAGAAAAACCGGTTGCCTTCCAGACTGATGCCGGAAAGGATGCTGTTGTAGAAATTCAGTTCCATGACATCCGCATACTTGGCGTCCTGGGTTACCTGCAGCATGCGCCAGTTCCAGAGCACGTTCCCAATATTGGCGCAGGTTTCATTGTGGGCGGCGGCATTCGGGAGCTGGAAAGGCTTGCCATAAGCCTGGTGGGTCTTTTGCACCTCTACAGGATTATAAGAGGTGCCATCCGGCGAAACACCATCATACAATGCCCCGCAGCCTCCGTTCACGTACATTTTGCGGTAGACTACGTCTTCCCAGATCGATTGCAGGTTTTCAAAGAGGATATCCTCTCCGGTTTCTGCATACAGGTCAGCCACCCCTGCATACAAGTAGTTGGCCCTCACCGCATGGCCCATGGCCTCTTTTTGTTGCCGAAAGGGAACCCTGTCCTGATTGTCATCCGTGCCATCCTCGGTCACGCCCCTGATGTCAATGAGATTCTGGGCCAGTTCCAGGTATCTGGGGTCTTTCAAAGTACGGTACATTTCCGTAATACCCATGTAATGGGAGGGGCAAATCGCATTCCTGGCCAGCTCCGGAGAGGCGTTCTGATAGAAATCGTAAAGAAAATCCGCTACGCCTTTGGCCACGTTTAAAAAATTGTCCTTCCCAGTGGCCCTATAATGTACACAGGCGGCCGTCATCAGGTGGCCCATATTGTACTTTTCGAAACTCAACTGTTTCTGTACCAATTCTTCTCCCAGTGTCCCCCACTTTTCTTCGATCAACACCGGCGTATGCAAATAGCCATCCGCCCTTTGGGCCATCCGGATCAGGTCAATCGCCTGGTCCATTTCCAGGTCCAGCTTGGGGTCTCCGGTAACCGCATACAACGAAGCCATGGCTTCCAATACCTTATAAAAATCCCCATCGTGGAAAGATGGACCTTTGTGCCTCCCTTTGTGCTGGCCCGCTGCTATCTCAAAATTCCTGAAAGAATGCGTGGTTTCCGCATCATGGTACAATTCCCACATGAAGGGAACCGTCTTCTCTTTTATTACCTCAAACCGGTCACCCCAAAAGCCCTCCGTCCATACCACATCCTGAAGGTTGACACTTCGAAGTTGGCTATGGGGGCTTTCGGTGGTATTGACCAAAGCCTTTACCTGTGCAAGGGCATTGCCTGTTGATAACAAAAGGAACAGCCAAATGAAACGGGTTAGGGATTTACTGAATATACGCATTGGTTTTGTTTTATTTTTCAACGGATGGTTTTGAATCAAGTCTTAATTTCTTTTTTTCGTCGATATCCATTCCCAGCAGATTTATCACATCGTCTTTACGGGAACCGGGGGTTATCTTCAGGTTTTTGATGCTGCCGCCCTTCAGTTCTCCTTCTACGATGGTCTGGTAGGGAGCGTGCAGTCTGAACCGTACGTCCCAATCTTTTGGCCAGGCGGGAAAAAGTAAGATCTTCCTGCCATGGGTCTGCATCAGCATTTCCTGCAAGCCGATCATTCCCGCTCCTCCCCAGTTATGGTCAGGTACCCAATCGAATCCCGGGCCCCAGAATGCCGGGAAACGCCTCCCGGAATCCGCTAGCTTTTTCAATGTGAAAGCAGCGGCCTGTTCCGTAAGCCCAAGGCGGGCTGCGAAGATGTTGTCCTGCTTCCAGCCTACATGGCTCCGGAACTTCAGGGCATCAGGATCATGATACCAGGTATTGAGGGCCAAATCCAAGCCGGGCCTGCCCAATCCATAAATCCCCCAGGGATATACCGGATAAAGCTGAGGGGTTTCCGTGTTGTTGACTCTTTCCCAAAGTTTGGCCGGGGCGAGCATGGTTTTGCCTTCGATTTCCCGTAAATTCAGAGGTGGCAAACGCCTCAGAAATCCTTCCCAATGCTTCACCTGATCCCCATCAAGGTATCCATCAGGAAGCTCCAGAAGCCTGGATGTTATGGTTTTAAGTGCGGAGATGGTGGTATTGGCATTATAAGCCATTTTGTAGGTTTCATTGGCCGTACCGGGGTAGATAACCAAATGGCCGTTTTCGTCTAGTGATTTGGTGCCCCGCCGCCTGGCCCGGTACTGATAATGCTCGTCAAAAAACCTGAGACAGCTCTCGACAAAGGGAATATATGCCCGGATATCTTCTCCGGTATACCTGTCTACCTCCAACATCATCAGGCAAAATTCCAGCACCGTATCCCATTGGTATTCCAGCCAGGCGTTGTATTCCACGCCGGGGTCAAAATGCTCCGGCCTGTTCCAACTGTATTCCGCGGGATTGGGCAAGCCGAAATTCTCCAGTTGCTCCGAAAACACAGCCCCTTCATGATCCCAGTAGGTTTTTGTTCGGAGTTCGGCGGTTTTCAACAAACGGAGATAGAAATCAAACTGTGGCTTGAGCATCTCAAAATCCCCTGTTTTCAACATGGGAAAATGTACCAGCCGCTGGTTCATGGCCGTCGTGGTACCCCCTCCCCAGTTCCGGTGATCCGGGGTGAACCGCAGGGTGCTATCCGTATAAACCGGATCCACGGTAAACAGGCCGCCGTTGAACTTGGTGGGATAAGTGCCGTAAGCATTGCAGCCCAGCATGTACCGGAAAAGCTGGTAATTCCTCCCCGCTGCCCAAATGCTGTCGTTGGCATGAGTACGGGAAGGGTCTGTGATGAGGTAGCTTCTATCCCAAAAATTTCTCCACCATTCCCTTGAAAGTTCTTTTGACTTCTCCACTAAGTCGGGTTCCAGGTTTATAAGCGGCCAAAGACCGTCCTGCCACCTTTCGATCTCCTGCGTTTGTTCCGTATGCAGGAAAATTCCAAGGTGCTGGCTGGTGTTTGCCTGCTTGCTGCGGATTTTCCAACCTTTATAATCGGTATCCTGATAGGTGCCATCCGTATTGCCAGCTGGTATCATATCCGTTCCACCCATCCATCCTCCAAATTTAAGATAAGCTAATGGGTTGAACATTTCATCTTTGACGGCGTCGAGCTGCTGTTGTTCCGCCACCACATCAAACACTGTCTTTTCGGGGTTATTATGATAAAAAAGTACCCCGTTCTCTTCAAAGCCAATATGGTCAGCGCGGGCAATGACTTCACCCTGGGGTGCCCATTTATAAGAATTCGCCTGGTTGGCTTTTCCTTTTACCGGGCGGTCCTTGTGTCTCCAGCTTTCATACACGGCTGTCAGTTCCATGGGACTGTCACTATCAACCTCCACGTGGATAATGGGCTGATAGACATCTGCCCATATTTCGATTTCAGCCTTTTGGCCCTCATTGTGGCCGGTGATTTTAACCGTGCTTTCCCGAAGCAGCAGTTCCTGGCGGAAAGTTTCCGGGTTTATAAACGGGTTGGGATCCAGTTCCAGCCTGACCCTTCCCAGTTTCAGGAGCGTATTGTGTTCATCAAAAGTCCCGCTTCTGGAAAAATAAAAATAAACCGCTCCGTCCTCCACCCAAACATTCATTCCGATGTCCCCTCCCCCCAAGGGTAAAGATTCGGAGGCATTTTGACTGGGGCTTTCCCAGACGGGATTATAAAAAGCCAAGTCCTGCGCCACAACAGCCACTGGAAATACAGTACATAGCATACAATAAAAAAGATAATTTACCTTGGACATGGGATGCTCAAAGTACCGGTTAAAGCGCAAACAACCTTCCTGTTCTATGGGGTTTTTGGAAATAAATACCCAAAAAATGGAATTATGTTTAATTTAACAAAACAAGTATAATTTTAACTAATATTTAATAAAATAAATATATTGTTAATTTATATTCAATAAATTTGTCATTTAACTTGCGAATACATATTTTTGAATTGAGAATTTTAAACAGCAACTACCATGAAAAAAAATATAGGATTTCTTATTGATATGGACGGGGTGATCTACCGTGGCGGCGAGCTGATAGCCGGTGCCAGGGAATTCATCCAGATGCTTTTAAGGGAAGATTATCCCTTCTTGTTCCTGACCAACAACAGCCAGAGAAACTGCCGGGATGTGGTGGCCAAGCTCAAGCGCATGGGTATAGAGGTGGAGGAAAAACACATTTTCACCTGCGCCATAGCCACAGCCCGTTACTTGGCCTCGCAAAAACCCGGTGGCACGGCCTATGTGATCGGTGAGGGCGGATTATTGACCGCTCTGCACCAAAACGGTTATTCCATTGTGGACGATGATCCGGACTTCGTGGTCATCGGGGAAGGCAGGACGATCATGCTTGAGTCCGTGGACAAGGCAATCAACATGGTCCTGAAAGGGGCAAAGCTCATTGCCACCAACCTGGATCCCTATTGCCCCAGTTCAAACGATTCGATCCGGTCCGGATGTGGGGCTTTTGTCTCCATGATCGAGTTGGCCACAGGCAAAAAGGCATTCAGCGCAGGAAAGCCCAGCCCAGTGATGATGCGGCTGGCCAAGGCAGAATTAAGCACCCGTTCGTTCAACACCATCATGATAGGGGATACCATGGAAACCGATATCCTGGGAGGCGTGCAGATGGGATTCAAGACCGTGCTTACTTTGACCGGCTCCACCAAAATGGATGACCTGGAACACTACGCCTATGGGCCGGATCACATCATCAGGAGCATTCATGACCTTTTGGATGGGGAGAGCTTTGATAAAATAGCAAATGGGGAAATGGCCTTGGCTTTGGGTTAGATTCACCGATTGGTCTTTTGGGGAATGATTAAACCGGGAAAAGGGAATAGATTATTATTCCCTTTTCCCGGAAATCCTTGGTCAAGAATTCACTTTTATTTCATGATTGCAAGCCGGAAGGCATACCGGTCAAAATCTGCCTCCCTCCCGCATTTTGCGGGTAAATCCGATTGGAAAGAGTAAAATAAACCTATCCTTCCACGTCACCATTGTCCCGCTTGTATCTCATGAATTTCTTCCAAAAAGCCACCGTTTCCCATTGGGCTTCATGTTCGTAATGTCTGTGCTTATAATCCACTTCATCCAGATTGATCCGTTTTCCCTTGTAACTTACTACAGACCTGCCCAGCACCGATAGGTCACCGGATACGTATTGCTTGACATGAATCAATTCGTGCAGGCATACCCACCGGTAATTATTGATGTCTTTCCTTATTCTGATAAAATAAATTTTGGGATGGTGCATGACCACCATGCCATCGTACCCGGGCACCTCTCTGAGATAGCTGACCCTGATAAAAACATCCCGGAGGCCGATACGGTTGCAAAACCAGGCTACCAGTTCCTCAATATCATAGTCCGTGTTGTTTTGTACCTGTACTCCCGAAATTTCAGGATATGGATAATCAGGGCCTCCTATGGCAGCCCGCTTTGCGGAATCTCCTTCGAAAAGCGCATGTGCCGGACTTTCTACCAACGGAAAAAACAACAGGATAAGCAAAACCTTCTTCATGATCATTTGAGTTTTTATCTCAAATAAAAAGGCTTTCCATACGTGTTTCAGGCATTTTAGCCCTGCTGGTCAGGCGTTTGGACATATAGCTCTCCGGCCACTCCAAAGGGTCTTAGGAGGGATTTGCTGTCGTTTGTGGCCATAAGCTGTTATTTGTCTAAAAAAATGGTATTACGGTATAAAATTCTATAAATTAAGGGCTTACAAATACACAGAAATAAAGCATGCAAAATGATTTGGCATTCCCTTACAGGATTCCAGGCTGGCTTCAGCAAAGAAGGGTCAGGTATGTGATTTTTTGGACCCTCTTTGTGGTATATGAGGGCTTGGTATGGGGCATGGTGGACGGTGCTTACAGCCAAAGGATAGTCACGTCATTCATAGAGCTTCCCATAAAGATACTGGCCGCTTATTTTACCTTATACATTCTTATAGATCGATTGTTGATCAGGAAAAAATATGCCCTGTTTCTCAACGTGTTATTGCTTTCCATGGCCACCTTTGGCATCCTGATGAGATTGGTGGCTTTTTATGTCATTTACCCCATCTATCTGCCGGAAGCCACTGCGGCTCCGCTGCTGTTTTTCCCAAAAGTGCTGATTGCCGTCTTTAATGTCTACTCCCCGGTGGCCATTCTGGCTATCTTTCATGTCATCAAGCATTGGTACAATTATCAGCAAACCACCCAAGAGCTGCAACAAACGGCGCAGAAACTGGAAAAAGAAAAGTTGGAGTCAGAGCTGAAGTTGCTTAAATCCCAGATTAATCCCCATTTTTTGTTCAACACGCTCAACAACCTGTATGCCCTTACTTTGAACAAATCGGATGATGCCCCGGAAGTCGTATACAAATTATCGGAACTGATGAATTATATGCTTTACGAAAGCAACCGCAAGCGGGTATCCTTGGAAAAAGAAATACAATATATCCAAAATTACATTTCTTTGGAGAAAATCAGGTATAACCCGTCCATTGACATTTCCTTGGAGGTGAAGGGCGATACCAAGGATATCCATCTGGCCCCTTTGCTCATCCTTCCTTTTGTGGAAAACAGCTTCAAACATGGTTTGAGCAAGCAACTGTCGACGGGATGGATTCATATCCTTATTCAGGTTGAAAATGGGGAACTTACCGTAAAAGTGGAAAACAGCAAAAACCTCGAAAACAATAAAACACCTAAACCGTCGGGCATCGGACTGGCCAATGTAAAACGGAGGCTGAAACTGCTTTATCCCAATCTTTACAGTTTCAGGATCTTTGATGAGGAAACCACCTATATGGTCATATTAAAGATAAAATTAAACCAAAGCGACCAACCTAACAGCCCTTCGGCCCGGGAGGTGCCCAATACACTTGCCACCTGAACGGCATAAGGCATCCCCTGAAAAGAAATCAGGATAATCAACCGGTTCAGCCGGGCCATTAAAAACGCACCTAGAGATGAAATGTATAGTCGTAGATGATGAACCGCTTGCCCGTCAGCTGATTGAGGGCTATATCCAACGGGTAGATGGCCTGATCCTGGTAAAAAGCTGCGCCAATGCCGTAGAGGCCTTTGAAACCGTTCATACCGTGCCGGTTGACCTCATATTTTTGGATATAGAAATGCCCAAGGTATCCGGGTTGGACTTTCTACGATCCCTGAGCAAGCCGCCGAAAGTTATCCTCACTACCGCTTACAGGGAATTTGCTTTTGAAGCCTATAACCTTGATGTCATCGACTACCTGCTAAAGCCGATACTTTTTGAACGGTTTTTGAGAAGCCTGAGTAAAGTGTACGAATTTGGCCCCTCCCAGCGTGCGCTCCACACCCCCACCACGGTTAATCCATCCAGTAAGCATCCCTATATTTATTTTAAAGAAGACAGGGAAATGGTAAAGGTTTATCTCAAAGATATCCTCTACATAGAAAGCATGAAAGATTATGTCAGGGTCAAAACTATAGACAAACAGATCATTTCCTATCAAAGAATCAGCTACTTGGAAGAGAAATTACCGGCAGACAAATTTTTACGTATTCACCGGTCATTTATCATTGCCCTGGACCGGGTAAACGCCTATACGGTCCATTCGGTTAAAGTGGGGACAATGGAAATCCCCATCGGCCGCAACTACAAACTGGAGGCCTTAAAGGTCTTGAATGAAAACAATATTTTCAATTAAAAATCATCAGCGCAACCGCGAGCATGCCGGGGAGACGAAGCCACCAATGCGGCAAGTTTTTTAAATCTCTTACAATTTTGGCACGGTCATTCATAGGGAACATTTGATTAAGTATGCAGAGGGGCGAGGTTTAAACCGGTGAAATGGGCCAAGGAAAAATAAGGCGACTGTCTCCGCCGCCCTATTAAACCAATCAATCTATTAATAAACCCAAATCCAAACATAAAGCAGTTTGTCAACATAAGTTTCCTGAGCCTACCCGTCTTACAGGAAGGTACAGGTAAGTACAGAAAGGTAAGGGAAAGTTGATTCCCTTTCTTTGTTTAGTTTTAGGGTTCAATCTATCCCAAAGTATAACCAAATAAAGAAAAATATGAGGAAGTACCTATTACTTATTTCCAAGGTCTTCACCTGCCTTGGCTTCATACTTGTCGTGACGGCATGTGAGGAAACGGAGACGGGACCTGCATCAGAGGCCGACTTCACTTATGAAGCAGATGAAAACGACCCCATGCTCATCCATTTTACCAATTCTTCCCAAAACTATCACGCATCTTATTGGCAATTTGGGGATGGTTCTGACTTTTCCACTGAGGATTCCCCCTCCCATACTTATCCGGGCGGCGGGATTTACACCGTTACCCTTGCCGTACAGGGCCAAGGTACTGGGCAGGAAATCCGCAGGGAAATAGAGGTCATCGACCCAAGTCTCCAGGGAGAACGGGTTAACGATGGCAACTTTGAAGATGAAGACGCGTGGACAGTTTATAGTGCTGGATACGATATTCTCACTGATGTGGAATTCGCAAATGGAACACTGGTGCTCTCCAACGGCGTAGAAATCGTGGATACCAATATTGTCATCTGGCAAGCCATAGAAGTGGAAGCCAGAAAAGAGTATGTGTTTTCCGCAGACGTAAGGGGTGGCGGCATGCATCAGGCATGGCTTGAATTTCACCTGAGTGACGAGGAACCGGAAGAAGGTGACGATTACGGGGCCAACAACCTGTTCAGCATGAATACTTGGGCAGAATGTGGTGCGGAGCCTTTTGATGGAAACATCGTTGAAATAGGCTGTGCGGGAGATGGTGAAAGTGACGGCATCGTTACTTTCGAAACCGGGGGGACCCATTACCTCGTCATCAAAGCCGGAAGCTGGGAAGGAACGCTCGGAGCTGAAGGAATTGCCATTTCGAATGTTAGCCTTATGCCCGCCGACGAAGTCGAATAGCATCGATTGTGTTTTTTCAGCAAGAACCACCTGAGCCATGCGGATTTTCTCAATGGATCTTAGTGAGGTCGTTTTTGCTGTTGTATATTCAAATCTGAAAGCCAATATTTGGTGTGGTATCTGGGGAAGGCCTGTCGAATTCAGGAATTTCCCCATGATTCTGTACCCTGTTTCTTAACGTAACCGTAGATGATCTCCAAAGCCAAGATTCTTCCCATCAGCCTATTTTCAGTATCGATTTTAATTTTAACGGCCTCAAAAGTCTTATCCCAAACCTACGACGAACACCTCAGGCTTTGGTATGACAAACCAGCTGCTATATGGGATGAAGCTTTGCCTATCGGTAATGGCCGGCTTGGGGCCATGGTCTTTGGAACACCCGCCATGGAACGCCTCCAGCTTAACGAAGAAACGCTTTGGGCGGGATCTCCCAACAGCAACGCCCATGAAAAAGCGAGGGAGGCTTTGCCAGAAGTCCGGGAACTGGTTTTTGAGGGAAAATACCTGGAAGCCCAGACGCTGGCCACAGAGCAGATCATGTCCCAGACCAACCACGGCATGCCCTATCAGACCTTCGGGGACCTGTTTATTTCCTTTCCCGGTCATTCTGAATACAGGGAATATTACCGCGAGCTGGACATAGAAAATGCAGTTGCCTCGGTAAAATACCAGGTGGACGGCGTCAACTACGAAAGGGAGATGATCAGCGCCTTCGAGGACCAGGTGATCCTGGTGAAACTGACTTCTGACCAGCCGGGAAAAATCACCTGCAATGTACAGCTCAACAGTCCCCATGACAATGCAGACCCTTACACTGAAAATGGGCAGATTGTCCTTTCGGGCGTATCCAGCGCTCATGAGGGCCAACCCGGTAGGGTAAAGTTCCAGGGAAGGGTCCAAGCCAAAAACAAGGGCGGCACCGTGCAGGCAAAAGATGGTATCATCAGCATCAATGAAGCAGACGAAGTGCTGCTTTTTGTCTCCCTGGCTACCAACTTCAACAATTATCAGGACATCAGCGGCGATGAAAATGCCAGAAGCTCCATGTATTTAAAAACGGCGTGGAACAGAGACTATGAAGTCATGAAAGATGCCCACATCCGGTATTTTCGCCAATTTATGGACCGGGTGTCATTGGATTTGGGCGTAAACGGGGCGGTGGAGTTACCCACTGACCAGCGCGTAAAAGATTTTTCGGAAAGTTTTGATCCCCATCTGGCGGCCATGTACTTTCAGTTTGGCCGGTACCTGCTGATCTGCAGCTCGCAGCCGGAAGGCCAGCCTGCCAATCTGCAGGGCATTTGGAACGACAAGCTTTTCCCTTCCTGGGACAGCAAATACACGGTCAACATCAACGCGGAAATGAATTATTGGCCCGCTGAGGTGACCAACCTTTCTGAAATGCACGAGCCATTTCTCCAACTTATCCGCGAGGTACGTGAAACCGGCAAGGAAACCGCCCGGAAGATGTACGATTCAGATGGCTGGGTGCTTCACCACAACACCGATATCTGGAGGATTACAGGCCCTGTCGACAAAGCGCCCTCGGGTATGTGGCCTGCTGCAGGTGCCTGGCTTTGCCAGCATTTATGGGAAAGATACCTGCACACAGGTAACAGGGAATTTCTGAAAGAGGCCTACCCCATCATGAAGAGCGCTGCGGCTTTTTTTATGGATTTTATGATAGAAGAACCGGAAAACAACTGGTTGGTGGTGACACCCAGCAACTCACCTGAAAACGTGCATGCAGGCAGCGGGCGTAAAGCGACGACGGCGGCAGGCGTCACCATAGACAACCAGTTGGTCTTTGACCTTTTCAGCAACCTCATCAGGGCTAGCCGGATTTTGGACATGGACCATGATTTTGCAGAAACTTTGGCCCATACCAGAGAACGGCTTGCCCCCATGCAGATCGGCCGTTTGGGACAGCTGCAGGAATGGATGCATGATTGGGATGATCCCGAGGACAAACACCGACACGTATCCCATCTGTATGGCGTGGCCCCCAGCAACCAGATTTCGCCTATCCGTACGCCGGAGCTTTTTGATGCAGCCAGAACCTCGCTCTTATTCAGAGGTGACCCTTCCACCGGCTGGTCCATGGGCTGGAAAGTAAACCTCTGGGCCCGCTTTCTCGATGGCGACCATGCTTACAAACTGCTCACCGACCAACTTACCCTGGTGACGCCGGAAAAGCGGGGCGGAGGGACCTACCCCAATCTGCTGGACGCGCATCCACCATTCCAAATAGATGGCAATTTCGGTTGCACCGCCGGCATCGCGGAGATGTTGGTCCAAAGTCATGACGGCGCAGTACATATCCTGCCAGCCCTGCCATCCGTATGGAAAGAGGGAACCGTCAAAGGGCTGGTGACCCGGGGGGCTTTTGAGATTGTGGAAATGAGTTGGAAGGACAATAGGATCGATAAACTGGTAATCCGCTCCAAAATAGGCGGGAACCTGAGATTACGCACCGCCACGCGGCTAAGGGCGGAAAAAGGTTTTCGGATGAACCGGGGAAAAGGACCCAACCCCAACCATCTTTTCGATCTACCGCAAATCAAAGATCCGCTTATCTCTCCGGAGGCCCAACTCAACGACGTCACCCTTCCGGAGTTCTTGGAGTATGATATTGAAACAAAAGAGGGAGAGGTTTATACCTTTTACGGAAGGAAATAAATGATTGGAATAGAGATTTGATTTTTGAAAAATTTGTGCAGCATAAGAATAGGATAATGAACATTCATGCAATTTTATTAGGCATGTTTTTGATATGTCTTGCCTTATTGGGCAGTTGTGGTGACTGGACCCGGCAAGATGATCTTCTGACGCTGGAAAAAGAAGACTTCAGGCATTACGTGGATTATTTCAACCAAATGGAAGACGAAAACATCCTACAGGCCATTCCCAATGCGGAAGCATGGGAATGGATGGAGGCCAACATACCCTTGTTCGAATGTCCCCAAAAGAACTTTGAAGAGATTTTCTATTACCGATGGTGGACGTTAAGAAAGCACATCAAGGATACGCCCGTCGGTTATGCCATGACAGAATTTTTGGTGGACAGGCCTTATGCCGACCAATACAACCTGATCAGCTGTGCGCTGGGCCATCACATCTATGAATCCCGCTGGCTCCATGATCCCCAGTATCTGGAAGAATATGTGCATGTCTGGTTCAGGGGCAATGATGGCCAACCCATGGAAAAGCTCCGGGCTTTCAGCAGCTGGACAGCCGATGCCTTGTATAACAAATACCTAGTGGATCACAATGAAAGCTATCTGACAGATATGTTGCCGGATCTGGTGCGGGAATACCATGACTGGGAAAACGACAGGAGGCTCTTCTCCGGATTGTTCTGGCAGCATGATGTCAAGGATGGCATGGAAGAGTCCCTCAGCGGGGGAAGAAGAGAGCAAAATGCCCGGCCCACCATCAACAGCTATATGTTTGGCAATGCCGTTGCCCTCGCCAAGGTGGCTGCCATAAAGGGGGAAAAAGATCGGGAAGCATATTTTCAGGCCAAGGCAGACACTTTAAGGCATTTGGTCCAGAATTATTTATGGAACCCGGAATCCGGTTTTTTTGAGACGGTGAAAGAAAACGGGGAATTTGCCGGAGTCCGGGAGGCCATCGGTTTTATACCCTGGTATTTTAACCTTCCCGATCAGGGCTATGAAGAAGCATGGAAGCACCTTATGGATGAAGAAGGCTTTCTGGCTCCGTTTGGACTCACCACAGCCGAATGCAGACATCCCGAATTCAGGACCCATGGCTGTTGCAGCTGTGAGTGGGACGGCGCTGTCTGGCCTTTTGCCACATCACAGACCATGACGGCACTGGCCAACCTGTTGAACCACTATGAGCAGGATGTAGTCGGAAAGGAAGACTATTTCAAGCTGCTGGAAAGGTATGTGGAATCCCAGTATTACCGGGGCAGGCCCTATATTGGGGAATACCTGGACGAAACCACGGGTTTTTGGCTAAAGGGCGACCAGGAAAGAAGCCGCTATTACAACCATTCCACCTTCAATGACCTGCTGATCACCGGGTTGGTGGGATTAAGGCCCAGGGCTGACCAACAAATCGAGGTAAACCCTTTACTGCCTGCAGACAAATGGGACTGGTTTTGTCTGGATAATATCCCCTATCACGGTGACATTCTGACCATTATCTGGGACAGAACCGGTGAAAAATACCAGAAAGGCCAAGGGTTAACCGTCTTGGTTAATGGCAAAAAGGCAGGTCATTCGGACAACTTGGAAAGACTTACGGTACAAGCAGATGAAGCGGGCTGAAGGTCAGGATGGGCATATTCCAGCCACATTATCAGAAACCATTGCTATACCTTTTTATTTTTATTCTTATAAAAAGTTCTGGCCTTAGGATGCCATGATAGCAGCAGTCTCCGTGGATATTTCTTCAGCATCCCGTCGGTGGCGGTAAAGTCACTGTTGTAAGGGTAGCGCCTGTGTTTGGGAATATTGTTTATGATCAATCCGATCACCAATAAAACCAGGACACCTGACATCACCGGACTCAGCATATAGGAATAACCGAGGCCCGCTATTTTATCTGAACCGATCACTGCTATCAGCGCAGTCGCGCCGCCAGGCGGATGCAATGCTTTGAAAACCTGCATCAGGATAATGGAGAGGGAAACGGCCAAGGCGCTGCTTATCCAGAGCCATTCCATCCCTCCCAGTATTTTGAAAACGGATACGCCAACAAACGAGCCGATCAAATGGCCAAGGATCAGGTTGCGGGGCTGGGCAAGAGGACTGTGGGCTGCTCCATACACCAATACCGCCGATGCCCCAAAAGATCCAATGAGAAAAAGCTGTTCCTCCGCCGCAAACTCATGAAGCTTTGTCTGGATGTATCCGATAAGCCCAATACCCACAAAGGACCCGATAAACGTCCACAGATGGTTCTCGGGATCTAAAGTGGTTTGTTGGTAAACCACATACCTGGCTTTTTTATATCCTTTTTTGATTTTGCCCACAACCGGAACTTATATTTATCATATTGGCATAAAAAAATACGCCTGAAAAACACATCTTTGAAATCAAGGCGCAAAGGTAACAGAATATTGTTTTAATTCCTGATATCCGTGTCCATATCCGATCTGTAACCGCACTAAAAGAGCAAGGATGAAATAATCCTCCTCCTGATTTCTTAATTTGCCCAGTTTCCCGCCAGGATGGTTTTCCTGATCCCGGGATCAAATTTTTCAATCGCGTACCGCAACATCGTTCTTGGCATGACTTTATAATGCCGCTGTAAGAAGTCACAAGCCGATTGGTGATCCCGGTTGGCTATTTCCCGCAGCATCCACCCCACGGCCTTATGGATCAGATCATGGGGGTGGTTCAATAGGATTTCAGCGATTTTAAAAGTGTCCCGGAATTCACCCTGCCTGATAAAATGAAAGGTGGCCATCACCGCTATCCGCTGCCTCCACAGATCCCCGGAATCCGCAAAATCATACAAGATGCTTCTGTTTTTGTCCTCCAGCCAGCTGCCCAGTATTTTATCCGCTGAACTGTCTACCAAGTCCCAGTTATTGACACCATCCAGGTGATCGAGGTAAAAGCCGGCCCAAAAGGCTTTGTCCTTTGCTGTTTTTGATGTCCGGTATTTTTCAGTAAGCATAAAAAGGCCCGTGAGCCTGACTTCATGGTATTCGTGCCTTAGAAGCACAGCGAGCTCTGGAGCGCCTACCTTTTTCCAAAATTTTTTGGCAATGCTTCTTTGGACGGGGACTGTCACACCTAAGAATTTATCCCCTTCTCCGTATTCACCGGGGCCACATTTAAAAAACCGCGGGAAAAACGATGCTTTTTCGGCATGGGAAGCCGACTTCAGATCTGAAATGATTTGGGAAAAAACGGATGTCACCATAAACGGCTAAAATAGGATTTTTGAGAAAAAAATCCGGAAAAATGTCTTCTGGATCCCTTATTTTTATAGATAGTTTTTACAATTTAGAAATCACCGCCATCATCATCATCATCAAATTCCCGGTCATCGTCCCTCCCATTTCTTTTCTCTTTGAATCCGCCAAACCTATAGGTGAAGGAAAGCGTACCTATCCTTGTCTCCCTGTTGAACATACGGTCCTGAACAAACCGTGCGTCTTCATTCCTGATTCGGAAAATCCGGGTGTTGAAAATATCGCTCACATTAAGGCTGATCGTGGCATTGTCATTCATGACGTTTTTTCTGATGCCCGCATTGACGCCCCACATGGGTTCTATTTCCCCCTGTGGAAAAACCATGGGGCCCCGGTAGTTGCCCTGGATTTGAAGGGTGAACAAATCGGGGATGGCCATATTCGACAATAAACTCACCGTCCAGCTGAAATTACTGTTATTAAACCCCTGTTCGATGTTGTCACCAATGATTTCCGAATAGAAAAAGTTACCGGAAACAGTAGCATCCCACCAGTTGGTCAGCTGCATCTGATTAATAAGCTCCAAGCCGGTGTTGTTCCTCACATTCGCATTTTCCCTGGTCTGCACGGCTACATTGTCCTCACCCAGCCTGATGATCCGGGTCAAAACATTGGTGGAATATCTGTGATAAACGGTAGCATTGAACAAAAGCCGTTCCCATCCTTTCATATAGCCGAATTCATAGCTGTCTGTCATCTCAGGTTGTAAGAAGGGGTTACCGATACTAAGGTTAAGCAAATCCCTCACCCGGTAAAAAGGTGAAAGCGACCATAAGTTGGGTCTGGAGATCCTTCGGCTATAGTTGGCCGTGAATGCCTCTTCTTCGCCGATGTCATAACTCAGGTACATGCTGGGAAAGAGGTTGAAATAATTGTTGACCACCGTGCGTTGGTTGTTTCCCTGAAAGCTGATAGTCTCTGTATATTCTCCTCTTAAGCCGAACTGATAACCAAAATTGTTGGTATTGTTTCTGTAGCTGGCATAGGCAGCGTATACATCCTCCTTAAAACTAAAAGTATCACTGATGGTATCGTTTCTAACCGGCTCAAAACCTGTAGACTGATCCCCCTGCCTGAATTCCTGTATCCGGTCCCAGGAGCCAAAGGTACCTTTCAAACCGGACTCCAATCTGCCGCCATTCTGAAAGGGCTTCTCATAGTCCATCTGGAAAACATATAAATCGCTTGTCTGAGGCCTGTCATTGATCTGGAGAAGATAGTTGGCGGGAACTTCCTCGTGAGCGTTATTGTAAAACAACTGCTCATAATTCTCTACCTGAAATCTCTCATCCCTTGAAAATGACAAAGAGGTAAACAATCGTTGTCCCAACGTGTCGATCTCCCAATCATAACTCATCCCGGTTTCAAGATTGGTGCTTTCTCTCACATCATCCTGATTTCGCACAAAAAGGCTATCAAGGTTTCCCCCGCTATTGATGCTCCTTTGGTTAAGTTCATTGAAGGCCGTTCTGTCGCGGAAATTTCCCTGGGCATAAAAGCTAAAAACCTTATTATCAGCAATATTGTAATCCAGCCCTCCCCTGACCAAATGGGTTTTGTCAAAACGCTCTCCGTAAGAATCCTGATCCAGAACAGGGGAAATGTTGGGCAGGAAATTTTCACGATATGCTTCTGATTCGCGGAAAGTCCTTCTGTCCTGAAAACTATATGAAGCATAATAATTGACTTTTCCCGCCCCGTAATTCAGGTTAACCCCGGCATTATATTTATCCCGGGTGCCTATTGCCACATTGGCTTGACCATTAAATCCTGTTCTTTCATTTTTCTTCAAGATAATGTTGATGATACCACCTACCCCTGCGGCATCATACCTGGAAGACGGATTGGTAATCAGTTCGACGCTTTTGATGCTGTTGGCCGGAAACTGGGCCAAGATGGATTCGGCGTCGTCTCCGGAAAGATTGGAGGGCCTTCCATTGATGTAAATGAGAATGTCCCCACTGCCCCTCATGCTGATGCCTCCTTCATCGTCCACCTGTATGGAAGGCAGCGTTTCCAATAGCTCGGTAGCCGTGGCTCCTTCCGCCACGATGCTGTTTTCCACATCATACCTTCTTTTATCTATATCGGTTTCAAACATAGAGGTGACACCCTCCACCGTCACCTCATCCAGGCTGGCGGCATCATATACCAATTTGATATTACCCAGATTTACATTTCTCCTGTCACCTAAAGTCAGTCTTTGAAAATGGCTGTCGTAGCCAATAAAACCCACCCGTAGGATATATGACCCTGGCTTCGATACAAAACTAAAAGCCCCGTCAATATCGCTCATTCCTCCGGTGACTACCGATGAATCCGACTCATCCAAAAGTGCCACATTAGCAAATTCCAAGGGATTACCGCTTTCAGCTTCCTGCACCCTCCCTTTTAAAGTAACCTCCTGCGCCGCAACAACACCCACTATAAAAAATAATCCAAAAGAAGTATTTAAAATTTTCCAATCCATCATTTTTATGTTTTTCCGTTTAAATCTTTCACCGGTATGCAGCGCTGCGGAGGAGCGGCATATGATGATTTGAGTAGTATGAGAAGTGTAATACACCCCATTGTCCGGCTGAAATATGGCTTGCCCTAGAACACCACATAACCTGATTAATTATATATTTCCACTTAATATATAACACAATTAATATGCCCCTGTCCCCATAAAGTGTCAAAATTACGTAAGGGCAAGGATATCGTGATAGATGGTGAATAACGAAAAAGAAAGGTATTACAAAGAGAACTTCTCCAACGTGTGCAGAATCATTTCATCTAAAATCGCCTCTGTGTCAGAAATAAAGGTCTGGTTGATGCGGTTGGCCACAATGGCATTTAAACTCAACACCTCATGTCCCAGCAATTTCCCCAGTGCGTAGTAGCCCGCGGTTTCCATTTCAAAATTTGTAAAGGCATACTCACCCAAATTGATACTGCCCAGCAGGTTAAATATTTCCGGAAAGGCCGGTTCAAGCCTGACTTTTCTTCCCTGCGGCCCAAAAAAACCGGGACAGGTGACGGTGATTCCTTTTTGCATACTTTCCCCGAATCTGGCAAGTAACTTCCAGGATGCTTGGACACAATACGGGGTATAGGGGAGGCCAAGCTTTTCCCGGACAGCAGCAGCCAGTTGCGATGCCATGCCATGCTGCGGCAGGTGATAATAGACCATCAGGCTATCAAGACCCAAACCATATGCCGAAGCCAGGTGGGTTCCTGCCGGGATGCTTTCCTGCATGCTTCCCGATGTTCCCACCCTGACGATTTCCAGAGAAGTGTGCTTACTTTTTGGCGTCCTTGATGAAAAATCAACGTTGAACAATGCATCCAGTTCGGTCAAAAAAATGTCGATATTGTCCGTTCCCATACCGGTGCTCATCACGGAAAGGCGTTTTCCCTTGTACCAACCTGTATGGGTAACAAATTCCCGTTTATGGGCTTTCAAATCTATTGTATCAAAATACCGGGTAATTTTTTCCACCCGCTCCGGGTCACCTACCGTGATGATGGAATCCGCCACCTGACCGGGCTTGAGGTTCAGATGGTAGATACTTCCGTCAGGATTGATGATCAGTTCCGATTCAGGAATCGGCCTTATCATAAAAGGATGATTTTATTTTTTCTTTGTTCGGTTTTTGATAAAAACCTTTATAAGGATTGTATCCATTGGTGTTTTTTTGATAGTACCCGGTGCCGTTGTAAGGCCTTTTCTTGGGGTGGCCTTTACATTGAACCGAACAGGCCCCCTCGTATTCCCAGCCACAGGATTCACAGATGGGGATGTGTTCATTGCATTCCGGATTGGCGCAGTTGACCATTCTGTCGCAATGGGTACCACAGATATAGCATTTGGATATGACCTTGGGATTGACCTGGTTGACCTCTATGGCTAATCTGTTATCAAACACATAGCATTTTCCTTCAAAGTCCTCACCCCCTGCTTCCATCCCGTATTTGATGATACCGCCATGTAGCTGGTACACATCCTGAAATCCTTGTTCCAACAGGTAAGCAGAAGCTTTTTCGCACTTGATCCCACCGGTGCAGTAGGTGAGTACCTTTTTGTTTTTCAGATGCTCCAGTTCTTTGATTTTGCCGGGAAAATCCCTGAAGTTTTCTATGTCCAGCCGGACGGCGTTTTTAAAGTGGCCAAGTTCGTGTTCGTAGTTGGATCGTACGTCCAGCACGACGACATCGTCCTGGTCTTTCATTGCCTTGAATTCATGCGGCTCCAGGTGCTTACCTGTTTTTTCCCGGGGATTCAGATGCCGGAGGCCGGAATGGACAATCTCCTCTTTTGCCCGTACATTGATCTTGGCGAAAGCATGGCTGTGGTGCGTGTCAATTTTAAACTCCGTGTCGGCAAACCGTGGGTCTGATTTTATATAATCCATGTACTTCACACAATCCTCCTTCAGGCCCGACACCGTACCATTCAGCCCTTCCGATGAGATGATGATCCTTCCCCGAATGTTGTTTTCGATGCAGAACAAATGATGTTCCTCTCGGTATGCCGCTGGATCCTCGATCCCGGCATAGCAATAATACAATAAGATATGATATTGTTGGTTCTCCATAACTGTCGCCCTGCTGCAAACAGGGTGTCTGGCATAATTTATTTAACTGATTTTCTTTATCTTTCGATCACCTGAGCCGGGTTTCCGAACACGGTCTGTCCATCTTCTACATCGGCTATCACCACAGATCCGGCGCCTACCCTTGCATTTTTGCCGATTTTCACACCTGACACCACAACGGCTCCTGTGCCGATGAACGCCCCATCTTGGATTTTAACGTCCGAATTGATCACTGCCCCTGCCCCCACTTGGACAAAATCCCCGATCTCCGCATGGTGTTCCACAGTGGCGTTGGTATGGAAGATGCCATGGTGCCCCACAGTGGCCCCTGCCCCTATATTTACTTTGGCATTGATAAAATTGCCATGGCCTATCGCCGCATCAGTAGAAATATAGGCGAGTTTATGGATGGCATTGATAGGCTGTACCTTCCTCCTTTCGTTCAACAGCTTGACGAGGAATTTTCTGTATTTGGCATCATCCGCCGCCACAAAGGCCTCACATTTTTTCCCAACAAGCTTCAGAAAGCCGTCATCTTCCGGGTTACCCAAAACCGCCACGTTGTTGATTTCCTTTTGATGAAGTTTCTCATCTTCATCCAAAAAGCCATAAATCACCAAGTCATGGCTGTTAAAAATCTCCAAGGCCGCATGGGCTATACCTTTGGCACCAAATATAATGATGGGTTTCTCCATAAATAGCTGATTTGAGGGGCAAAATTACGGTAAATTAAGCTCCTATGCAACGGTCATTTCAGGGATGGTCTGAGCAGGGTCTGACCGATCTTGCAGTCCAGACACTTTTTATGGGAGCAATAATGGTTGAATAGCCCCAACATGCCCTGGCTGTCATACGCATTATGCGGTTCCCAACCCTCTTCTTCATATTTCCGGATAATCCCATTTTGTTCAGCAGGTATATCCTGCAAAAAATTAAAGCACTTTTCCTGCCAGTCGGCCAACTCAGAAAACCGCCCATAAGCGTACCAAAGGGGAATGACAAAATTAATGGCAAGAAGATCCAACACCACCTGACTTAATGCGCCGTTGAGGCGTTTTTTATTTTCTTTGCCAAAATAGTGGTGGGTCCGCCAATAAGCAGAGACCTCCACCTTCAGGATGGAATGGAAGGTCTCCCTGTTATCCAGTTCATACAATACATTTGAAAACAGGTTGGGGCTTTTCCCGAGGAGGACAGCTACCTGAGCCAATCTGATTGTCGGGTAGTTGGACGGCCTTACCTTCATGAACTTCCATTCGCCCGGATAAACACCGTTTTTTAAATTGTACTTTTTAACGAGGAAAAGATACTCCTGCCTCAGTTTCCGGTAATATTCGTCTCCCTGCTCCGCGTTGAGCATCCCTGCCTGACCAAAAACCAGGGCTTCCTGGATTTCAGGTCTACCCGAATTTTTCTTTAAAAGCTTGAAGGAAAGGGATTTGGCCAGCTTCAACATGGCATCGCTGTTGGTCTTGAAGCCAAAGCAATAAAACAGCCACTGGTAGGCTGTTTCCTCCCAATCGTTCTGATTTTGCTCCAGTAATCCCAGTACTGCTTCACTCTTTTGCTGAAGCCGTTCCACCAAAGCTTTCTCCAACATGGAAAACCGAAGTATTTCCGGTATTAAGGAGAGCCCTTCGCTGCATAATATTTTCCTTTGAGAGAAAAGCAGTCTTTCGTAATTCCTTACCACATCCAGCATAACCTTTCCCTGAAGTTCCAGTGTGGGTATGGTTGTGCCATCTTCCCGGCAAGGCTCTTGGTCATGCTTCCATACCACGTGCAGTATCACGGCATTGTATCTTGTATCGCGCTGGTGCTGATGGTTCTTCCAGTCAGAGGAGTGCATATGTATCTCTATATGCCCAAAATAATCGATGCCGTCAAGCTGTATTTGGGCTTCCATAAAATCAGGTCCTTCATGCCGGTTGTGATAGCCTATCTTCAAAATAGATAAGGGTAAACCTTGGCTGGTTTGCAGCAGCTTTTTGTCAAAATACTGGTACTTCCATACCAAGTGTAGAAAATCTTCCTGAAAGCCAAACATAAAAATCAGTTAAAAACATCAATACATTACAAAATAGTGTAAAAAATCAAAATTCAGAAAATATATTTCAAATAATTTACTTACAGTACTTTTCAAGCAAGTCTTCCATGGTGTTGTGCAGTTTGCTGGCCTCCTGTTTTGCCGCCCAGCCAAAGTCCTTGTCACTGGAGGCATATATGATGCTTCTGGAGGAATTGACCAAAAGGCCGCAATCTTTATTCATGCCGTATTTGGCCACTTCTTCCAAGCTCCCTCCCTGGGCTCCCACCCCCGGAACCAATAGAAAATGGCCCGGTACGATTTTGCGGACATCAGCGATTTTCTCGCCTTTGGTGGCTCCCACCACATACATCATGTTGTCGCTGTTTCCCCATTTTTGGCTTTTCTCCAGGACGGTTTCAAACAGGCATTTGCCGTTTTCAGTTTTCATCAATTGGAAATCCAGGCTTCCGAAATTGGATGTGAGGCCCAAAAGAATGACCCACTTGTCCTGGAAGCCCAAAAAAGGCATGACACTGTCCTCTCCCATATAAGGAGCAACAGTCACCGCATCAAAATCCATCCTTTCAAAAAAAGCTTTGGCGTAAAGTCTGGAAGTATTACCAATATCCCCTCTCTTGGCATCGGCAATGGTGAATACCCCACCAGGAATATATTCCAAAGTTTTTTCCAACGACTCCAGGCCTCTGGGACCCAGCGCCTCATAGAATGCGAGATTAGGTTTATAGGCTACTGCAAAATCTATGGTGTGGTCAATGATAATTTTATTGAATTCAAAAAGCGGGTCCGGTCCTTTCTGAAGGTGAGCCGGCAATTTCTCCAATGAGGGATCCAATCCCACGCATAAAAAAGAGGATTTTTCTTTAATTAATCTTAGAAGTTCTGTTTTTGTCATAATCCGTAAAAAAGATCTTTTACTGCTAAAATGTCCCGACTACAGGCAGGCTTTATCGAATTTGATTCCCTATCTGAGGTCGATAATTTCAATATTTTGATAATTTTTTTTATTGAAGACAAAATAATCGTCCATAATCTCTACATCATTCTTTAGTTCTTTGAAAGTGTATTTGAACGTACCCCCCATATCATCGCTTATTTCCCATGCCAACAAATCATTTTTACTTTTATCAATGAACAATTTGATTTGTTTAAACTGGGATGAGCGCTTGTTCGTGGTCAGGAGGATTTCATATACGGGCGTTCCGTTCAATGTGCCTTCTCCCAAAAGTTCCGCCTCATAGCCTTTTTTATAAATGTTATAAATATTAGAAGGAGTCAGTTCTTCCGTTTCATCATCCACATTATTGATGGTTACTTCCTGATAACGATTGGATTTGATCAAAGTCCAGACCGTTTTGCCATCATTATAAATTTCCTGATCGTCCAACACCAGCTTGTATTTGTCTCCCTTTACCGTTACTTCCCCCACATTGGACTGCACAGGCCCCTCTGCTTCCGTAGCATACGTATATTCAAATACGGCCCTAAAACCGTTGAGCTTTTGATACTTTTCGCTAACCCTAGACAAAATTTCCTTTGCACTGGGTTCTCTTTGGGCAGAAAGATGTACTGGAATTACGCTAATAAGAAGAATAAATACTATGATTTTTACTATTTTCATTTTAAAACCCTCAAAATTTTTTATAGATTACTCAATAACTGTTCCAAACTTGCTTCGTCCTGTATTAAAACTTCTCTTGCCTTACTTCCTTCAAAAGGCCCCACGATTCCCGCCGCTTCCAACTGATCAATGATCCTGCCAGCCCGGTTGTATCCCAGCTTTAATTTCCTCTGTATCAGGGAGGTACTTCCCTGTTGGTGCAAAACAATAAGCCTCGCCGCTTCATCAAACAAGGGATCCCTGTCGGCCAGATCGATGTCCCCTATACCTCCGTCACCATCCTCTCCGACAAACTCGGGAAGCAGATAGGCATCGCTGTATCCGCGCTGCTCTCCTATCCAGTCACAGATGGCATCGACTTCAGGTGTATCCAAAAAGGCGCACTGGAGTCGGATCACATCGGACCCCATGGACAACAACATATCTCCCATGCCGATCAACTGCTCTGCGCCGCCCGCATCCAAGATGGTCCTGCTGTCTATTTTGGAAGTGACCCTGAATGATAACCGGGCAGGAAAATTCGCCTTGATGATACCCGTGATCACATTGACAGAGGGCCTTTGGGTAGCCACTACCAAGTGGATGCCAATGGCCCGGGCCAACTGGGCCAGCCTGGCAATGGGCCCTTCAATTTCTTTACCAGCCGTCATCATCAAGTCCGCCAGTTCGTCAATCACCAATACGATATAAGGCAAAAATTGATGCCCTTTTTCAGGATTGAGTTTTCTGGCCACAAACTTTGCGTTGTACTCTTTTAGATTACGGCATCCCGCATCCTTAAGCAGATCGTAGCGGTTATCCATTTCAATACAAAGAGAATTCAGCGTATAAATGACTTTCTTGGTATCGGTGATGATGGCCTCCTCAGAATTGGGAAGCTTTGCCAGAAAATGCCTTTCAATTTTATTGAAGAGGGTAAGCTCTACTTTTTTGGGGTCCACCAATACCAGCTTCAGCTGGGAAGGATGCTTCTTATACACAAGGGAGGCCAGAATCATGTTGAGCCCGACGGATTTACCCTGCCCGGTAGCCCCTGCCATTAGCAAATGGGGCATTTTGGAAAGGTCCATCACGAACACCTCATTGGATATGGTTTTGCCGAGGGCCACCGGGAGTTCCTTGTCACTTTTCATGAACTTCTCCGTACCCAATACAGACCTTGCCGCCACTAGCTCCCTGTTTTTATTGGGAACCTCTATGCCTATGGTGCCTTTGCCTGGAATGGGTGCAATGATCCTGATGCCTAATGCCGCCAGATTCAACGCAATATCGTCTTCCAGGTTTTTGATTTTACTGATTTTAACTCCTGGATCGGGTATGATTTCGTAAAGGGTAACTGTGGGGCCGATGGTGGCCTTGATCTCCTGTATGCCAATCTTAAAGTTGACCAAGGTTTCCACGATTTTGTTTTTATTGTCCTCCAGCTCCTGCCGGGTGACCGTTACCCTTTGCTGGTCATATTCATTCAAAAGATCAAGCGTAGGATACCGGTAACTCGGCAGGTCAAGGGTGGGATCGTAAGGATCGAGGTTTTCCACATGATCGGCTGTTTTTTCCACCTCACGGTTTTGGATGATGAAATTGTCCTCCTTGTCTTCTTCAAACAGATCATCTTCCTCCACCAGGGTTTTGTCCTCCACGTTGAATGCAGGCCCCTCTGTAGCAGCGGGCTTGGATGTTTTAGCGCCCTCATCAATCCGCCAGCTGTTGGCTTCAGGTTCGCCCTCTCCGGCCCTTTCACTATTTGGCAGCTCAGGAGTGAATTCATCCGTCTCACTTGTTTCGCCCAGGAATTCCGTCTCCAAGTCTGCCTCATCAAATTCAGCGGTCTCCAGGTGCTGTTTTTCATCGGCGGTAAACCAATTGATGCTATCGATGTTAAAGAAGAAGATCACGAATATCAACAGAGAACCGAATATCAGTATAAAAGTCCCCCATCCCAGAAATTCATCCGAAAGCAGGGCAAGTTCATAGCCGAAACCTCCGCTGAGAAAACCCAAATAATTGTAATCTTCCATCAGGTGGACAAAGTAACCCATCAACAACCCCAGCCAGAACAGGAAAAAGAGCGAAAATGCACTGTATCGCGTGAGGGACACCAGGTCCCTTTTGAAAGAAAGTCTAAATCCGATGAGAAATAGGAAAGGAGGAAATAGCAAAGCCGCCAGGCCAAACCATCGGTAGATAAAATAGTGGGCCATCAGGGCTCCTGAATATCCAAGCCAGTTTTGGGCCTCGACAGCCTGGTTTCGGATGGATTCTCCTGTTTCCCCCACGATGACACTTTGATCCGCCTGTCCTGAAAAAAGATAACTCAGAAAAGCCAAAAATAAAAATACGGCAAACATCATAAAAAGAATGCCGAAGGATAACCCCCACCTTTTATCTTTAAAGATACTCCGTTTGACCGAAGTCTTTTCCTGCGCAGAGGGTTTTTTGGAATGTTCCTTTTTCTTAAAAGTATTTTTTTTATATGTATTCACAGCCATTTTGGTTCCGTTCTTCCTCAATCAGGATGTAATTTAATGCTTGCTTCAGAAAATAAGAAATGCTATTCTTTATTAAGCCCTACTATTCCTTTTTTAATGCGCTTGATCAATGCCGGGCCCTCATAAATCATTCCGGTGTAAACCTGAACAAGACTTGCGCCGGCATTTAGCTTTTCGATGGCATCCTCAGCACTGAATATCCCTCCAACACCGATGATGGGAAAGCGGTTTTCTGATTTATCCGCAAGGTACCGAATTACTTCTGTACTTCTCTTTTTAAGGCTCCTGCCGCTCAAGCCCCCGGCACCGATGGTATCCACTTTCTCCTTGGCCGTTTTAAGATTACTCCGGTCGATCGTCGTATTGGTGGCGATGATGCCATCCAAGTTCGTTTCCAATACGATTTCCACGATGTCATCCAACTGCCCGTTTGTCAAATCCGGGGCTATTTTCAAAAGAATCGGCTTCGGTTTTTCCTGCCGGGCATTGCTTTCCTTTACGGCTTCCAGCAATTTCTTCAAAGGTTCTTTTTCCTGCAATTCCCGCAGGTTGGGGGTATTGGGGGAACTGATGTTGACTACAAAATAATCCACGTAGGGATGAAGCGTTTCCAGGCAATAGAGGTAATCATCCACCGCGTTTTCATTGGGGGTGAGTTTGTTTTTGCCGATATTGCCGCCAACCAGCACCTTGGACTTTCTTTTTTTTAACCTTTCCACTGCTCCCAATACGCCCTCGTTGTTGAACCCCATCCTATTGATCAGGGCCTGGTCTTCCGGTAACCTGAAAAGCCTTGGCTTGGGATTACCCTCCTGGGGTTTGGGGGTAAGGGTGCCGATCTCAATAAAGCCAAATCCCAGCATGGCCATCTCGTCTATCAATTTGGCATCTTTGTCAAACCCGGCGGCCAAGCCTACCGGATTGCTGAATTTGAGACCAAACACCTCCCTTTCCAATACCGGGTTCTCATATTTGAATATCCTGTTAATAGATGGTTTGATTAAGGGCAGGTTAAAAAGCCGCTTGATCCAAGAGAAAGTAAAATGGTGTGCCGCCTCCGGCTGTTTTGTAAACAACAAAGGTTTGAAGATGGATTTGTACACAGTATGGTCAGGTTTGGTCCAGGCCGCTAAATTAATTCAATTCTCCGATTTACACTTGATCCTTTTTTGTTTAAACTCAAAAATCACTGCTTCTTGTATAAAGATCCGGCAATTTGTTCCGGGGTTTTCTAAATAAACAGAAAATCATTATGATTAGTATGATATATCAATATAGTATTTTTTCTCAGAATATTATAGGCATGAATTAATATAACGTGAGTTCGGAATAAGAACGTCTAAAAAAGCCGTCTGTCGTCACGGCGAACTCTTTTTGGGGGATTAATAGGCTGGAAAATGGTGCGGTAGTCTTCTTTCGTAAGGAGATTCCCACGGCTCCACCCCATAGACCAGCCCCACGCGCCTCGGAATGACGGCTTTTTTACAAAAAAACGTCCCCGAACTCACGTTGATATAAAATCAAAATCACGGTGTTTATAGAAGTATTGACGGGGGTGTGAAAATCAGTTCGCAAAATGCTACTTAAAAACTTCCCAGACATAGACATTAAGTGAAAGCGGCTTTTTGGTTATTTGCCGCTTGCATTTTTTATAGGCCGAAAAAAGTGCATCCGGCTTTTTTTGAATTTGGCTCATCAGAACAAATGAGCTTCGCCTGAGTGTCTTCTCACAGGCCGCGCGGTAGAGCGATTTACATATAAAAAGGCCACCCCGGCATGTTTATCGCTGGAAGGTAATTGTTTTTGCCAATGAAACCCTATTTGAAAAGATTATTGATGGCTGCTATCAACGCGGAAAAGCCTTCCTTAAAGTGTTGGAGGGACTCCTGAAGCTTGGGCTCCACATCTTTTCGTCTGCCCTTGTATTTATTTTCAAACTGTTTTTTCTTCTCCTTAAGGTCTTTCTCCAGTTTTTCTTTATTTTTTTTCAGTTCCTGGATCTTTTCTTCGATTTCATCCCTTGCCTCTCCCGTAGCCTGGGCCCCTTTTTCGATCAAAATTTCGATTTTGCTCCCGATGTCCTGAAGCATTTTTTCGATTTCATCAAACGCAGATTTCTTCTTGGCCATTCTTTAAGAGGTTAGTTCTTCTGATAAATGTAATCATTTTTTGCAGAAACGTCTGATTTTTGAAAGGCATAATTCCAGTGCAGGGATTTTTATGTTTTACTTTTTATATGGTAAGAAAAGGAGGTTTAAATCTTTATTTTACTGACGCAACGCTCATTACCAAATCCCTCCTGTAACTCTGGGCTCCTGTGGTATACTTTTTAACCACAAAGGCAAAGGAGGAATAAAAGTCATAAACTTTTACTTTATTCTATCCATCAAGTGGTATCCGTAGAATTTTGGTTAGTATTTTTGTAATTTCATATCAATATCGTTGCGGTATTATGTTACCTAAAGCTCATCGGTTTTCATAATGGCAACCGGCTTTTTTGGACCATCTGGCAGCGGAAAAACCAAATTATAGCAATGATAATAAGATGATTAAAAATAAAACGAATCATTTATTGAATGCCATAATACATAAAACATGGCTTTATGCAGTTCTTATATCGCTATCCTGCAATAGCCAGTTTAAACCTAAGTTGGAACAAGAGGTAGAAGTTATTGAAGCCCAAAAGCGCTCGATCTTGAAATTCAGTTCATTTGTAGAGAGGATTGAATATTTTGTACTTCCTGATGACTTACCAATCAGGTATATCGATAAAGTAATGGCAAATGACGAGCTGTATTTTTTGTGTGATTTTTATTTTTCTATGGGAGTTGTAATTTTGGATAAAAACTTTGAGCACATTGGGACGGTTAAAAATTTTGGAGAAGGTCCAAAAGAATACCCATATATTCGGGATGTTACTATAAATAATGATTTAAACACCATTGATATCCTTTCTTTAACAAAAATATTGAGGTTTGATTTTAACGGCGATTTTTTGGAAGAATTTAGAATTCCTATCCAATTCACAAACTTCCAGCACCTTAAGAAAGATGATTATATGATTTATATACCTTCTTACTTCACTGAGGGTCTGGCAAATGAGGAGTTATCGGGATTTGTCTTGTTCAATTGGGACTCTGGAAAAAACCTGATTACTCCTGTTATACCCCAACATTATAAAAATGGGTTGCCCGCTGTTACGGATAATAATATTCTAAGTAAATGGAACAACGATTGTTTTTTCTCAATGACTTATTCAGATACCATTTACTGCCTTAATGAAGACAATCATATTAAAAGGAAATATGTGTTAGACTTTGGTAAAGGTCAATTTCCCGTGGAGTTGCTTTCAAAATATAATGTACCGGATAAGCAGTATGAAGAAAGAATAAAACCCTATAGTTTTCAACGGGCTAATTTATACGCTAGTGATAAATATATAATAACCACCTATATAGATAAGAATGGTTTTTCTCCTATAATATACAACCGGGATACTAAATTGTCATTATACGGGACAATCAGTGTCAATGATATTGACCACGGAAGCGATAAAATCGTTCCAAAGCTTCTCAAAAACAATGTTCTTTATTCATTTTATGAATCTGATATATTGCTTAGTTACTATGAATACCATATAGAAAAGCTGACGGAGGTGGATAATGAGTTTACAAAATTAGTGAGAGGCTTGGACAAAGAGTCTTCTCCACTCGTGATTACTAAATATTTTCTGAAGTGATTTTTTGAAATAACTACTCACTATTCATTGTCTCTTGCTCAAATGGGCGGAATGATGCCTGTGCCAAATCTCCCGACTTCTATCGGACACCTTATCCTACCAGCTCCTGGCACCTCCTCCCGGACGCCTGTGCGGAGGTCCTCCGGGGCCGAAACGGTCTTGGCTGTCATCATTTTCGGCTTTCTTGAAATTCCCGATGATATAGGTGAAGGAGACCATGGCATAACGGGTCAAAACATTGGTAAACACATCCGTCACGGCCACATCGGACACGGTTCTGGAGATACTGTTGTTTTGCTTCAGCAAGTCGAACACATACAGCTTAAGTTCACCCTTGTTGTTCTTAAGAAACCGGTAGCCTGCCTCCACGTTCCACAGCCACACGGACTGGTCCAATCCTTCAGACAGCCCCCTGTACAGCATGTTATTTACATTGTTGGCGATGAACGTTTTACCGTTGTTCGGAGAATAATAGAACCTGAGGTTGCTGCTCTGTATGTAATAATTGTTGTTCAGGTTGGTTTGCAGGCTGCTTTTCACGATGGTGTAGGTTCCAAAGGTAGACAAGGTGAAATCCACGTCTTTGCTGATATTGCTGGCGAATGTAATGCCCTGGCGGAGATCAATGTTTTCATTGATATTCATCTGGTCATTGATCAGGCCGGGGGTTCTGCCATAGCTGATGCCCGGGTTGAGATTCAGCTTGGTTTTTAACTTGGGAATGTTGGTGCCGTAGTTCAGGAAGAGCCTGGACATCATCTGCCCGTTGAGATTAACGGGCCTCGTGATCTGTCCACCGCTTCTCAGCAGGACCTCATTGTTGATAAGGGTATCCTGCGGCGCTACAAAGGTACTTGTCCCTATAAAGTTGTCTGTGAAGGAAGCAAAGAGGAATAAGAACAAGGTTTTGTTCGTCTCCATATTCACTTTGGACATGTTCACAAAAAAAGTGTTGTTGAAACTCTGTCCCAGATCCGGGTTCCCCACGGATAGGTTCAGCGGGTTGCTGTTATTGATCACATTTTGCAGTTGATTGACAGAAGGTTCGTTGGTATTGGTCCTGTACCTGAACCTGAAGTTTGTCCCTTTCTCCGTCCGGTAATTAAGGATGGCGGTGGGCAATATATTTTTGAAATCCCTGTAGAACGTCCCCTCCGCAGGAAACGTAATTTCATTGTCCAACACAGCATACTGATAATCCAGGCTGAGGTTGGCATTAAAGCCTTTGTAATTATAGCGGTATCCCAAACCGGCCCTTTGGGTAATGAACTTGTTGTCAAATTCGTTGCTCAATGCCGTGTCCAATACCATGATCCCCTGTTCGTTGGCCAGCTGAAAAGTTTTTTGGTCAGCCGCACTTTTGTTATTGCCTATCTGATAACTCAGGGTGGCGATTGATCTTTCTGTAATGGGCTCCGTATAGGTGATGTTGGCCCGGTAGTTAAAGCCATCAGAAAGGGCAAAAGTCTCCTGGACAAGGGTGTCCATAGCATTCCGTACGTAGTCCTGGTTGGATGCGATCAAATCGGTAAGCTGGTCTCTCTTGTTCAAAGAAGTAAAGAGATCCGTAGAAAGCGTCCTTCCCCGCTTTCCGAACATATAGCGGTAAGTAAGGTTATTGGAAATGTTGTACCCTTTGGTTTCGTTGTCCGTGATGGTCCTTGTATCGCTTAAGGAGTCCAACCTTTCATTCATATTCAATCCATCGAGAGCACTATAACGGAAGTTCTTCTGAAAGTTGATGGAAGGGGTGATGATCAAAGCATTTTTCTCGTTGATGTCATACTCAATCCTACCATTCATCCGGTGGTTGTTGTTGGTGATGGTGGATATTTGGTCTTCCTGATAGATTTGTCTCTGGGTTTCGGTCACCACAGTTTCGCGGTTGGTGCTTTCAAAGACATTGTTGTCGGTGGAATTGAAGAAGTAACTTCCGGTAAAATTTATTTTTTCGCCCCACTTGTCACTGTAATTCAGCCCCAGGGAGTTGGTGGTGATGATCCCGTTGTTTTGGGCTACGGCGAAGTTATTGCCACCGCGTCCGCCACCAAAACCACCGCCGCCCATTCCGCCTCTTCTGCCGCCGCCGCCGGCAGCCCCGCTGGTGACACCCAGCAGATCGTCAGAAGAAAAGTTTTGTTGGTTGATGTTGTTAAAGAGCCCGATGATGGATATTCTCTTGTTCCCTTTAAAAAAATTGATGTTTCCTCCCAATGAGTAGCGGTCATCGGTTCCGTATCCTCCATAAACCCTTCCAAAGTGGCTGTTGCGCATATTCCCCCGCGTAATGATGTTGATGGTCTTGGCGTAGTTGCCGTCATCCAATCCCGTCAGCCTGGATTGGTCTGACCTTTGGTCCAGCACCTCCACACTCTCGATCATGTCGGCTGGCAAATTGCGCAAGGCGATGGAGGGATCGCTTCCGAAAAACTCGCGGCCATCGACCAGGACCTTTTGTACCTGTTCGCCCTGGGCTTGGACCTGCCCGTTTTCTATGGTGACCCCCGGCAGTTTTCCGATAAGGTCCTCCGCCATGGCATTTTCCCGGGTTTTAAAGGCGCTGGCGTTAAAGACGGCGGTGTCGCCTTTCATCTCGCCTACCGCAGTCTGGCCTTCGATGACCACCTCTCCCAAAAGCTTGCTGTCTTCACGGAGGGCGATGGTGCCGAGGTCCAAGGGAGTTCCCCTACTGATGTTCTGGATTATTCTTTCGTAGCCGATGTAGGATATTTCCAGCTTAAAAGCCGGCAATCTTGGATAAGCAAGGGAAAAAACCCCTTCCTGATCCGTAACGGTATTACTGACCAACGAATCTTCGGGAGTTTTGATCATCACATTAGCACCTATCAAGGGCTCCTGGGTGGCAGCTTCCACAATCTTGCCGGTGATGGTAGGCACTTGCCGTCCTTGTCCTCCTTCTCCCCTTCTCTGCTGTGCCATGAGACCATGGGCAATACATAAAAATAAAAATATGCAGGTAGAAATTCTCATAAACGCTGGGTTAGTTGCTAGGGTTAGACCACCAACAAGCAACAAGGTTTAATGAGCGAATTCCATAAATTTTAAAAGGCAGAAAAAATGAATAAATGGTGAAAAAAAGGGATTAAAATATTTTAATCCCTTTTTTTCACCAAAGACGGTTATGAAAAGGCCATAATTTCCCTGTAGTTGATGCCCATATGGCTGTTGTCATAAATGGCTTCGCCGTTTTTGATGACAATAACCTGCGGTGAAGCATGGGCTACATTGAACTCGCGCGCGATGGCATCAGAAATCTCCCTATAGGAGATCAGGTCCAGAAAATACGGAGAAATTTTCTCACTGTCCTCCGCATTCCAGCTTCTCTCGATCCGGTTCCAGGCCATGCTGCTGATGGAGCATCTTGTAGAATGTTTAAAAATCAACACCGGCTTTTCTTTGCTTTCTTCACGTATTGTGGACAGTTGCGAAATATTATCCAGTTTTTTCCAACTCATTTAATCAATAATTTTGATGGTTCGTTTCTATTTACTACGGTTAACATAACCGATTCCCCAGGCCTAAAAGTTCATGACACATCTCAAAAAACCTTGTTCAGGTATCGTTATCTTTGAGGCCAGGCTGAAAAAAAATGCTCAGCATTCGCTAAAATTTATCCCAAAATTTATCTTTCGACGTTTAAGGTGTATGTACCAATCACAACCTAAAAAAGCTTTTTTTCTTTTCGGACTTGTGCTGCTGCTGATATCGGGAAGTTGCCGGCGTATCCAGCCTGATAAGATCGGATGGGAAAGTCAACCTCCCTTACCAAAAGCTACTTCCCAGATCAATATTTCCCTGGAAATACCGCTTTCTTACCTTGAACAACAGCTTAACCAAAGCCTGGGCCAACGGCTATATGCGGAACAAGGATTGGAAATTGGCAACGGCCTTTTTGCCGATATTGATATCAATAAGGTCGGATTGCTGAAATTGATTTCGGGACAAGATGATAAACTCAGGCTTTCCATGCCGATCATATTGAAGGGCAACCTGAAATTGGAAAAGAAAATCTTTGGTCAGGTTATTTCTACGGCGGTTCCTTTTACAGAAAACCTGGCCCCTGTCATCAGTTTTCGACCTGTACTAGGAGAAGATTGGAAGATGGAAATCGAAGCACTTGAAATCGAAAGCTGGGGGAAGCCGCTCCAATATGACTTGCTGGGTTATGAAATTGATTTTGAGCCTTTGGTGAAAAAAAGGGTAAAAGGCATCATTGAAAACCAGCTTCAGAAGGAGGCATTGTCCAGATTGGATTTCAAAAATATGGCTCAACAGACCTGGAACGCTTATGGAAAGCCCATTCACATAAAAAATGGCACAACCGACCTGTACCTCCACACTGTTCCGGAAAACATCAAGGTCAACGATATTGTCATCACAGACCAAAAAATGCTGTTTGCCATAGGTCTTGAGGGCGAAGTCCACAGCCAAATTGGGGAAGCACCCAAGACCAAGGCTTCTGTTCTACCCAGTCTGAGCTTACAAAAAGCCGACGGCAATGAGAATTTCATAGACATCACCTTGCCCTTGGCTATTCAATATGGTACCATCGACGACTACCTCAATAAAGAACTGGTAGGGAAAAGCTTCCGGATAGACAGCAAGACCCATCTGGTCCCGCATGCTTTTTCCACGAGCCATTACGGCGAAAGGGCATTGGTAAAAATGGATTTTACCACGGTCCGATCTGAAAAAAAGGACCTGAGCGGGCAAATGCTCCTGGTGGGCAAGCCCGTATATGATCCGGAAATAAATGTCATCAAATTTGAAAATATTGATTTTGAGCTTAACACAAAGAACTTTCTGGCCAATGCGGCCCATAGGCTCCGACAACGCAGAATCCTGAGTGCCATCCAAAAAAATGCGGTGTTTCCCATCGGCAGTTACATGGAAGAAGCCAAACAGGAACTCCATAACCTGGGGGAATGGCAAACCGCCTTTGCAGCGGTGGCCCTGGACAATACGGATTTGAATGTGGAAGGCATTTACACGACGGCGGATGACATCCGGTTGTATCTGAAATCTACCGGGGATATCAGGATCCGGTGGAAACAATAGAGCGGTCAACCCATCAGTTCCCCGTAAGTGCGCACTCCCTTGGTTTCTGCCAGTTTCAGCATTTTTACCAATAGCTGCGCCGTTAAAAAAGCGTCCCCGGCCGCAGTATGCCTGTCATCCAGCGGAATTCCATAACGCAGACAAAGACTGTCCAACGAATATTCCTGTATGGGCACGTTTCTGGGATCATAATATTTGCCCATATCCAGTCTCACCGCGAGGTGGAAAGTGTCCAGTGCCGGGTTCTTTATCTTTCTTAGACCCACCGGTTTGCCGGCCTTTTCCAGCATGGCCAAATCAAACCCGACATGATGCCCCACCAGTATACGGTTGGAAGCATCGGTGATGAAATTCCGAATCAGTTGTTCCTTCGTAACAGTAGGGCGTTCCTTTACAATCCCGTGGACTTTGATAGCCTCCCTGCTGTATTTCTTTGGAGGGAGAAAATATTCCCTGGCAGAATTCACCATAATATGGTATCCCTTTATCAATACAGCACCATAAGAAATAAGATAATCACTTCTCAAGTCCAAGCCGGTAGTTTCCGTATCCAATACCAAAAACTCCAGTTCAAAAATCCGCTTCTCCTTGGGTATCCTTCTCTCCTGTTGTTTTTCGTATTGTTTGACAAATTCCGGCGGGGGAAACTTGTACCAGTTGAAAATATCCTTCCATGCCATATCAATCGCCAAAATAATCCAACTGAAATCTGACTCTAATGATTTTCTGAATCTCTTCTATCGGAAAAAAAGCGTTCTTCAGAAGCTGGCGGTGTAGCTTTCCCAAAGAATCCGGCCTGATGTACCTTCCCGAAGACTGTGTAGCCAGACCTTCAATCGCCCGTATCCGCATGAAAATTTCATAAGCTTTTCCAGCTTCTTTGAATAAATCTTCGTACTTGGGTTCCAGTGATGCCAATTTTTCGAATCTTTTAAAAGTATTGTTGATGCCTACAATGCGGTGGCTCAATATCAGAACCCTGGCTGCATCCGCTAAGGGCATCATGGCCCTGAGCTTGATGTCGAATTTTTCAGCATGTTCGCCGGATTTCTCTACCAAAAAGTTTCTGAAAAATCCCAGTGGAGGAGGGTTGAGTAAGGCGTTTTTAGCAAAAAAATGAAGGAAAAGCCTTTCCTTTTCTATTTCCCGGTAAATGTGCTGGCTGATTTCTTCGGCCAGTATTTTCTTTCCAGCTACCGGCCTGAAGTCAAAAAACACCGTGGCCATCATCAGGGATTCCTGATCAGGTTCCCGGATCCAACTGCTGAAATACTTTTTCCAAACCGAAAGCGGTTGGCACCATTTGGGATTGTTGGCCATCATTTCAGCCGGACAGGAATGAAATCCACAAGCAAAAAGGATGTCCATCACATCTCTGGCGATAAGGTGCATGTAGGCCGTTGCTTCTTCCCTGAGCTCTTCGGGTACGTCCTCATAAACCATCGCGTTGTCCAAATCTGTTCTCAAAAGCTGCTCCCCCCTTCCTTCGCTGCCCAGCCCCAAAAAACAAAACGCCAGATTTTTTACACGGGGGTATGTGGGCCCATGCCTGTCCTTGGCTATGGCCACTGCCCTATTGATGATCGCATCATTGATTTCTGTAATCACATCTGAAACAAATTCAATGGCCACCTCATTTTCCAGATAATGCTGAAGGAGGATTTCTGACTGGTTTCTTATCCGGGCAATTTCATGGATATCACTGCTGTTTAAAAGCGTGTTGATGATGACCGCCGGACTGTTTCCCTGAGACAGCAATATATCATGATTCGACACGATACCTGCCAGTGGGGATGCCGATGTTCCGTCCTCTGTGCATATCAGATGGTGGAGCCGGTTTTTAATCATGATGAGGTAGGCCTCGGCAAAAGCGGTGTCTTTCCTGACCGTGACCACTGGATGGCTCATGATGGCCTCCACATGGGTTGAATAGGGTTTGTTCAAAGCAATCAGCCGGTTTCGAAGGTCTCTGTCTGTGATGATCCCCTCAGGGTATCCTTCATGGTTGATGACAACGATGGACCCCACACCCTTTTCACTCATTTTCTTTACCGCGCTGGCCACAGTATCTCCGGTCTTGCAGGTGAGCACCGGATAGGAATAATTGATTTTGGTCTGCCCTGGGAGAAGCATCAGTTTATTTTCCCTCTCATTGGCAGTGAAAAGGGAACGTGCTTTTTGAGAGTGGGAAAGGTCTGTCCGTACCACCACCTGTCCCGATGCAAAGCCTGCAGCGAAGTAAAGGCTGACCTGATTGTTTTCATGAATGATCCTGTCAAAGATGCCGACAGGAATAGCGTAAACCAAACTGTTTTCGGCTGCCTGAGCTGTTAAGATGTAAGGCCGTTTTCCCAAAAGGGCCAAAACGCCAAATACATCCCCTTCATCACAAAACTCCACAGCCATCTCTTGCCCGTCCCTGTTCTCGGTAAGGTTGATGGCTCCCTCCCTGACGACGAAAAAATAATTTTTAGCGGGCTCGCCTTTTTGAAAAAGGAATTCCCCCTTCTCAAAATAAATGAGTTCGACCTCTTTGGCTACCTGTTCCAGTAAATCTGGGGACAGAAAGCTAAAAGGAGGGTACTTTTTGAGAAACTCCATTACCCTATTGACAATAACATTGGCCATAACTTGGGATTAACGGCATGTGATAATGGGCGGGAATAAAGGGGGACGGCTTGCAATTATTGATCCCCAAGCCGTCCCCATCAAGGGCAGGGGTTGTTTATTCTACCCTTCCATTGATGATTTTATCCACCACTTCAGGATCCAATAGCGTGGATGTGTCGCCCATATTGTCCAGACTACCTTCTGCTACCTTTCTGAGTATCCTCCTCATGATTTTTCCGGACCGTGTTTTTGGAAGGCCGGGGACGATCTGGATCTTGTCCGGCTTGGCGATAGGACCAATGATCTTGTTGACCGTATCCTTGATTTCGTTGACCAGGTTCTGTTCTGTCCTGTTTTTCATATCACAGATGACATAGGCATAAATCCCCTGTCCTTTGACCTGGTGAGGATAGCCTACAACGGCCGACTCTATTACCAAAGGATGTTCGTTGATGGCATTTTCCACTTCTGCGGTACCCATCCTGTGACCGGATACATTGATCACGTCATCTACCCTGCCGAGAATCCTATAGTAGCCGTCATGGTCCCGTTTCACCCCGTCGCCGGTAAAGTACATCCCTTTATAGGCGGCGAAGTAGGTCTGTTTACATCGTTCGTGATCACCGTAGGTTGTTCTGAGCATACCCGGCCAAGGGAATTTTATACACAGGTTGCCTTCCACCGAATTTCCAATAAGTTCCTTCCCGTCAGGATCCATGATGGCCAATTGAATGCCTGGCAAGGGAAGTGTCGCATAGGCCGGTTTGGTAGGGGTGATGCCCGCCAGGGGAGACACCATAATGCCCCCGGTTTCTGTCTGCCACCAGGTATCTACAATAGGGCACCGTGTTTTGCCCACATGGGTATGGTACCAATGCCAGGCTTCTTCATTGATAGGCTCTCCCACTGAACCCAACGTTTTGAGTGAATCCAGGTTATAAGGCTCGATAGGATCTGTGCCATATGCCTGCAGGGCCCGGATGGCAGTCGGCGCTGTATAAAACTGGTTGACTTTGTATTTATCCACAATCGCCCAAAACCTTCCTGCATCAGGATAGGTAGGTATTCCCTCAAACATGATGGAAGTGGCTCCCGCCAGCAGCGGTCCGTAGACAATGTAAGAATGGCCGGTGACCCAACCTATATCAGCTGTACACCAGTACACATCCCCCGGCGAATACTGGAATACATTTTCAAATGTGTATTTGGTATAAACCATATACCCCCCACAGGTGTGGACCACCCCTTTTGGTTTGCCTGTTGAACCTGATGTATAGAGGATATACAGCATATCTTCACTATCCGTTTCCACAGCAGTGTGGGTATCTTCGACACCTTCTGACAATTCGTGCCACCAATGATCCCTTCCGGGTTCCATGCTGACTTCCTCCTGGGTCCGTTGATACACAATCACCGTTTCCACCGATGAAGTGCTTTTTAAAGCCTCATCCACTACCCTTTTCACCGGAATGGTTTTCGATCCCCGGAAATTACCATCTGAAGTCAAAACAACCTTGGCCTTACTGTCATCGATCCGGTCTGCGAGGGCGTTACTGGAAAAACCGGCAAAGACCACAGAATGAACAGCCCCGATACGTGCGCAGGCAAGCATGGCTATGGCTGCTTCGGGAACCATGGGCATGTAAATGATGACCTTGTCTCCCTTTTTCACATCCTTTTTCTCCAATACATTTGAAAATCTACATACTTCGTGATAGAGCTGTCTGTAAGTTAAGGTTCTGCCTTCTTCTTCGGGGTCGTTGGGTTCCCAAATGATAGCCGGCTTATCTCCTAAAGTATAAAGATGCCGTTCTAAAATATTTTCTGTTATGTTCAGTTTGGCGTTCAAAAACCATTTTACATTCGGCCCTTCAAAATCCCATTCCAAAACTTTATCCCAACGTTTTTTCCAATGAAAGGAGTCCGCTATCCGCGCCCAAAATTTTTCGGGCTCTGTGACGCTTTTTTGGTATTCGTGAAAATAACCGCTGAGGGTATGAATCCTATCACTCATAATACGATCTATTTTAGGTTTTTATCTTATTTATAAAATTAAATGAATTCTGAGATAAACCCGGTTATTTTATGCAGATTGTACAAGCCCGGTTTACTATCTTATTTTCTTTTTTAAGACCAACATATGTTTCAACTGAATACCATTTTCAAAAATCGGTTCGGGGTAATTGTCTATGTAGAAATTTTTTTTTATGTCAAACACCTCAAAACCGGCTTTTTGATAGATATACAATTGTTTAATTGATGCATCCCCTGTCCCGATAATGATCGACCCAAAGCCTTTTTCCTTTGCTTTGATTTCAGCATCCCTCAACAGTAATTTGCCTATACTCAGGTTCTGATGTCTTTTCTCCACAGCAATATTTTTGATTTCTATTTCGTCGCTGCCCGTTACCTGGAGCACGTAAATTGCTATAATTTCATTTTGTGCCTCATATACATATACATCCGAATCGTAAATATAGCGGTTTATAGCCGCTTCGGTCTCATCTGCAAGGAGCAGCAAATCATAAGGTATGGCCTCGCCCGGGTAGAGGCGTCTGACTTTTCCGTTTATATTAGATGGTGTATCCAAGCCCATTGTTTTTCGCGGTTTGGGTTAGATGGGGTTTATCAGCACCGGGCCCTAGCGTCAGCTTAATGATGATGGGCAGTGCCTGCTCCCCGGGGAATCCTGATTTCCTGTATCATGTCCTGTACTTTCTGCGGGGGCGGAGGTGTCATTTTGGATACCGCATAACATACCCCAAAGTTAAGAAGCATGCCCAGTGTGCCAATGCCTTCTGGGGAAATCCCTAACCACCAGTGGTCCACGTGATTATATTCCGGGCTTATAAATTTGAAATAGATAATATAAGCCATGGTGAAAACAAGCCCGCTGATCATCCCCGCGATGGCACCTTCCTTATTCATCCGGGTAGAGAAAATACCCATGATGATTACCGGAAAGAAAGAGGCGGCAGCCAGCCCAAAAGCAAACGCCACCACTTCCGCCACAAACCCAGGCGGATTGATACCAAAATAACCTGCAATGATCACTGCCGTCGCCGCCGCTATTCTGGCTATGATAAGTTCCATCTTTTCCGTCATGCCCGGCACAAAAGTTCTGAAAAGATCCCGGGATACGGCTGTGGAAATGACCAATAGGAGTCCGGCGGCTGTAGAAAGGGCTGCTGCCATCCCCCCGGCTGCTACCAAACCCACCACCCAGTTGGGCAGCCGGGCAATCTCCGGGGCAGCCAATACCATGATGTCTTTGTCGATATGCAGTTCATTGGTGTCTGTATAGGGGGTATACTGCACATACCCGTCTCCATCTATGTCATCAATGGCAATAAGATTCGTTTTCTTCCAGTTTTCCACCCACTGAGGCAACTGATCGACAGGCTGTCCTGCCACCGTATGGATAGCATTGTATATTCCAAAAGCGGCCACCGCCGGAGCAGTAGTGTACAGGATGGCGATAAACACCAGCGCAAACCCCGCCGACAACCTGGCGTCTTTGACTCTTGGAACGGTAAAGAACCTGACTATCACATGGGGAAGCCCGGCCGTACCTACCATCAGCGCCAGGGTAATGGCGAAGATATCGATCATGGGTTTTCTCCCTGATGTATACTCGTGAAATCCCAAATCTCCTAATATTCCATCCAGTTTATCCAAAAGGTGGTGGCCTCCGCCTTCCACGGTTCCCCCTAGTCCCAATTGGGGGACAGGGTTGCCGGTGAGTTGAATGGAAACAAAGATCGCAGGTACCATAAAGGCGAAAATCAACACGCAGTACTGGGCCACTTGGGTATAAGTGATGCCCTTCATCCCTCCCAATACGGCATAAAAGAAAACAATGGCCATTCCTATAATTACCCCGGTATTGATATCCACTTCCAGATAGCGTGAAAAGACAATGCCCACACCGCGCATTTGTCCGGCTACATAGGTAAAGGAAATAAACAAAGCGCAAAAAACAGCCACTACCCGGGCCTTATTGCTATAATACCTGTCGCCTACGAAATCGGGGACGGTGAATTTTCCGAACTTTCTAAGATAAGGGGCCAGCAACAAGGCGAGTAAAACATAGCCTCCGGTCCAGCCCATGAGATAAACAGAACCGTCGTATCCCGAAAAGGCGATGATGCCGGCCATTGAAATGAAAGAAGCCGCCGACATCCAGTCTGCCGCGGTGGCCATCCCATTTGCCAAGGGAGATACCCCCCCTCCGGCAGTATAAAATTCCTTGGTGGAAGCTGCCCGGGTATAAATCGCGATACCGATATAGATGGCAAAAGAGAGTCCTACCAGAATATAAGTCCAGGTTAATATATCCATGTTTTTGTTTTAAAGTGGTTTTGGGTTACTTTTCATTGACATCAAACTCCTCGTCAAGCTGGTTCATCCGGTACACATAAACAAAAATCAAGATCACAAAAGTAAAGATGGATCCTTGCTGGGCAAACCAGAAACCGAGTTTAAATCCTCCCAACTTGATGCTGTTGAGCGGTTCGGCCAATAAAATGCCAAAGCCAAAGGACACGACAAACCAGATGGATAAAAGGATCAAAACGGTCTTTATGTTTTTTCTCCAGTAATCTTTCATGCGTTGCTTTTGTTGCTCCATAGAATAGGTTGATATAGTCTGGAAATTCTGTTGTATTCAAGATCACTTTTCTTTCCCGGTGAGCTTACCGTATTTACCGGTCGTTTTACCCATCAGGCTAAAAGAACCTGAAAATATTGAGAATTTTTGGAAGTATCAGTAAAAAATGCTTGAGTATGTCGTTTTTCCTGAAATAGCGCGGTAAATCAGGGATACCCGGCGACTGCCGAAGCGGGTGTCTTTGATGGAACCACCGCAGACCTAGATGATATATTCTGATAGTATGGCCAAAGCCGCTGCAAAAATGATGATGATCAGTTTATGAAGCTGAAAACGGTGCTGAGGGCTGCTTTCAAAGAATATAATGGTGGAAATATGCAAAAAACCTCCAGCCACCAATCCAAATAACATGTTTATGGTCTGCTGGCCTATAAGCTGCTGTTTGTACAGAATGTCCGTGGAAAGCATCCCCAGCGGGGAAGCCAATGAAAAAAGCAGCAGTAAAAGCAGGGTGTTGAATTTACTTAACCGGGTCATCATTACTGCCACCAAAGCAAAGGCTTCAGGCATTTTATGAAGGATGATCCCTATAAGGAGTGTCTCGCTTCCATGATGATGGCCGGAGAGCATGGGCTGTTTGGAAAGCAAGGTGCCTTCCAAGAATGCATGCAGAAACAGCCCAATCATCAATGTCCAGACGCTGTTGCCAATGCCATGGCTGGAATGCTGGTGGATATGACCGTGCTCTATACCTGAAGACATGAAATCCAGCACTTGTTGCAACAGAAAGCCCAAGAGTATGTAAAGGCCCATAAAATAGGCGGATTCTTTGTCGGCAAAGAGCTCTGGAAATATATGCAGGATGGTAATGGAAAAAAGATAGGAACCTGCAAAAATCAATGCCAGTTTGAAGTCTTTTTCTTTCCATTGGGGAATGAGCAAGGCCAATAAACCGGCACCAAATGCAGCCAAAAAAAGCAGTATAAAATGAAGCATATTTTATTTTTGGTCCATAAAAGGATCTGTGTTTAAATTATTTATCTTCTTTCGCCACAGAAAGGTAAGGTTTGAGCCCTTCGCTTACATAAGATTTCATGTTCCCTTCCTCATCATTATAAATCAGCAGCATTTCAAAATCGCCGGTATCTTTTTGCAGGGCTATGGATGCGTCTGTTCCCAATACCATCAGCGCGGTGGCGTAGGCATCGGCGGTCATGGAGTTTTCAGCCACCACCGTGGCACTCAGCAGCCCGTGTCTTACAGGGTATCCTGTAAACGGACTTATGGTATGTGAAAATTTTTGTCCGTCTACTTCGTAAAAATTCCGGTAATTCCCCGAAGTAGCCATGCCCCTGTTGTCCAAAGCGATGATACTGTAGAGGTCATTGGCAAGCCCTTCTTCGTCCGGCCGGGTTACCCCAACCCGCCAGAGTTCCCCGCTTTCGTTGGTACCCCTACCCACCAGTTCTCCGCCTATTTCCACCAGGAAATTATCAATTCCATTATCCGATAACCAGTCGGCCACCACATCTACCCCGTAGCCCTTGGCTATGGCGCTGAAATCAAGGTATACTTCGGGATAGGTCTTTTTTACCCCTGTCTCATCAAATACTATCTTTTCAAAACCCACCCGATCCAAGAGCTGGTTGATATGGAGGCTGTCTTTCATGGAAGCTCCCTCCGGACCAAATCCCCATACATTGACCAACGGCCCCACGGTAGGATCAAAAGCCCCGGAAGTGTTTTCATAGACTTCTTTGCTCTTTTCGAGTACGGGATAGAAATAGGGCAAACGGAAAATCACGGAGTCTGACCTGTTGAATCTGCTGAGTTCAGAATCCGGAATATAGGTGGATAACGATTGGTTGAAAACGTTGAGCAAAGAATCAATTTCTTTTTTAAAATCCCTCCTTTCCCAGTCCAAATATACGATTCGGTAAGTCGTGCCCATGGTTGGCCCGGAAAGAACCATCTTTGGATCCTTTTCCTGGACAATAGGGGATTGTTTGTACTGGCGATACAGGTAAACCAAAAAAACCAACAGCAACAATATGATGCTGTAAATGATATTTTTTCTGGCATTTTTGCGCATAAAAGGACAGGTTGATAAATTTTCCGAAAGTTAAATTTAATTTTTTAAAACCTAAGAATATTTCGGCAATATCCGGTTGCCGTTGGGAACCATACAGTCAAGACCAATGGCATTTGAAAACAATAGGTAAAATGATTTTTCTATATTTGTAATCCGTACCCAAGCCGTTATGAGAGAAGACTATTTGAGTGGAGATAAAGAGCACCTGAATGCCAATGACAGGGAAATAGAAAAGGCGCTGCGGCCTTTGAGCTTTGAGGACTTCACCGGCCAGAAGAAAGTGGTGGAGAACATTAAAATTTTTGTGTTGGCCGCAAAAAAGCGTGGGGATTCCCTGGACCATGTACTGCTGCACGGCCCTCCCGGACTGGGCAAGACCACACTCAGCCATATTATCGCCAATGAACTCGAATCCAGCATCAAAATTACTTCCGGACCCGTGCTGGACAAGCCCTCAGACCTGGCTGGACTGCTCACCAACCTTGAAGAGGGGGATGTGCTGTTTATAGACGAAATCCACAGACTCAATCCCATCGTGGAAGAATACCTGTATTCTGCCATGGAGGATTTCAGGATAGACATCATGTTGGATTCGGGCCCCAATGCCCGCTCTGTACAGATCACCCTCAATCCCTTCACCCTTATAGGGGCCACTACCCGTTCCGGCCTCCTGACTTCTCCTCTTAGAGCCCGCTTTGGGATCAATGCCAGGCTGGAATATTACGATGCTGAACTGCTGTGCAGCATCGTCAACCGCTCAGCAGGCATTCTGGGCACACCCATTGAAGAACAGGCTGCGTTTGAAATCGCCAGAAGAAGCAGGGGCACGCCTCGGATAGCCAACACGCTGCTCCGAAGAACGAGGGACTTTGCGGAGGTCAAGGGGGATGGCTGCATTACTTTGGAAATCGCAAAGATGGCCCTGAATGCCTTAGATGTGGATGAAAACGGCCTGGATGAAATGGATAACCGGATTCTGCTTACCATTATCCAGAAATTCAAGGGCGGTCCGGTAGGTATTTCGACCATTGCCACTGCCTGTGGAGAGGAAGCCGAAACCATAGAGGAAGTGTATGAGCCCTTTTTGATAAAGGAAGGTTACCTGAAGCGGACAAACAGGGGCCGCACCGCAACGGAGCTGGCCTACAAGCATCTGAATATAAAGCCTGATTTTGGCGGCCATACAGGTAGTTTGTTCGGTATATAGTCCGGAAAACAAATCGCCTGCCTAATAGCGCAAGCCTATGGATAGCAAGGGGAAACACGCACATATCGTTAAAAAAACCGCCAAAGCACTCGGTTTTGATTTTTGCGGTATTACCAAAGCGGAATTTCTGGAAGAAGAGGCACCCCGTCTTGAAGCATGGCTTAACAGCAACTACCATGGCAAAATGGCCTATATGGCCAACCATTTTGACAAAAGGTTGGATCCCACCAAACTCGTAGACGGAGCCAAATCGGTAGTAAGCCTTATATACAATTATTATCCCGGTGAAAAACTGCCTGAAAATGGCTCCGACATCAAGCTGGCAAAATATGCCTACGGCAAAGATTATCACTTTGTCATCAAAGACAAGCTTAAGACCTTTTTGGAAATTCTCCGCGAAGAAATAGGTGAGATAGCGGGAAGGGCCTTTGTGGACAGTGCGCCGGTGATGGAAAGACAGTGGGCTCAAAAGGCCGGGTTGGGCTGGACAGGAAAAAACAGCCTTTTGCTCAACAAGCACATGGGCAGCTTCTTTTTCCTTGCGGAGCTGATCCTGGATGTGGATTTGCAGGCGGATACGCCTATGGCAAAAGACTATTGTGGCACCTGTACCCGCTGTATGGATGCCTGCCCCACAGAGGCCATCATCCAACCGGAAGTGGTGGATGCCTCCCGGTGTATCTCTTACCTTACCATCGAACTGAAAGAAGAAATCCCTGATGAGTTCAAGGGAAAAATGGAGAATTGGGCATTTGGTTGTGATATCTGCCAGGACGTATGTCCCTGGAACCGTTTTGCCAAGCCCCATAATGAACCCTTATTTGAACCTCATCCTGAACTGAAGGACATGGAGTGGGAAGAAATGACCCAGGAGACTTTTGCCAAGGTTTTTCAGAAATCAGCCGTGAAGCGAACCAAATGGGAGGGGTTGAAGAGAAATCTCCGGTTTTTGGAGGAAAAATAAAAATAATCTTCCTTTTTTAAAACTTTTTGCATACTTTCCCCATCACCATAACGAAACCTTAAAATACCGTCGCAATGGTAAGACTTGTTTATTTCCTTCCCCTCATCGTTATGTTCGTTGCCTCCTGCCAGCCGGACCCCGAAAAGCTTTTGGAAAGGGCTAAAAATCATTTGGAACAACACGCTTATATCTCTTACGCCCACACGGCACTTTGGCCTAATATGATCAGTGAAATAGACACCATCGCCGGGGTAACCAAGTTTCAGAAAAACAAAAATATCTACTTTGACTACGATTACATTGGCTTAAGGGATATTGTTGATATCACCTATATCAACAATGATTTTAAAATCATTACCCATGAAGACAGTATCGTGACAGTCTACTCCGAAGAAGACATTGAAAAGAACAAAAGGCTTATCGAAGAGAGTATGTTTATAACCTTTTCTCCAATTTCTTTTTTGAAACAAACAGCCTGGAAATTTAAACCCGATACCACCGGTAATTCCAAACGCTATAATTATTTCTTGGTGGAAACCGATACCGTTTTTGACGGCAAGAACATCTATGTCGAAAATCACATTTTCATTAATCCCAGGAGTTTATTATTGGAACAATATGAACGCCGGGCTTTTGTTGATGGAGAAAAATCCCAATTCATTACCTATTATTTTACAGATTACGAACTGAGAAAAGATACCAAAGATTTTGCCTATGCGTTGCCTGAAGGTTATGTAACTCAAATAGCAGGAAAAAAAGAAAAAATCAGACCTCTCACGGAAGGAACCAACGCGCCTGGTTTTGAAACCACGGATATGAGCGGCAAGCCGGTCAATCTGTCCTCTTTTAAAGGACAGAAGGTGCTGTTGAATTTCTCGATCATCAACTGTGGCTGGTGCAAAACCGCTCTTGATCATTTTAACAGAGAAGATTTCCAGCTTTCCGAAAATATCAATGTATTGTATATCAATCCTGTAGATTCAAAAGCCCAGGTTGAAAAATATGTGGAAAAATTCCACGTCCCCTTTCCGGTAATAGCTGAAGCCAAGGCGGTCGGAGAATCCTATAGGGTGAATGGGTACCCTACTTTTTACCTGATCGATGAAGAAGGGAAAATTGAAAAGGTCCAGTCGGGCTACCAAAAAGATTTTATCAATAGTCTTGGAAGGTAGTCTTTAACAGAAGAGATGATCCATCGTGCATGGCCATCACCCGCCATGCTTTTCCTCCACCAGCTTTTCCCTGTCTTTCGGCTTTACATAGGTGGGTCTGATGAGCAAACGCAGAGAAGGGTCGAAGGAAAGGTAATTCCAGGCCCAGTCCAAGAAAATGAAAATCCTGTTTTTGACCCCCAATATGGCCATGAGGTGCACAAATAGCCAGGTGAACCAAGCCAATATGCCCTGGAACTTGACAAAAGGAAGTTCTACCACGGCCAGTTTTCGGCCGATGGTGGCCATAGATCCCAAATCTTTGTATTGAAATGCTTTGAAAGGTTTTCCCTTAAGCTGGCGTTTAAAGTTCTCCGCCAGATTTTTTGCCTGTTGCAGGGCTACTTGTGCCACCTGGGGATGGCCATGCGGATAGTCCGGGGACACCTGAATACATAAATCCCCTAAAGCAAAAATATGGGCAGACGAGGTGAGCCTATTGAACTCATCCACCGGAAGCCTCCCGTTTCTGATTTTTTGGTTTTCGATCAACCCTTCTATACCATTGGGCCGGATACCTGCTGCCCACAGCAGGGTTTGCGTTTGGAGGGCGGTTTTTCCGTTGATGGTTACATTAAGGCCGTCGTAATCCTGCACCGCGGTCTCCAGCATCACCTCCACCCCCAGAGACTCCAGGTACTTTTGTGCTTTCCTGCTGGATACGGACGACATGCCGGCAAGCAGGTTTTTGCCGGCTTCAACCAATACCACCTTCATGTTTTTGAAATTCAGCTGGGGATAGTCCTTGGGGAAAACGCGGTTTCGCAGCTCAGCCATGGCGCCGGCCAGTTCAACACCCGTTGGCCCTCCACCCACAATGACCACGTTCATCATGGCTTTACGTTGCGCTTCGTCCGCGATGTTGATGGCTCTTTCGTAATTGGAAATAATTTTGTTCCGTATAAAAAGCGCTTCAGACACGGACTTCATCGGCACACTGTTTTCCATGATGTTTTTCATCCCAAAGTAATTGGTATCGGCACCCATGGCCAGCACCAGGTAATCATAATCTATATAACCTATGTTGGTATACAGTCTGTTTTTTTCCTGGTCAATTTTTTTGGCTTCCACCATCCGGAAAGTGACATTCGGGGTATTGTGAAAAATCTTTCTGAGCGGAAATGAAATGGCGCTGGGCTCCAGACCCGCCGTAGCCACTTGATAAAACAACGGCTGGAACTGATGGTAGTTGTTTTTATCCAATAGAATGACATGGTAGCGGGCATTGCGAAGGCTTCGGGCCAGTTTGAGGCCCGCAAAGCCTGCTCCTATCACCACAATCCTTTGGTATGAGGTAGAAGGAATGTTGGGAATGGGTTGGTCGGGATAAAAGTCCATAAAACTTTAACGGTGGAGTCTAAGTGTCATAACGAAATTAAAGGTTTTCGGTTTGAGTTTGAAGAGACTAAAACAGTATTTTGTGCTGAGGGCCACTTGTTTTGGTTTGATGTTAGTCCTAATGAAAAAAATAATTATTTTTACACTCCAGAAACCAATAGCATATGGGAAGAGCATTTGAATTTAGAAAAGAAAGAAAATTCAAAAGATGGAGTAAAATGTCCAAGGTATTTACGCGCTTGGGCAAAGAAATAGTCATGGCCGTAAAAGCTGGCGGCCCTGATCCCGCAAACAATACCAAATTGAGAACGGTCATCCAGAACGCTAAAGGTGCAGCCATGCCCAAGGACAGGATAGAGGCGGCCATAGCCCGTGCCAGCAACAAGGATGAGAAGGATTATGAGGAAGTAGTGTACGAAGGGTATGGTCCTCACGGCGTGGCTGTAATTGTGGAAACGGCCACAGACAATATCAACAGGACTGTGGCCAATATAAGACATTATTTCACAAAAGCAGGTGGATCACTCGGCACATCCGGATCAGTAAGCTTCATGTTCGAAAGAAAAGCCGTTTTTCGGTTTGCGAAGGGAGACTGGGACATGGAAGAACTGGAATTCGAATTAATCGATTATGGCTTGGAAGATATAGATGAAAACGAAGGGGAGATTTTTGTGTACACTGCATTTGAGGATTTTGGAAACATGCAAAGTGCGTTGGAGAATAAAGGAATTGATTTAATAAGCGCAGAAATCCAGCGGTTTCCTATGTCCACCACAGAATTGACTGCAGACCAGGAAGAAGAAATCAACAAAATGATAGAGCGCATCGAAGAAGACGACGATGTCAACCATATCTATCACAACATGGCATAAGCCAGACACCTTTTAATAAACAGATGGCATTTCCGAAAAGAAAGAATCTACAGGAACAGAAAAGACAAAAGCTTGTTATTGTAGGAAGCAAAAACCCTATTAAAGTAAAATGTACGGAAAGTGCATTTCAGACACTGTTTGAGGATTATTTTATTATTCAGGGATTGAGTGTTGACCCTAAAGTCAGCTCCCAGCCCGTGGGTGATGTGGAAACCTATACCGGCGCCTACAACCGCGCATTTGAATCCAAAAAAGCTTTTCCGGAAGCAGATTATTGGGTTGGAATAGAAGGAGGCGTGGACGAAGTGGGGGAGCAGTTGGTGGCTTTTGCCTGGATTGTCGTCATGGATACAAACAATGCCATAGGCAAGGCAAAAACCAGCACCTTCTTTCTTCCAGATGCGATCAACAAACTGGTAAAAGAAGGCCTGGAACTCGGTGAGGCAGATGACAAAGTGTTTAATAGAAACAATTCCAAACATGAAAGCGGTGCCGTGGGAATTTTAACCAACGGCGTTATCAATAGAAAGGAATATTACGAACAGGCCGTCATGCTTGCGTTGATTCCTTTTTTAAACAAACATTTGTATTAAATTCTGCCTATAGCATATAGATATTATCAATTGGGTTTTTTACTTCATAGATGATATCTTTGTGCCTTCAAATCAAAAACCAATTAGCTATGCTACAGGAATTAGAACAAGATAATTTGAAACAGGTCGTTGAAGAAAACGAACTGGTGTTGGTTCAGTACGGAGCAACCTGGTGCGGTAACTGCCGGATTATGAAACCCAAATTGAAGCGCCTCAGCAACGACTTTGATCAAATCAAGTTTATATATGTGGATGCGGAAAAGTTGCCTGAATCAAGAAAGCTTGCCCAGGTCAACAACCTGCCTACGTTTGCAACATTTAAGCGTGGAATCTTGGTCAGCCAAATACAAACCAATAAAGAAGAAGCACTAAAAGAACTGATCCATGAGGTTGCCGATAATTAAACATGTATTGGGTTTTATTGAGGAAAACGATGAAGACTGGGTGGTGGAAACCATTGAACTTTTGGAATCCATGTCGGAAATCAGCTCCTTAAAAGACGAGGAATTGGATGTAATCGGTGAATTGCTTTCCAATCTTTATGGAACGCTTGAAGTAAATCAGATGGTCAAAGGGGGAATGGACAAGAAAGAGGCCATGAATTCGTTTATGAAAAGAGTGACCGGTTCTATTGACAAATAGTCACACTTTGGAAAGGTAGAAAAGTTGTTTATCACCCTAAATTAAATCACTTAAATTACTACCCAAACGAAGTGTGGGGGTATGCCTTATGGCGTACCCTTTTTTGTTGTCCTTGCGGTTCAAATGACCGTGATTTTTCCTACTGATTAACCCGGAATAGGGTGGTTCCTTATTGCCGGGCGCTGATCTGTTTTAAAAATGCCTCTAGCGCTTTTCTCCAATCAGGGTCTGCATCCCATTTCTCCCCTATATACAATTCATTTCTTACGAGGAACCGGATATAATACTTCACTACGATCCGGTTTCGGTCCACCTCATCCCCAATGGGTACCCCCATATTTTCCATTAAATCCCCTTCCCTCCCCTCAAGGCGCATTAACAAAAATTGGACCCTGTCCTGAATAAGTTCCTGATTGGATTTGGGCACCGTAATAAACTGGACTTCGAAGGGATAAATCCCGGAGAAGACATCCTCCATACCCGCTCTCTCTGCCCGCTGTTCCGATTCGATCTGCTCGAGGGATTTGCCCAATAAATCATGACGAAAAGTGGTCAGGTATCCCGAATCCCCCGAAGCCCCAGTCAGCATAACCCCCAGTTTAAACACATCCAGGTTGAGGGGAGCCCTTCGGATAAAACCCGAGGCAGCCGCATCGGCTTGACCCCCGGGGAGCTCCGGGTATTCCGGTACTTCTATGGCCAGGTAATTTTCAGATCTTTTGTTCGCACCAATGGAAGCAATGTTTTCTTTAAAAGCATCAAGTTCTTTTGAAGAAGTTGACCAGTTTTCACCCTGTTGGACAATCTTGCTGTCTTTGCTGAAGGGAAAAAGGTGGAGATGAAAGGATCCATCATCTTTTCTGGTAACCACGACAATATTGGCGATGAGCCGTTTGTTGAAAGCGTTGGCATAAGCAGTCTGGATGACTTCCGATAAGACGATGTCTTCAAGTTCGTAATAGGCCACAGGATCACCCCCGGCTTCCACCAGACTCATATGAAGCTCCTCAGCAAGCTCTTGCCAGGTAAGGGCCGGTTGTGCAGCCGCAGATGCGGAAATCAAAACAGCGGATTTACCATTGAGGAATCCTTCGACTGGGCTATTTTGGCAGAAACTTTGAGAAAAAAAGAGGACAAACAGCCAAAGTGCCGAAATATATTTCATAGACAAACCTTATTCCTAATGCTAAAGTTTAGTATTTTCACGAATATACGTAACGCTGGCCAAATAATTTTGATATGAAAACGATAAGAAAAGTCATTTTATTTCTTTTTTTGGCAGTTCCTTTTGTGCTGCAGGCCCAAAAGGTAGACCGGTCAGTTTTACTGGAGGATCTGGAATTTCTTTCTTCTGAAAAACTCCGGGGAAGGGCACCGATGAGTGAGGGAAGCCGGATGGCCCAAGATTACATCAAGGAGAGGTTCAAAAGCCTTGGACTGTCCAGCCAGTTCCCCGATCACAGCCAAAAATTCCGGCTTTCCGACAAAGATAAGGCCCGGGACCGGAAGGGGGTAAACATTATCGGTTTTGTTCCGGGAAGCGAATCTTCAAGGATTATTTTGGTTATGGCGCATTATGACCACCTAGGAACCAAAGAAGACCTGATATTCCATGGAGCGGATGACAATGCTTCGGGAGCAGCGGCGCTATTGTCTTTTGCGGCCTATTTTGCAGAAAACAGACCTGAACATTCCATGCTCTTTGCCGCTACCGATGCAGAAGAAATGGGGCTTTTGGGAGCCCGGGCACTGGCAAGGGACTTTCCGTTTCCTCTGGACCAAATCAGCGTAGTCTTTAATATGGACATGATAGGCCGCAGCGACATGCGACGGCTGTATGCGGTGGGAACCAGACATTATCCGCAATTGAAGCCTTTTATCGAGGATGTGGCCAGGCGGTCCAAAATAGAACTGGTCCCGGGAAATGACGGAGGAGGCGGAAAAGACTGGACCAATGCTTCTGACCATGCGGCATTTCATGAAAAAGGAGTACCGTTTATCTACTTTGGCGTGGATGACCACAAAGATTACCACAAGCCGTCAGATACTTTTGAGAATATAGATCAAGAATTTTATTATCAGGCAGTAACTACGATTCTGGATACAATCATGCGAATGGATAGAGGCCTCAAGTAACAAAGTACAAGGTAACCATCCTATTTGAACAGGTAACTGACTCCTACTTTCCCAACCAGGTTCTTCCTGTCCAAACCGGCTACAAAGTACCGTCGGGGATGGTTTTCCAGGTACCATTTATAATTCAGCGTGTTGACGTACTGGAAAGAGGCACCTACCAACAGGCCTTCAAACTGCCATTCCGCCAGAATACCAGGTACTATATCCACATATTTTCTGCGCCAGTCCTTGATGTCCTCAAATCTTTTGTAGTAGAAATCATTGTTGTGGTTGATGTATTCCAACTGGATCCCGATCTTGTTGAATCCCTTTACCCATGCCGCATCAGCAGAGATGACATTGCTGCCGGGCCCATACCCAAATCCCAACACCTGTCCGCGGTGGGTATAGCCGTGCCGCACATAAGGATGGGTATACCAGCTGTTTTTCTCCAAAATGACGTCCCTCACGGTCTGACCTGTTTGGGTCATCTCCATACCTACCTGCAGGTATTCCTCTGCACGTTTCATAGGAATCAAATTGGAGAACCCTAAGGTAAAAGCCCGGTTTTTGTCGGGATTGACTAAAAAGTCGTAGAGTGTCCTGCTATTGCCATTGGAACCATATTCACCGTAGAATTCAAAATGGCCGCTGGGATCCATCCACCTGAAATAACCTGCGCTGAGCTGGTTTCTCTTGTTGACATCAGGCCTGGTGATGCTTTCCGGCCCCTTTCCGCCATTAAAGACGGGAAGATAATCACTGAAGCTTTCCATGTCACTGCGGTACATCTGAGAAACACTGCTGAAACCTAAAAACAGTCCCGAGACCCATTTGGGCTGGTAAGTGATGACAAAACCCGATAGGTACCGCCAGTCTTCTCTTTTGGGAACATATAAGGGCGTGTTTCTATAGACATAATCTGATTGTGGCGGCAAAAACCCTGATGACTCCAGCCTTCCCGCTATCAATTGGGTTTCGAATGCCCCGATTTTTGTTTGAAGCGGTTCTCGGGTGTTGAAGGTGGCGTGGAGAAATCCGGGAGCGTGGTTGCTCATCAGCAATGAGGCGCGCCTTCCGGGACCCCACCAGAGGTTTTCGGTAGAAATACCGACGGAGAATTCATTGATGTTGAACCGGATACTGGATTGCCCCGGCAATAAACGGGTGTAGGAGCTTTCCCCGAACCGTTCCGGAATGTCTGAGGTGTTTAACCATTCATAATACTGGATCCAGGTGCTGCCATCATGCTCCACCGGAAAACCTTGATAATCCCTGTTTCCCGCATGCAGGAACTCCGGCTGAAACTGGACGGACAGAGGCCCGTATTCGAAATAAACACCTGCGCTAAAGAGGTATTGCATCCCGGAATTGGGAATCATCGGCCCGTTGTTGATGCCGAAAGCATAATCGGAATTGTATTGTCCCCTCAACATTACCGGCAATACCGCCACCCCGCCTTTTTTGTCTGGCAGGACAAAATTGAACCTGGAAGTCCCCTCATCCATGAAAGTTTCGTTGATATCTACTCCCTTGGTATCAAAAGCCTGTGTGGGATACAAAGGTCTGATCATAAAACTGCTGGCAGAATCCAGGTTACCGAGCAGTTGTTGCCTCCGCATGTAATCCTCAAAAACCGGTAGATTCAATGATAAGCTTTGTGAATGGCTTATCAAAGGCAACATTGCAATGCCCCAAAAAATCAAAAACTTAAAGGTGATCTGGGTAGGAATGGTTGGCATATCTTAGGGCTCACTTTAAGGTCATGGTACTTACTTCTATTTTAGCTATGGACCAGCTCTCGTCACAAGGCGGACTATAGGCATTTTCCTGTTTTAATTCATCTCCACAGATAATCTCCAGGGAAGATGCTTTATGCGAGATGATCCTGGTGATCCTGTATTTGACGGTCCACCCGGGAACTCCTGCATATTGGCAACGTCCCGGGAGATCAGTTGCTATGGCGTCTGTCTTCGGTTCAAAAAACCGGGGATAGTTTTCAGGATAAGACTGGTACAAGCAATAATTGGACCCACACGGCGTGTTGGAAAAGGTAGTTCTGATTATTTCCGCACCGTCCAGGTGCATGTACCAGAAATCCGGTCCCCCTACATTATCCGGATTACCATCCCAGCTGTCATGCACAAGCAAATCGATGACAACTTTTACGGCATTATGGGAAGGTAAATTGGGAATGGTAAGCTGAATTTCTTCATTGTGAAAGAACCCCAGTACCGTATCATCATTGTATTCATATAACCTGCCTTTCTGGAAGTTGGCCAAGTCCAATTGAGAAAAATCATTTGAATAGATAAGCACTTCTTCAAGGAGGGTATCTTCGCAGGAAATAAGAAACAGAGAAGGTAAAAAGATCCTTATCAGAAAATGGAACTCAGAAATCCTGTAAAAAGGGATTTTTTGCATGTCGGATAAAATAGTGGTGACGGTAAAGTAACAAATAAACAAAATAATTATCAATGAAAGGGAGTCAACACATGATTTTCATTGCTTTATAAAACACAAGGGGAAAACTTAGTCCAGGTAATATAGTCTTTTTACCCGTTCACCGATATTGGTCAACAATTCATAAGGAATCGTTCCGATGTTTTCGGCAAGTTGGTATATGGGTATGTTTTCCCCATAAACGATGACCGTATCACCTTCTTTTGCATCTATTCCGCTTATATCTACCATCGTCATGTCCATGCATACATTTCCGATTACAGGAGCTCTTTGGCCCCGGATCAACACATAGCCCCTTCCATTGCTGAATCTCCTGTCAAACCCGTCGGCATAGCCGATGGCGATGGTGGCTGTTCGGCCCTTTTCTGTCATCATGCCCTTTCTGCCATAGCCTATACTGTCTCCTTTCTCCAGCTCTTTTATCTGCGAAACCACCGTCTTCAAGGAAAATACTTGCTGCAATGAAGATTGTTCCCGGCCGCTGACTTCCACGCCATATACACCTATCCCCAATCTGACCATATCAAAGGCATATTCAGGATACCTGATGATGCCGGCAGAGTTCAGCACATGCCGTAAGGGAGTGTAGCCCAAGAAGGCAATTATTTTATCGCACATGTCGGAAAATTGTTGCAGCTGCTTCTGGGTGAATTTATCATGGACCGCTTCATCTGCACCGGCAAGGTGGGTATACAGGCTTGCAACTTTCAGCTCCGGATAGTCATGGATCAAAGATGCCAGCTCTTGTAACGCATCCCTGTCTATTCCTAAACGCCTCATGCCGGTCTCCAACTCCAGGTGCACTGATGGGAACAAGGAATGATTTTTCACATAGTGGATAAGTTCATTAAATATCCTAATGCTGTAAATCACAGGTTCAAGCCGGTATTCGTCAAGCAGATGGAAGGTGTTCACATCTGTATTCATCACCATAATGGGGAGTCTGATCCCTTTTTGCCTTAAATAAACCCCTTCATCCGCATAGGCCACGGCAAGGTAATCGGCCCCAAGGCTCTGCAGGTGGTTGGCGATTTCTGCCGATCCCCCTCCATAAGCGAAAGCCTTGACCATCACCATGACCTTTGTTCCAGACGCCAGCCGCTGTTTATAAAAATTGAAGTTATGGGAGATGGCATTCAGGTTGATCTCCAATACGGTGCCGTGAAATTTCTCCTCGAGCTTTTTTACAATTTCTTCAAAATAGAATTTTCTGGCGCCTTTTATGAGGATCAGGTCTTCCTCCAGCTTGAAGTCCTGGAGATTTTCCAGCAGGTGGGAGGTGTCCCTGAAGAAATAAGCTTTTTCACCAAAGTACTCCCCGAAGGCTTTGATCCGTTCACCCACACCTATGAAAAAGTCTATGCCGTAGTGGCCCACTAATTTTCCGGCTTTCTGATAAATGCGCTCTTCATTGCCGGCCTGTACCATATCCGATAAGATAAGGATCTTTCTTCCACTTTGCCTTTGAAGCCCCATGAACTCAAGCGCTATTTCCAATCCCGCGAGATCATTGTTATAAGTGTCGTCTATGATATTGCATCGATTTATGCCTGGCTTCAAAGTCAGCCGCATATCTATGTTACGCAATGTGGCAATGCCTTTTTGTATGGCATGGGGTTTCATCCCCAACGTCAGGCAGGCCACGATGACATGCCGGAGGTTTTCCAGAGAAGCGCTGTCCCGGAAAGCGGTATAAAAGGTAAACATGTCCAGGTCAGGCTTAATGAGGACAATCCTACTGCCGGCATCGTCATTTTTTACGGAAAGCGTGTAGTCCGATCCCGGAACCTCCGACCAGCTTATCAACTTGTCCCGCTCCCTGTTTTTTTCCAGATAGTCCGCTACGGCCTTCTGGTCTTTTCTGTAAATGATATACCTGCTCCCGGAAAACAACTTGCACTTTTCTATAAGCTTTTCTTCGGCATTTGTAAAATTTTCGTCGTGAGCAGTGCCCAGGTTGGTGAATATCCCCAACTCAGGCCTGATTATTCTGTTCAGCTTCTCCATCTCGCCTTTTTCGGAAATCCCCGCCTCCAGGATGCCTATCTGATGGTAGCTTTCCAGAGATAGGGCCGAAAGGGGGACCCCTATTTGACTGTTGTAGCTTTTGGGACTTTTTCCGACACGGTACTGATGGGACAGTATCTGGCCCAACCATTCCTTGATGATGGTTTTTCCATTACTGCCGGTAATACCCACTATAGGGTAGCGGATTTGATTCCTGTTCCATATGGCCAGCTGCTGCAACGCATCCAGCGGATTTTCCACTAAAAAAATATTGGCACCCGGCAACTTTTCCGACCAGTTTGTATCGGGTGTTTCTTGGGATAAAAGGAAATTTCTTGTGCCGGCAAGATGAGCCTCGTCGGAAAATTGCCGGCCGTTTAGACGATTCCCCTTAAGGCCGATAAACAAGGTGTCCCCGCCGGAAAATATTTTTCTGGAATCGATAGCTACTTGGGTAAAAGAAATCCCGGGATCCTGTTCTATCAGTTTTCCGGGATATCCCTCTGCAAAAGTCCGCAGGTTGAGTTTATCCATCATGTTGATCTAGACTGTATCTTTGCTTTGTCAGAGGTAAAGTTAATGGAAATAGCCGGAGTTAGGACATCTTACCCATCGCCAAATTGCGGCCGTGCCATCAAAGAAAATTTAGATTATCATATTGATCAATCGTTTGCACAAAGGCTATAAATTTTGTATATTTGAAAACAATCGTTTAAAAAATAGCTTTACCTAATAGGGTTAATGTAACGCACCATGTCTTTTCCATATAAAATTTTGAAAACGGGCTCAGTCTTCAGCTTTTTGGGGATTTTATTTTGTTTTTTATATTCAACTGAACTCAAGGCCCAAAGTGAAGGGGATTTGGTGTTACCTGGTGAAATAAAATCTGAACATTCGTATAAAGACACAACTTCTCCCACACAGGCAGTTGCCTCCGAGGAAAGTGCTTCCGATTATTCTCCGTTGAACCGTGACAGGAATATTCCGAATGAAGAAAAAGAGCAAAAGCCCGAATATTCCCAAAACAGGGAAAAACAGATAAAGAATGAGGAAATGTCGACCCTTTCCTTTAATATTTTTTTATATGTTCTCGACAGGTTTCGGGAAGATAAATAAGCCTGTTCCAATGACAATTTGGCTTTAAGTGTGAAAGCCTGATCAATTCCGGGGGGGCGACAGTATGATGGCCATTGATATCTCATTTCTTAAAAAGCCGGATCAAGCAATAATTCCCGATTTAATTGGTTCATGGATTGACAGGAAGGATTTGAAAAACATCCAACGAGCCTCTTAAAAGTGGTTATTTATTATATTTTAGAAATTTTCAAGGGCAAAAAATCCGTGCAAACCGGTGCAGACCTGCCCCAGCCTGCCCCGAACTGGTTTCGGGGAATTTGCTTCGGGATTAATGGACCCAACATCATTCTTCCCAACTTTTATCCGTTTGACCCGAACAGCCCGGCATTTTTCAGCCGTTTTCGGGTAAAGTTTGTTTTTTGCCGAAAATCAAAGCACCCGAGCTGCGGCAGCCTAAACCGGAGGCATGTTTGTTGAGTGCCTGTTTTCATTATTGCGCTGTTTTATTTATCTTTTGCTATCCATAACTTATCAAACCCAAAAATACAATGGTTTTAAATTTTCGCTTATATAGAATATTGGCCATCGCCATCCTGCTTATCCAAAGTCTGTCTGGCTATGGTCAGGAAATCGGTCTGCAGTTGTACAGTCTCAGAGAACAAATGAAAACCGATGTGGAAAAGTACCATGAGATTATAGACCAATGGGGGATCAAATACATAGAAGGAGGCGGAACCTATGGTATGTCCATGGAGGAATACCTTGAGCTTTTGGAAAAGAACGGCTTGCAGATGATAAGTGTGGGAGGGTCATATGAGGAAATGAGGGACAACCCACAGGCGGCGATAGATAAGGCAAAGGCCTTTGGGGCCAAATATATCGTCACTTTTTGGATACCTCACCCATCGGGCAATTTCAGTGAAAGGGAGGCCAAAGAAGCTGTTGAGGTTTTTAACAAAGCAGGTAAAATGGTAAAAGATGCAGGATTGACCTATTGTTACCATCCCCACGGATATGAGTTCAAACCCTATGGGAAGGGCACCTTGTTTGACTACATGCTGGACAACGCCGAAAACTTTGATTTTGAGATGGATGTTTTTTGGGTACAGATGGGAGGAGGGGACCCCTTGGCCATCATGCGAAAATACCGGGATAAGTTTCCTCTCCTGCATCTTAAAGACCGCAAAAAAGGAACCCCGGGAAGTTCTGACGGAACCGGTGATGTAGAAACCAATGTGGTGCTTGGTACAGGCGATATTGATGTGGCAGGTATCATAAAAGAGGCTAAAAAAAATGGAACCGAATACCTTATTATAGAGGATGAATCCTCCAGATCAGTAAGCCAGATCCCCCAAAGTGTCTATTTTATCAATTCAGTTTTAGGGCAATAAATTCTAATTCATTCCGGGCCGGGATTGGCCCCGAATGATTTTTCCAGGGGATTTCTCCCGGGCATGTAAACCTGATCATGCGTAATCCGTACATTATTAAGTAGTTAAAATAAGGGTGTATCCCTTACCTTTTCATCCTTTCAACAAGAATTATAAGCTTGACCTATAATGTTTATAAACTTTCTTCTGATCTTCTTCATGTTGTTTTCGGATAATCAATCCCATACGCCGGTGATGCGGGAGTTACAGGTTATTTCCTTTGAGGAATTTGAAGGCATAACAAAACAGCCGTCAGACAAATTGCGGATTTTTAACTTCTGGGCAACCTGGTGTGCGCCATGTGTCAAGGAGATGCCGGCTTTTGAAAAGATCAATGCCTCAGATCCGGAGGTGGAGGTGATTTTTATTTCCATGGATGATGGAAGGAAGCCTGAAAGGGTAACTGCTTTTATAGAAAAGAAAAGCATCCAAGCCCCGGTTTACCTTTTAGATGAAGTGGATTTCAACAGTTGGATAGACAAAGTAAACGAGACCTGGTCCGGGGCCATTCCGGCTACCCTTTTTCTTAAACCGGACGGCTCCAGGTTTTTTCATGAAGGAGAGCTTGACAAAGATGAACTAGAAGAACTCATTGACCAACTTAAATAATAATGAACCATGAAAAACTTGATCGTAGGATTATTCAGCATTATTGCCATTTTCCTGGCAGGCAGTGTAATGGCCCAGGGCGGCTACGAGGTCGGCGATAAGGCCAGCGACTTTAAATTAAAAAATGTAGATGGATCCTGGGTGTCTCTCGCCGACCACGGGGATGCCAAGGGTTTTTTGGTGATATTTTCCTGCAACACCTGTCCCTATGTGGTGGCCTATGAAGACCGCATGATAGCCTTGCATAATAAATATGCGCCGATGGGATATCCGGTTATTGCCATTAATCCCAATGACGACAACAGCAGTCCGGGAGACAGTTTTGAAAGAATGAAAGAAAGAGCCAAAGCAAAAGCTTTTCCCTTCGCCTATGTCTATGATGAAACCCAGGAAGTCGTAAAAAAATACGGCGCCACCAACACCCCCCATGTGTATCTGTTAGAAAAAGAAGGGAATGAATATATCGTAAAATATGTCGGAGCAATTGACAACAACTATCAGGACGCTTCAGCAGTAACCAAAAAATATGTGGAAGAGGCCATGGAAGAAGTGATGAAAGGCCAGCCGGTTTCTGAAAACAGAACCAAGGCCATAGGCTGCACCATCAAATGGAGAAAATCTTAATGCCTGGATGAGGCGGATCAGATAAGATTCAACAAGAACGAAAATGCAAAAGCCCCCGGAGAATCCAGGGGCTTTTTATTTTTAAGACGGCTTCTGAAACCGGATTAGTGTTTGGACAGGTAAGAAGCTACACCTTCCCTGGTAGCGCTCATCGCTTCTTTACCTTCTTCCCAGTTGGCCGGACAAACTTCCCCGTATTTCTCCACATGTCTCAGGGCATCAATCAGCCTGAGCATTTCATCTATATTTCTTCCCAAAGGAAGGTCATTGACCGTTTCGTGCCTTACTTTTCCTTCCTTGTCGATGAGGAAAGTAGCCCTGTAAGCCACTGGAAGTCCTTCATAAGTCAATTCGCCCTCCTCATTGTAATTCCAGTCTCCTGCGAGAATACCGAAGTTGTGGGCAATGGTCTTAGCGGGATCCGCTACGATAGGATAAGTGACACCTGCAATGCCACCCTGCTCCTTAGCTGTGCTTAACCAAGCCAGGTGCGATTCTTCTGTATCACAGGACGCGCCTACTACCGCCACGCCTCTTTTTTCGAATTCTTCAAGTTTTTCCTGAAAAGCCAGGATTTCGGTAGGACATACGAAAGTAAAGTCCTTAGGATAAAAAAAGAAAATAACGTCTTTATTCCCGATATACTGCTCCAAAGAGAAATTTTCAACGATCTCTTCTCCGTCGATTACAGCAGGTGCATTGAATAAAGGTGCTTTTTTTCCAACTAGTGACATAAATCAGATTTTTATGGTTTTAAATTAATTTATTTAGGTTTTAAGAAAATTATTTTGTTTTTCCTTTAATTACCAACGATACTTCTTCAACTTCAAAACCCTCAATTTCGTTCTCTTCAAAGAAACTTTTTAAAAGTTTTTCCAATAGCGGATTTTTGAAGTCCCGGAATTCTTTGCTGTCATTACAGTACAGATGACTATGGGTTTCAAGGACAGGGTCAAACCGCATAATGCCTGTGTCATCCGTGAATTTTTGCAAAATGCCTGCATTCACAAAGCTGTCAAGGGTCTTGTATACAGTTCCCAAAGATATGGAAGGGTTGGCTGATTTGATCTTCTCATGCACCCGCTCTGCTGTAGGATGATCCTCTGATAAGCTCAATGCCCCATAGATCACCATCCGCTGATGGGTAAACTTCATCCCCCCTTGCACGATCCTTTTTTTGATTTCAGCAGTATCCATTTTTTGATAGGAATTATTCCTGTTTGAGAATAAGTGCGCAAAGGTATGTAATATTTTTGTCAATTCATATGTATAGTCCAACGATTTTTTTAAATTGGGCTTGCTATAAAACAAAAATATTTACAATCATAAACGCTCAGCTCTCTTTTAAATGCATTTTCGATGATTAAAGTATTATTTGTGTGTTTAGGCAATATCTGCAGATCACCGTTGGCAGAAGCGATACTCAACCACAAGATTAAACTTAGGGGTTATGAGGATAAAATAAGCTGTGACAGCTGTGGCACTTCTGATTTTCATATCGGCGAGCTTCCCGACGACAGGACCATCGATTGTGCAACGAGATATGGCATCCAAATGAACCATCGCGGCAGACAACTCCAGAGGAGTGATTTCAGAGATTTTGATTATGTCATTGCCATGGATGAATCCAACATGGCGAATATCCTCAAGCTGTCTGATAAGGTCAGGATAAAACCCCGCAACCTTTATTTCATGAGAGATTTCCAAGCGGCGCCTGACTTTAAGGATGTCCCGGATCCTTATTACGGGGGAATTGATGGATTTGAGCAGGTTTATCGCATCCTGGATGATGCCCTGGAAGGTTTTCTTCAAAAAATGGAACAGGAACAACCCTGGAATGGAAAACCCTGAGTCTTTTTATGATGCTGTTTTGTTCCAATTTTTCGGAACCCCAGTCCCTGTTCTCGATTTTAATCTTATCACCGCAGGAAGTGTAAATCAAGCCGTGTTTCTGAAAACAGGCAAAGGCGAATATTTATTAAAAACCAATCACCGTCAAAACAGGAATATTTTTGAAAAAGAAGCCGAAGGTCTGGATTGGCTCAGAAGGCACACTTCATTACATGTGCCAGAGACGTTTATTCACGGCCGGATAGGGGACACCAATTATCTGCTGATGGAATGGATCGCCAGCAGGACACCCTTGCCGGATTATTGGCAAAAGCTGGGAGAGGGTATCGCGGAGCTGCATATGGTTGTAGGACAAAAATTCGGGCTGGACTCCGATAATTACATTGCCATTTTACCCCAGATAAATGAGCAGGAAAACACCTGGGAAAACTTTTTTGTCAACAAGAGACTGGAACCCATGTTACAACGCGCCTTTTATGAAGGTTTGATCTCAAAGGATTTTATGAAAGAATTCCGAAGAATCTATCCTTTGTTGAAGGGTTTTTTTCCAAAGGAAAAACCTGCTTTGTTACACGGGGATTTGTGGTCGGGAAATATCCTGGTCAATGACAAAGGGACTCCGGCTTTGATAGACCCTGCGGTTTACTTTGGGCACAGGGAAGTAGACCTCGCTTTCTCCCGGTTGTTTGGCGGCTTCGACAGAAAATTTTATGAGGCATACCAGCACCACTTCCCATTGGAGCCAGGGTTCAGAGAGCGAATAGACGTCTATAACCTTTACCCTTTATTGGTACACCTGAATCTTTTTGGGGCATCATATCTCCCCGGTATCCAAAAGACGCTCAGTGCATTGCTGAGCAACCGCTAAAATAAACCATTACGGAACCTGGCTTTCTTCCAACACCACCTGAAGCAGGTTTTCGCTTTTCTGTTCCAGCCATACCTGACGGTTGGGATGAACGTAAGTCTGATAATGTTCCTCCCTGTAGTTTTTGACCGTGATGAGCGTAAGCTCCTTTTTCAACGTCACGTGGAATATATCCCTGAAAGTCTTCTGAACAAGATTCTCGTCATAGGCAACGGCATCCGCGACCACTTTGATATTTGAAGCTGAAGCAGCCAGCAGGTTGATGTTCCATTTAAGTTTTTTCATGCCGCTGTACAGGTATTCAAAATGGAACCCGCCCACCATCGACAGATCCCTGATCCGGAGGGTCAGAAGGAGCTGCCTGTTTTTGACCACGGTAATGGGAAGCTTAGGGTCATCTGGAAAGGGACCGATCACGGTTCCCGGTGCGTCTGGTTTTAAGAAAGATTTCACAAACAGGGGTATGCGGTGTTTGGCTAGAGGCTTGATGGTTTTGGGATGGATGACCTTCGCTCCATAATAGGTCATTTCCGCAGCTTCTTCAAAATCCAAATGGTCAAATTTCACCGCATCAGGGAACAAGTCCGGGTCGCCGTTAAGAATACCCTCCACATCTTTCCAAATCGTGACCGACTTCGCGCCCAGACTGACCGCCAGGATGGCCGCTGTAAAATCAGAACCCTCCCTGCCCAGCGTGGTCGTATTGCCTAAAAGATCCTGACCGATAAACCCCTGGGTAATGACAGGATATTTTTCCAATTTGGGAATGACGATTCTTCTGCATTGCTGCATGGTCAATGCCCAATCTACCCTGGCCATTTTGTGGCTGGAATCTGTAGCCACAAGCTCTCTGGCATCTTGCCACAAACAGTAAAAGCCCTCCGCACACAGCAATTCCTGTACGATACGGGTAGAGATCAGTTCTCCAAAACCTACGGCCTGATCATAAAAATACCCCGCGTCGTTTTTGAAAGAGGCGGTATCCAAGGTTCTTTTCAGTATGGAAAAATGATTGGTGACCCTTTCGAATATACCATGCTGTTTTTCAAACAGGTCATTGCATATTTCCAGGTGATAACCCAAAAGCCGTGTCCATTCAGGGGTATAATTTTTTCCCTCCGAGGCCAATTGGATTATTTTTTCCAGGGTATCCGTGGTATCCCCGGCAGCTGAAATGACAATAACCAGGCCATTGCTCCAGCGGTTTTTGACAAGGTGGGCTATGTTTTTTATGGCATCGGCATCTTTGATGGAAGCTCCGCCGAATTTAAATATGAGGGGTTGGATCATGAAAAATCTTTATGAGGGATGGTTATGAAGCGTTGTTTTTATTTAACTTCAAAGTTATGAAGACGAAACCTTACATACAAGATGACAACGTACTTGCCTATGCTGTAGGCACCACGCTGGACCGGTTTATCAAAAGCAAACAGGCTGACTTTCCGTTTGCTACAGGAGAACTCTCTCAGCTGCTGCGCGACATTGCCCTTGCCGCAAAGATCGTGTCCCGGGAAATCAGCAGGGCGGGCTTAGTCAATGTAGCCGGAGCCTATGGTCACACCAATGTGCAGGGTGAAGAACAGCAAAAACTGGATGTTATAGCCAATATCCGTTTTACCAGGGCCTTGACCAAGGGAGGGGAGGTCTGTGCGATCGTGTCGGAAGAGGAAGATGAAGTGATCGATCTCCAAAACAGCAGGGGAAAATATGTCGTGGCCATAGATCCTCTGGATGGATCTTCCAATATTGATGTCAATGTCTCCATCGGGACGATTTTTTCCATCTACAGAAGAGTTACCCCTATAGGCTATCCCATTCAGGAAGAAGATGTGCTGCAGCAGGGCAAACAGCAGGTGGCTGCCGGATACGTGCTGTACGGTTCCTCCACCATGTTGGTATATACCACGGGTTTCGGAGTATATGGCTTCACTTACGAGCGCTCATTAGGGGAGTTTTTTCTCTCCCATCCAGACATAAAAGCACCCGTCGATGGTCATATATATACCATTAATGAAGGGCTCCAGCCTTATCTGGAGGACGATGTTCTGGAATACGTCGCCCATTGCAAGCAAAAAGGGGCTTCTGCCAGGTACATAGGAAGTCTGGTCGCCGATTTTCACAGAAATATGTTAAAAGGTGGCATCTACCTCTACCCTGGTACTAAAAAGGCTCCCCTAGGGAAAATCCGGTTGATGTATGAGGCCAATGCGCTGGCATTTATCGCTGAGCAAGCGGGAGCCAAGGCTACCAATGGCAAGAACCGGATCCTGGACATCGTGCCTACCTCCCTTCACCAGCGAACGCCCTTATTCATCGGCTCTGAAAAAATGATAGAGGAATTAGGAAGCTTAATGAAACAAATTAAATAAACAAAAATCAGCCACTGTATTTTCTTCTAAAATAGGCTTTCAGAAGCTGCCTTTCCACGATCGCAAGAGAAAGCCGGTCCACTATTCGGTCGGCTTCCTCCTCGTGCAAGATGCTTTTCAGCTTTTCCTCACCCAGATCAATTTTATAACACAGCTGCAAAAGACGCTCAAAGTCTTGGTTCAGAAGCCTTCCTATATAAGGAGCCAAGGCACGCGCAAGGTCATATTTGTCCATTATGGGAGGTTTCAGGGGGACCTGAAGCAGGGATTCCAGATCTTCCGCTGCCGACTGAATGATCTTTACCTCATAATCCCGTTCACGTTCCAAAGGTCCAAGATTTACTCTCCTTTTTCTTCTTTTTTATCCTCGTCGCTCTTCTCCTTCCCTTCTTCAGGTTGAGGTTGTAAGAGCTCAGGCTGCTCCTTCCTTAGGATATGGTACCAGTTCAGCAGCTTTTTAATATCCGATGCGTATACCCGCTCTTCATCGTATTCCGGCAGCACATGCTTGAGAAACGCCTTGTATTCATCATTGTCAGCTCCCTCCAAACCCGTGTCGCCTTCAAACTCGTTTTCTATCTTATGCAAAATATCTTTAAGGGGAGCAGCTCCTTCCTCAGTAAGGGTATAAATGGATATCTCACTGAGCAGGGAGACCCTCTGGGCCGCCCCTACCACAAGCTTCGATTTCTTGTCATCCAATGATTCGAGGATCACCCCACTCCTGCTGGGCTTAAGCACTTTATATAATCCCGGCTTGCCGGAAACTGCTGCAATGTCTTTAAATTCCATGTCGTCTGTGTTTTGAGCCTGCAAATATAAGGTTAAAGCTAAATTACTCAAGAATTTTGGCCAGCAGTATAAAACTCTTCAACGTTTTCTTCAATAAACCGGATAACTTCCTCTTTGCCCTGTCCTGTTTGCGCCGATGTGATAAAGTATTCAGGTGCCTCCTCAAACATTTCCTCCATGGCCCCGATAAACTTTTTCACATTGGCATTGGTCTTTGAAAGTGACAATTTATCAGCCTTGGTGAAAAGCAATACCACGGGAATGGCATTTTCCGCACACCAGTAGATGAATTCAACGTCTATTTTTTGGGGATCAAGCCTGCTGTCCACCAAAACAAACGTGACCGTGAGATTTTCTCTTCGGGTGAGGTATTCCCTGATCATTTTATCCCAATCGGACTTTAAGCTTTTGCTGACTTTGGCAAACCCATAGCCGGGAAGATCTACCATATACCACCGTCCATCTATGTCAAAATGGTTGATCAGCTGGGTTTTCCCCGGCTTACCGGAAATTTTAGCCAGGTTCTTATGGTTGGTCAGCATGTTGATGAGGGAACTCTTCCCCACATTTGACCTGCCAATAAACGCAAACTCCGGCCTATTAGGCGAGGGACATTTTTTGTAATCCGTATTGCTAACCAAAAAACTGGGTTTCTTTATCATGGCCGTATCCTTTTAGACAAAGTTAACCAAATTGTTAAATTCAGGCCAAACCAATAAATGATTAACATTTTTCCAATGCTCGGGTTTAGTTAGTAATATTGCATGGAAATCAAACGACATGTCAGTACTTCCCTATAAAGATAAAAATGAAGGCAAGAAGCAACAGGTTGCCAGCATGTTCGACAACATCAGCAAAAAATACGATTTGCTGAACCACGTGCTGAGTTTGGGAATAGACATTACCTGGAGGAAAAAAGCCATCAGACTGCTGGAAAAAGACCAGCCAAAATTAATTTTGGATATTGCTACCGGCACGGGGGATTTCGCCATTGAGGCCCTGGCACTCCATCCCGACAAGGTAGTGGGCGTGGACATATCAGCCGGAATGCTGGAAGAAGGCCGCCGGAAAATCAAAAGGAAAAAGCTGGACCATTTGATAGAACTGCAGATGGGGGATTCGGAAAAGTTGTTGTTCCCGGAAAATAAATTTGATGCCGTCATCGTTTCTTTTGGTGTCAGGAATTTTGAAAATTTGGAGAAAGGATTGGCCGATATGCACCGGGTGCTGAAGCCCGGGGGAAAAACGGTCATTGTGGAGTTTTCCAAACCAAAAAAATTCCCCATGAAACAAGCTTATAATTTTTATTTTAAATATATTTTACCTCGGATTGGAAAATTAGTATCAAAAGACAACGCCGCCTACACATATCTGCCGGAATCCGTACAGGCATTTCCTGATGGAAATGATTTCTTGGAAATTCTGCGAAAGGTAGGTTTCAAAAACACGAAATGCAAAGAACTGACATTCGGGATAAGTTCCATTTATATAGGAGAAAAGTAATATTAGCGATTTTACCTTTCCTTTTCTTCAATTCCCTGGTATATGGTCAGGAAAGAAATTTTATATTCAACAAGTCGGGCAGCGATGACCAGAATGTTTCCTATGGTTTTTTTTTAGCAGGCCATAACAGCACCTTAAGGATAAAGTATTCTGAAGATTTTCTTGATCCGGATAATACCAATCTGACCAATGTGAGGGCGATCATGCCTGTTTTTTCGCCCGGTTTTGCCCTGGGTTTTTTGGTCACTGGAAGGTTACATGACCAAGTCAATGTGCTGTTCACCCCTAAGGTTGGCTTTTATGAACACAGGACAGATGTACAGCTCTTTGCTGACGATCCCAATGAAGTAGGGGGAATAGGAATCAACACGGTTCCTCTGATGACCGAAGAAACCCTGATAGAGTTTCCCGTTCTCTTCAAGTATAAATCCGAGCGATTCAACAACACCCGTATGTTCTTTATAGGGGGAGTAAACGGCCAGGTCCGGACCAAAAAACAGGAAGAAGCCGATGAAGACCCGGTGGTTTTGCTGGGCAGGGATTTGGCTCTTGAAATGGGGATGGGATTTGATCTGTATTTTAAGTACTTTAAATTCTCCCCTGAAATCAGGTTTTCGCACGGTCTCATGAACCTGTATAGAGAAGGGCATTCGGATCCCCGCATTGATGGCGCCATTACTGATATCCGTAGGAAATCCATTACCATTTACCTTAACTTTCAGTAGGCTGATACAAAAAGCCGGTCAATTACCCTATCCAAATTTTTTATCCATAATGAAATCCTTTAATTTAAGTTATGGAAAATAAAATTGCTTTTATCACAGGGGCTACCTCAGGCATAGGTAGGGCCTGTGCCGTGTCATTAGCCAAGGAAGGTTTTGCGATCCTTGCCTGCGGCAGAAGAAAAGAAAGACTGCAAAGTCTTAAGGAAGACCTGCCTCAAGGTACTCCTTACCATTATCTCACATTCGACGTCAGGAGCCAAACCGAAGTAAATGAAGCCATTGATTCTCTCCCGGCAGACTGGCAGGAGATTGAAATACTCATCAACAACGCGGGGAACGCACATGGACTTGATCCTATCCATGAAGGCAGTGTGGAGGATTGGGAGGCCATGATGGATATCAATGTCAAGGGTTTGCTCTATGTATCTAAAAAGATCATTCCCGGTATGGTCGAACGCAAACGGGGGCAGGTGATCAATGTGGGCTCCACAGCAGGAAAAGAGGTGTATCCCAAAGGGAATGTTTACTGCGGCTCCAAACATGCGGTTGATGCCATCACCAAAGGCATGCGACTTGACCTCAACCCCTATGGCATCAAGGTCATGGGAATCCATCCCGGGCTGGTAGAGACCGAGTTTTCCCTGGTAAGGTTCAAAGGGGATGAGAAAAGGGCTTCATCCGTCTATCAGGGATTTGATGCTTTGAAAGCCGAAGACATTGCTGATATCATTACTTTTGCTGTGACCCGTCCGGCGCATGTGGTCATGGCCGATGTAATTATTCTTCCCGTGGCACAGGCGAGTACCATGGTCTTTCACAAAAAAGAGCAATAATGCGGTTTTCCTGGTTCATTTATCTTTTTGGCTGCCTTATGGCCTGCCAGGCCCCCCGAAATGATGAGCCCGCAGAATCACTGGAAGCATGGCCTGAACTGTCAGAAGCGGACACTGCTTCCTTGGATTTCTCCTCCGGACAGCGGCCTGTCGGAAAATTGGAACAGCGGCTTATCAATGCGGGTTTGGTGGATATCAAGACGGTAATACCCGGGATTTATGTGGAGCTGAAATATTCTACGGAAGATAATTTTTTCGGAAAAGACGTATACGGCGAACTCCAAAACTGCTACCTCCAACCGGAGGTGGCCGAAATGTTGAAACAGGCACACGGCTATCTAAAGGAAGACCATCCGGATCTCACCTTTTTGGTTTATGACGGCGTCAGGCCTCTGAGTGTCCAGCAAGTGCTCTGGGACAATTTAGATAAACCGGACAGTATAAAACCACTGTATGTGGCCGATCCCGAAAAAGGCAGCCTGCATAATTTCGGAGTGGCTGTGGACCTTACCCTGGCCCATAGCGACACCGGCAGACCATTGGACATGGGCACTGACTATGATTATTTTGGATACGCGGCCTATCCGGACCGGGAAAAACAGATGCTCAGGGAAGGAAAAATTGTACAAGGACATGTGAATAACAGGGAAATACTGAGAAGTGTCATGAAAAAAGCCGGTTTTTCAGGCATTGGATCAGAATGGTGGCATTTTAATGCTTTTAGCAGAAAAGAAGCTGGGGAGAAATTCGAAATTGTGAAATAATAATTGTATAATCGTCATTTGTTTTAAATAATTATAATCCATGAATCAATTGAACAATACATTCAAACCATTGGGCCTATTGGTGATTGCGCTGGTCCTGATGCTTTTACCTGAAATGACCTTTGGCCAGGCCAGGCCGCAGTTTAGGGCCTTGGTCTTCAGCAAAACCCAGGGGTTCAGGCACCAGTCCATTCCTGAAGGGGTAGCTGCCATTAAAAAACTAGGGGAAAAACACCGTTTTCAGGTGTATGCCACAGAAGATGCCGGTCAGTTTACCAGTGAGAACCTTGAAAAATACGATGTGATCATTCTGATGAGCACCACGGGAACCATTTTCAATGAAGAGCAAAAGGCTGCTTTCGAAGCGTTTGTTCAAAGTGGAAAGGGAGTGGTAGGCGTCCACAGTGCGACAGACACAGAGTACGAATGGGAATGGTACAGCAAACTGATCGGAGGCCAATTTGCCCACCACCCCCACCAACAGACAGCCCGCATGGAAGTGGTGGACGGGAATCATCCGTCTACCTATCATCTGAATGAAAAATGGCTCAGGACGGACGAATGGTATGAGTTCAAAAATTTCAATGACAAAGTAAACATTTTGATCCAATTGGATGAGACTTCCTATGATGTGGGGGAGAGGGGCGGAAACAAAATGGGTATGGGCGCTGTACACCCTATTTCCTGGTATCATGAATACGATGGCGGCCGGATTTTTTATACCGGACTGGGACACGTGGAGGAAGCCTTTGAAGACGCTGACTTTCTGGACCACCTGTATGGGGGTATCTGGTATGCAGCGTTGGGAATGCCTTTATGATAGCTAATCCTGTAGTAAAAATAAATAATAGGGCCGCCGGAAGTGATTCCGGTGGCCTTTTTTCAATATGTCAAATTGACATCTTTTGGCATGGTTAGGCCAGGATGACATACAGGAGCGATGGCGCTAAGGAGATAAAAACGGGTTTTTTTATATAATATTGAAAATCAAACGATTTACCTTCAATTAATCATCCTGTAACCTTGCTCTGGTACATAATTTGAATTTATTTTTTTAACATTTTATTAAGATGTTTAACTAATAAAAAGGAGGAATAACCATGACACTAGCAAGAAGAAGATCCAACGATTGGTTTCCATCTTTTCCTTCATTGATAGACAGGTTTTTCGATGGGGGTTTGATGGACTGGGACAATTCGAATTTTGCAGGAAATGATTCGACCCTGCCCGCTGTAAATGTAAAAGAAAATGAAAACAGGTTTCAGATCGAAGTGGCGGCTCCCGGGCTGAAAAAAGAGGATTTCAAGATCAATTTTGATAATGGCAGACTGACCATTTCATCTGAGAAAAAAACAGAACGCGAAGAAAAAGACGGTGACAGGACCACCAGACGTGAGTTCAGTTACCAGTCATTTCAAAGGAGTTTCAGTATTCCTGAAAATACCATAGATGCGGATAAAATCATGGCGAACTATCAGGACGGTATTCTTCACATCACCTTGCCGAAACGTGAAGAAGCCAAGCCAAAACCTGCCAGAGAAATCAAAATCTCCTGACAGATCATCACAGAAGTTTTATCATAGGTAAAAACCTCCGGTAATCCCCCGATATTATTTCGATTCCGGCATCGGAAAAAAAGAGAGTCCTACAAGGGTTTTGAACCCTTGTAGGACTCTCTTTTATCATTTTTATTTCATTCACAGAAGAAAACTTGGTGCAGTGAGCAATGGCAAAGACTTATTATCCAGCCTCCTGGTTTTTTCTGTTGGGGAGTATTGGATTTTTAGGAAAATTCCGGGACTGAACAGGAGTACAGCCTCATTATCTTGATTTGCGAAACCGCGATAGGTTAAATGTTTTCAGCGCTATCAAAATAAAATCACACATGACAAGGAAAGTCACCCAATTTATCCTTCCAAGATGAGGAACATTATCCCATACTGGGTCAAAAACAGAAAGACCTCTTTTTCTATAATTGTAAAGATTTTTATTTCAAGTTGCAGGCAAAAGTTGGGTTTTTACGGTAAGATTTACAATTAAATCCTTGCAGTCAATCGTAAAATTATAAAAAGGTCCTTAAATTTTTTTTAAACAAACCTATTCCTTATATTTGCCTTAATAATTAAGATATTTAATTATTAAGATAGATGGACAATCCCACACACTCACCTGAATTACTTGATTTGGTCAAGTCCATTAAAGATTTAACCAGGGAAACTTTGCTGTTTCAGAGTCTTGCTGCCCTAAGTATAGGACTCAACGCCACCGATGGAGAATGTTTGGATTTCCTGATGGAAAGGAAATCCACTACTGCAGGGGAACTGGCAAAGTTGACGGGCCTGACCACCGGAGCCATCACCAGTGTCATCGACAGGTTGGAAAGATCAGGTTTCGTGAAAAGGGAAAAAGATCCCTTGGATAGAAGAAAGGTCATCGTAACATACCTTCCCGGAAAAGAAAAGAAAGCAGCTCAAATTTATGGAGCTTTGGCCCATGATGTGATTTTGAAGCTTAGCCATTATAATAACGAAGAGCTCGAATCATTAAGGGAGTTTACACAAAGCCTGATAGAAATTTATCGAAATAACGCATCAAAAATTTCCAGGAAATGAAACCGACAATTTGTCACCGGGTCACCTTGATCCTGTTTTTCATTCAATTCATTTGCTGTTCACCGCTAAAAGCACAGGAACTCCAACGACAAAACACCTTTCCATTGGGTATTGCTTGGGGGTTTGATTATGGCCATAATTCAGAACCGCCTCTTTTTATGGACAAAATTAGGGAGTTGGGAATCCACTCCACAAAAGTTTATCTTTTTTGGAATCAAATCGAACCTGAAAAAGGAAAATATGAATGGGGAATTGTTGATGCATTGATGGAACAGCTCGCTGAAGGAGACGAGGTATTGTTGGCAATTTATTCCGCATCTACTTGGGCTACATCAATATCCACGAATCTTTTGCCCCCCTCACCTGCTAAGTCCGAAAAGGATTATTATGATTTCATTTATCAACTCGTCAAACGGACCAAAGGAAAAGTGAAATACTGGCAAAATGACTGTGAACCCAACAATCCGGTATATTGGGCTGGAAACAAGCAGGAGTTTATAGATCAAACCAAGGTTTTTTACAAAGCGGTCAAGGATGCGGATCCCAAAGCCCTGGTTGTATTGGGTGGGTATGATGGTTTGTTCAATCCACCTGGGATGCCTGAAATGCCCAATCAAAAAGCCGGACTTTCCTTTTTCGAAGATGTCATCCAAGAGGCCCGGGGCTTTTTTGATGTTTTTGACCTGAGGCTATATGCCAATCCCTACACCATTCGGGAAAGGGTAGCCTACTTTCGCAACAAATTGGATGATATCCCTATTATCTGTTCAGAATACAATGGACCCGGATTTATGGAATTTCCGGTCAATAGACAGTATGGCTCATTATTGGCCCAGTGGAGTGCAGCATATGCCAGCCAAGATACTGCAGCCTATTACCAAGTGCAGGAAAAGATCAAGGCCTTTTATGAGCGGAAGGACGAACTGGCTCCTGAGACGAGGCTATTTTTGGAAGAAAGTGATTCTGATTATGGCAAGCTATATGAAAAATTCCAGGCAGCGGATTTGGTCATTAGAAATATCCTGGCTTTGGAAGCAGGTGTTCAAAAGACATTCTTTTGGGATTTTTGGCATGATACAGAAAATAAGTACGATTTGATGACGATCATGTATGGCAAAAACAAAATGGCTGATTATGAAAATGGAGAATTTAAAAACTACAGATCACTTGCTGGGGTAATGAAAGGTTTTGCACATAAAATGGAAGGCTTTCAACATATCAGTCAAATTGAAATATCTGAAAATGAAGACATTTTAAGCTTTTTGGTTGAAAAAATATCCGGAGATAAAATCATTATAATTTGGGAAAAACGGACCGACAATCTGTCCAAAAAGTTAATTCCTGAAATGCGCACAGTGACTTTACCCTTTAAGAAGTTGCACATTCAGGATATTTATGGTGAGCCTGTGAATTTTGAAAAAAATGAACATACTTTTACATTTCCGGTTTCATCAAGTCCTGTTTTTGTTATTTCTCATTAGTGGGGCCAGTTTCCCCCTCGAAATCCACTTTTACAACCTCAGGCATGTTTAACATCAGATAGGGCAGATGACTATGAATTTGGGCGAGAAAACGGACAGGGCAGCGGATGGGGCTGAAGGGGGTATTCCGTGACCACTTCATACGTGACCACTTCATATAAGAGTTTCACTCCAGCAGGGTTGTTCATTTTATGCTGATTGATATATACCTGCCTGTCCCTGATTTCCAGTACATCCCCCGGGAGGACCACACAGCGCTTCACCAGATAGGTCATCAGGTCAGTGGGCCTCTCAGTGGGTCGAGCAAGTCTATAGGAGTAATTCTCTCACAAAGCTATTCATATCCAGTGATTTAAGAAATATTAACGAAGAGGGAAAGGTTTGTGATGCCGGACCTTTGGGGTTGTCAAATACGCGAAGGTCTTTTCTAAGGTTGACCCCATTTTGAAATCCCTAAGGGGGCCCCTTTTAGCAAAACTTTCGAGTACACTGCGGTGCACCCCAATAGTTGGGGGTATAACCTGGCCCTCCCAACAAATAAATTTGAACTTTTCAACAAAGTTGGGTATTGATGCAATGTGTACCTTTGCTGTAAATGAATAGATTCCTGGTTTTACTGAAACGCATCATGATCACAGTACTGAGTATTATCCTGCTATTTGCAGTGGGCGGATTATTGTTTCTGCAGCTTCCCATGTTTGGCAAATCCCCGAGTGGGGATCGCCTGGCCAGGATCCAGGAATCCCCTCAATTCAAAAACGGTCAATTTGAGAATTTCAGTCCCACACCCATGCTATCAGAAGGCTATTCAATGGCAGGGATTATTTTCGACCAATTTTTCAAAAGCCATCCCAATCGCCATCCGAAGGGGTTGATTCCTTCCACCAAAACCGATCTGCTGCAATTAGTCCCAGAGGAAAATGTGCTGGTGTGGTTTGGCCATTCCTCCTATTTTATGCAAATCGGGGGCAAGCGTTTTTTGGTAGATCCGGTGTTGAGCGGCAATGCTTCTCCCATACCCGGCAGTATGAAAGCTTTTCAAGGAACAGATCAATATACGGTAACTGATTTTCCGCAGATCGACTACCTCCTGATCAGCCATGACCACTACGACCATTTGGATTACAGCACCATTGTGGGCCTGCGTGATAAGGTAGAAACAGTGGTCTGTGGCCTGGGGGTGGGTTCTCATTTTGAACATTGGGGTTATTCCCCTTCGGTGATCATCGAAAAAGACTGGGATGAAACCATGGCCTTTGGAGAACTGAAAATCCATACGACCAAGGCCAGGCATTTTTCGGGAAGGGGCATGCGAAGAAACAATACCTTATGGCTTTCCTATGTGATAGAGACCCCCAACCTCAAAATCTTTGTGGGAGGCGATAGCGGTTACGATAGCCATTTGGCTGAGATTGGCCTTACACACGGGCCATTCGATCTGGCGATCCTGGAAAATGGGCAGTACAATGTAGCCTGGGATAAAATTCATTTTATGCCCGATCAGGTTATTGCTGCGGCGGCCGACCTTCAGGCAAAACGGGTGATGCCTGTTCACTCCGGTAAGTTTAGGCTCGCGATGCACCCTTGGGATGAACCTCTGCGAGAGGTGAGCAGGTTTGCCTTGGAGAAGGAAATTCCCCTGGTGACGCCGATTATCGGTGAAAAAGTGAATATTGAAGATGAATCCCAAACCTTTAGATCGTGGTGGACCGAAGTAAACTAAAATTGAGCGGTATACAATATGCCACTCCGGAGATCAAGTCCTGTTATATCGGGCCGGAAATATCGGACGAGCAGTTTATCCCAGAGCATATTTTCTTTTTCTTGGCAAAAGGGTTTGTCGAAGGTTATGACGGACACAAAAAATACGCCATGCATTCCGGTGACTACTGCCTGCTTCGAAAAAACAATTTGGCAAGGTATGCCAAGCAAAAGGAAAATGACCAATTTGAAAAGGTAGTGGTGGTGTTTGACGAACCATTTCTGAAAGATTTCCAGAAGAAGCATGCTTTTAAAACCGGGGCACGCTATGCAGAAGGCACATTTGTATTCTTTGAAAAAACGGACCTGATCCCCAACTTCATCCGGTCATTGGTCCCCTATTATCAAAGGGACGGTCAAATTGATGACCGGTTCAGGGATGTAAAAAGGGAGGAATTGCTCTTGATTCTTTTGCAGCTTGATTCCGGGCTTGCTAATATTCTTTTTGATTTCAGCATTCCCCAAAAAATCGATTTGAAGGCCTTTATGCTCCAGCATTACCGGTTCAACGTGAGCCTGGAGCGGTTGGCCTTTCTGACCGGCCGCAGCCTTTCCACTTTCAAAAGAGAGTTTGTACAGTTGTTCAAGGATACCCCTGGCCATTGGATCCAACAAAAGCGATTACAGGAGGCTCATTTCCAGATCCAGCAAAAGAAGAGGAAACCCACCGAAGTCTATCTTGATCTGGGCTTTGAAGACCTGTCCCATTTTTCCTTTGCCTTTAAGAAAAAATTCGGGGTAGCACCGTCGAAAATTTTGCGAAAAATAACCACCTAGGCGCTTTCGGACAATTGTCGGACACTTTCTGCCCAGAGGGGGTTTTCTATGGATCCGTTAGAAATCACCAATGCCCCCGCCAAGGATCATCTAAAAAGGATGGCAACCACTGCGCTTAAAAAATATGGTTTGGACGTCCATCCCGAAAACGCCCTGCAGACCGGTGACCAGTTGCTTTTTCAGAGCCGCTTTCCCCAAAAACCAAAAAACCCCGCATACGTACCGCAAACGGGGTTTTTGTAGAGAGAAGCGGCAAAATGTCGAACTTTTTTGAGGATATAGAAGCTGTTTCTGAAGCGAAATTTCTGATCGATTGAAACCGGTTTTTGAGGTATTTGGATAGGTGAAAATCACATTGGAATTTTGAGGAAGAAAACGTTGAGGAAATTTTTCCGGGAATCGGAAAAACCTTGGATCAGTTAAGGAAAGAAAGTCAATAGAATGTAGAAAATTTATACAGGAATACCTTTTCAAAAGACGTTTCTATGTATTACCGATATGAAAGAATCAAGACTCAAGATCAGTTCATATGTGCAAACCTTGATGGGTCGGAAGATTTGGTAGAACTTGACATAAATTATAGAGAGTGGCATTTGGTCACACGGCTTGTTGGTGCTGGTCAGGAGCGTTGAACATATCTGTCTCCCGGAAAATAGTTCAGAACCCTTTTTCCTAAATTCCAAATATAGATTTCAGTTTAAGTACTTCATCTGAAAACCACCAATGTACTCACATTAAAGGGTAAAGTGAGCCATCTTAAGTAAATGATAATCATTGATAAAGCATTAGAGTATGCACAACTTTCTGAAAGATTCCGGAACTACTTGGGTATTGTTCCACAAAATTACGTATTCCAATTAATCAGTATCCGTCCGATAAACCCCATATTTCATAGCTGGTGCAAACATCGCATAGTTGCATCATGAAAAAGATAAGCAACGACGAGTATTATAACCTGTTTTGCAGGTGGCGGGCTTCCGGTATAAGCAAAGCTTCATTTGCTGAGGGCGAAGGTATTTCCAGGACGGTTTTTTATTA
>NZ_JBHSJJ010000014.1:0-166277 GCF_042652345.1 Negadavirga shengliensis
ATGTGTTCGAAAGAATCCAGAGCCATAAACAAAAAGACCTCTACCAGCTCCTACCCTCAAACTGGGAAGAATACCGTCCTAAATAAAATCCCCTTATTTAACAAGACGGGGTTTGTCGGAGGGATACAAATAAGCTAAGATGGTTATGGAAACCATACAAATGGGGAGAATTCGATCCCACTAAGGGAAGTAGGTTGGAAATGGCTGGCGGGAACCGGACCTAGACTCAGAGATTTTACCATTGGCCGAAAGAGTTCGAGGGGCGTCTGGGCGTGAACCTTCATGGCTATGGGGCGAGGTTATATAGCCTGTCCCGATGAGCGAAGCGATATCGGGAATGCGGCAATAGCGAGATGGAGTGTACCGGATCCATTGGCCTGCCGCCCCAAAACCTTAAGGGACTTTACACTTTAGCTCATTTAAAAAATATTCAGCGTCGCGGACCTGTTTTTTACCTGCCCGGGTTTGCTTCATCTCTTGCCTCCTTGATCTCGCTCATGAGCTGGGCATAAGCGTTGATAAGCTGTTTGGTTTTAACCTATGGTAGCCCATTAAGTACTTCCAGTAAGTGTAGGGCTTTATCGTCTTTTACGTCCAGCAGTATCTTCATGTCTTTTTTAAATCATCAGACAAACGCCTTTTAGGTGTTATAGTTCTGGATTACGCTACACCTGAAATTTTATGCATCATCCATTCAACCCCGGCTCAACAGAGGGCAACCTATGTTTTAAGGTTAACGTATATACGGATAAAACATGGATAAAACACGGATAAAACACGGATAAAACACGGATTTTTATATACTGAGGGATAACCCGGCATGCCTTTAAACCCAGCCCAAGGTGGACTGGTGATAGGAGGAGACAGGGAACATCATCCCACCTAACCCCACACAGCTATGGCTAAACAAACAGGAATACTCAAGTTGACAGGCACCATAGGCAATATCACTTTTTACAAAACCCGGAACGGGTATCTTGCCAAGCAGAAAAACAGCGTCAGCAAAAGCAGGATCATGAAAGATCCGGCCTATGCCGGAACCCGGCGTGCCATGAGTGAATTCGGACATGCCTCCTCTCTGAGCAAGGTGTTCAGGTTTGCCATCGCGGGCATGATCCTTCAGGTACACAAAGGCTATTTTCCTTCCCGGCTCACCGCCCTGTTCGGAAAAATCATCCGTACGGATAAAGTGAATGCCCCCGGTAAAAGGGAACTTCTCCGCGGGGATCTGTCGCTGATGAAGGGGCTGGAAATATCGGAACGCGAGCGGTTGGATGCGTATCTGGACGGGATGCCCAACCTGTCGATAAACCGGGAGACATCCGTGACGGTCTTTTCCTTCAGCGGATTGGAAAAAGCCGACCTGCTGAGGTATCCCAAAGGGGCGACACATTTCACGCTAAAGCCGGGTCTGGTGCTGATGGGTGAGGATCCCCGCCAAAAGGCGCATTTTGCAGGGATAAAATATACCGACAGCATCTATGTTCCCGTGAAAAAGGGGCTTGAAGGGATGGAGGACATCCGCTTTTCGCTTCAGAGAGGGCCGGATCCACAGCTGCTGTGCGGCCTGCTGGCGCTGCATTTCTACCAGGAAGTAAACGGGGAAATGCATGCGCTGTCGGAAGGCGCCTGTGTCCGGGTGGTGCATGCGGAGCGGCTGGAAGGAAAGGACTCCTGAACCGGGGAAGGAAGAGGCTCCGGTGAAAAGACATGTACCGTACCACTGAAGAGAGAATCATTGTTGTAATTTTAGTCTTGATTGGGAACATTTTGTTTTATAAAATGTATATAACGCTTAAAAGGCATCATATTAAGGCAAGTTATTTCTTCAATTATTTCCTTACCATCAGCAATTTTCTTAAACTGATCCGTCAAACCCCAAAAGGAAAAAAGAGAATAAAATATTTGTTTGTATTGTCTTCCTTTCTAATTTGTTCAATTGCGCTGCTTGTTATGATTTTGCGAATATTTACTTAATTTAATAAGCCGTAGGCTATTGGTGGCTAAAATACGGTAGCCGATGAGACCGGATTGTTTCCGGTTTGATTCCACTTGATCATTTAATGGTATGAACAAAAAGCCCAAAATCATCATCACAGACTTTATCAATGACAACCTGGAACCTGAAAAAGTACTGCTCGATGGCAGGGCCGACATCTGGGCCCTCGATGCGCTATCGGAGAAGGAGCTGCAAGGCAGGGTGGAAGATGCGGATGTTCTGATTGTTTACCACTGCCTCCGGGTCAGCCAAGCCACCATCCGACAACTGAAAAACTGTAAACTGATCGTCAGAGCGGGTGTGGGCATAGACAATGTGGATCACCCTTATGCCGCCTCAAAAGGCATTCCCATGGTCAACATCCCTGACTACGGATCGGAAGATGTGGCGGATTCGGCCATGAGCATGTTGCTCTCGCTTATGAGAGGCACCCATGGCCTCAATTCCCGGTTGAGGGCCGATATCGGGCCCTGGAGCTTTACCCAGGTGCAACCTTTGCATAGATTAAGGGGCTGTAAACTGGGCATCGTCGGTCTGGGAAGAATAGGTACCGCCATGGCGCTGCGGGCAAAAGCCTTCGGGATGGATGTTGCGTTTTATGATCCTTATAAAGCGGATGGTTACGAAAAAGCTTTAGGCATTCACCGGGAGGAAAATCTGGTTACCCTCCTGTCCTCATCGGATGCCGTCAGTCTTCATTGCCCGCTTACACCGGAAACCCAACACCTGATCAATGCCAACACTTTGTCCCTGATGAAACAAGGGGCTTACCTTATCAACACGGCGAGGGGTGCCGTAGTGGATACTTCCGCGATTCCCCAGGCCCTGGAAAGCGGACAGCTACGCGGAGCGGGCATTGATGTGTTGGAAAACGAACCCCCGGGAAAAGACGATATGATGATCAGCGCCTGGAAAAACCCCGGCCATCCTGCCCATCACCAGCTCATTGTCAATCCACATGCTGCCTTCTATTCGGAGGAAGGGCTTATGGAAATCAGAAGGCGAAGCATCAAGGCTTTCCTTGACGTTTTAGAGGGAAAATCACTCAAAAATATAGTGAATAGCATTGAATCACCTTAACCGGTTTCAGTTAAACACAAAACAAAATACCTTTCGATCAATGAAAACATCTACTTTATTTGCCTTTTTTCTCCTTATTTTTTTACAAGCTTATAGGACATTCGGTCAGGTTCCGATGGAAAGGGTCAAAGCCTATCAGGAAAACCCCCACTACCTATCGTGGAATGAAAAACCGGTGTTTTTGATCGGTGCAACAGGTTATCACAGCTGGACACCCATAAGCAGACCCGGCACTTCAGAAATAGAGCTGCAGCTACAAAGATTGGCTGATCTTATTGATAAAGTGGACAGCGAACATGTAATGGGATTTGTCAGGTGGTTACCCTATGACCCCATGAATCATTTGCATGACGGCCATGTAGAGGAGGTACTGCAGCCCTGGATAAAACTCCAAAACGGGAAATATGACCTGGGCAGGTTTGAACCTGAATGGGAACAACGGCTTAGAAAGCTTCTGACCCAAACCTTAAATGCCCGCATCATTGTTTGTCTTGAAATATGGGATGACTGGTCAGTGACCAGAGGACCCGGAGGAGCTTATGATCCTGGAGCCAATTACGGCTGGAACGGCCACCCGTTTAATCCCAACAACAATGTAAATTATGATGAAAAAGTATTGCCATATACGACTTCTGTTTGTGATCCCCCGTTTTATAATGTCCTGCCGGGGAAAGAGCATAACGACAAGGTATTTCAATTCCAAACATTATATGTCGACCACCTACTCCGTATAGTGAAGGACTATCCTCATGTGATGCTGAACATTAACAATGAAAGCCGGGCAGACCTTGCGTGGAGCAGGTATTGGGCGGCTTATGTTCAGGAAAAAACCGGCGGGGAAATCCTGGTCGGTGATATGCCCTCTACCAACAGAAAAGACGGTGGCGGGGAATGTGATGAGGAGTTCAATCCCATGACCCTAAGCACTGATGGCTTGTATGGTATGGTGGACATTGCCCAAGGTGTCTCGGCGCATGAATTCAAAACTCCCCGTGAACAGGCATTGGAAGGGGGCAAAAGAATAAAAAGCTATCGGGACGCCATGGACAAATCCGGCACAATAAAACCTCTGCTGGTATCCAAGGACTATACAAGAGATGAAAACGGCGGTGATATGGTGATATGGAGCAGGTTTATCAATGGCACTGCAAGCAGCCGCTTTCACAGGCCATCAGGAGAGCACCCTTCCTCGGTCATTGATTACCAACATGCGGCTATGCTGAGACTGGGAAAATTCGTGGCCAACGTTCCGTTTTGGGAAATGTCTCCCCAAAAGGATCTTATTCATGCATTGCCTTCCGGAACGGGCGCCAATGCATTGGCTGATCCAACGGAAAAAGTGATAATACAACTAATCGATGGGAAGATTGGTGAAGAAATAGCCATTAATCTGACAGGTGAAACCAGTTGGAAAGCCACTTGGTTTGATCCTACGGCAGAAGAGGTGGTTTACCAAAATCAAACCAGTTTTCGCCATCACAAAAACTACCTGGAAATTCCTGTAGGCCATGAACATCTTATTATTATACTCGAAAGGTAGTATACGCTGTGAGGTTAGCGAAGTAAAGGTTTTTTCCTTTCCACAAATCACAGGGGATTTGGAGATTTGTTCCCCGAAAGCCCCTCAGCAAGATGAACTCATCCTTGTTTCTCCGATCTGTGTGTCAATGTTAGGCGGAATTGTTACAATGAAACAAGTTTTCACGTTTTTCAGCATGTTAACCAAAAAGCAGCAATATCCTGCTCAGCGGAAAAGCTTTAAAACATTTGCCCGTGAACCGTGTATCCTCACGATACATGTGCCCTTGTATTCATCCGTGGGACCGGTATAATCCATGAAGGGCACAATGTGTTTTGTTACACAGAAACAAGCAGTGCTTTTTGTTACTTATAACTGACAACCTTCACGTTCCGACAAAGTAATTCTATCAATATAAGCAAAGGGCTAAGCGCGTTGTTAAAGAAACGCATTTTTTTGTTTACAAACGCGGTTAAACCACATAAGCACCGATCAGGGCCTCAGCAGCTTTTCTACCGGAGGTCATGGCTGCATTCAATGAACCGTTCAGCATGTGATCACCGGCGAGGTATACATGGTCATATACCTTCGTGTGCTGAACCGGCAGCCAGTTTTTGGTGTCTCTTACCGCAGGAAGGGCCTTAGGTATATGATAGGTTTTAAGATGTCTGAAATACGCCGACCGGATACCCGACAGGGCCTCCAGTTCCAGGGCCACCAGCTTTTCCAGGTTTTCGACAGCGGACACGTCCTTAATGACCGAAACGGAAAGAAGGGCTCTTCCGTCCGCAGAATAGGATTTGGAAACATCCGTTAGAAAGACAAAATTATTCACCAAAAACTGTTCATCCGGCACGAGCGAAATCACAGGTTTGGCCACAAATGACTGCTCCGTCGAAAAATACAGATTGGTTACCGCATGGTAGGCGGGCGGGCCTAGATCGAGCTGGTTGAAAACCGTTTCGGGTGAAGTAGCCACAATGATATCATCAGCGGTAATCACGTCCCCGGAATCCAGATAAATCCTGGTGTTCTCAATATGGTCCACATGGGTATTGTACTGGATCTTGGTGTTGTGCAGCTTGGAAAAAAGTTGACGGGGTATTTCCTGCATGCCCTTTTCCGGGATGGAGGCATTGCCAATGGCAAACATTTTAAAAATAAATTCAAACATTCTCGATGATGTTTTTAACTCCTCCTCCAAAAAGATGCCTTTGAAAAAGGGTTTGAAAAAGTTTTTGATGATTTTACCGGAAAACCCTTTCTTTTTAAGGTATTCCAATGTGGTCATATCAGTAGATGAAAAAATATCTTCGTCTCTTTTTACACTCAATGTCTTGGTAAGTTGGTACATCCTGACCTTGTCCAACACGGTGCCTACTTTTGAAAACACCATGGGAATCATTTTTAAGGGTTTTCTAAGCGGATCATAGACTGAAAAAATATCCCCTGGTTTGAAAATCACAGCCCCAGGCTGAAAGATTTTGAGCGAGAGCGCTTCAAAATCCAAATAATGCTGTGCCTCCGGATAGGCGGTGAGCAGTACCTGAAACCCCTGGTCAAGTTTAAATCCCTCTACCTCTTCTGTCTGGATCCTCCCTCCTATTTTGTCGCCCGCTTCCAATATGACCGGATAATACCCTGCTTTTTCCAACTCAATTGCAGCTACCAACCCTGAAACCCCCGCACCGATGATGTATACATTTCGTGTGTTCATGATTTTATGGTTTTAGACAATTGCAAACAAAAACCTTACCCACTTAAAAAATATATTCCATCATTAATCTTCGATGTTTTTTCTGCTTTTGAACCTATTGCTTACCCCTGATTGCACAATACCTTCAGAAGATTTTTCGGAAACGGTTTTATCTGCTTTTTTCCCATGATATCCGCCACTTCCTTTTCTTTCATTTCCTCTCCTGCCAGGCGCAAAGTTTTTCTTGCCTTTTTTCTTGTCCGGTCTGATCCGGGCAGCCTTTAGGTCCGGGCCATCTCCCACTGATTCCGGGTTATTCAATACCTCTATCTGCAGACCGATGAGTTTTTCGATGTTGCTGTATTTGTACTTGTCTTTCTCATTTACGAAAGTGATGGCCCTACCCTCTTTTTCGGCCCGTGCGGTCCGCCCTACCCGGTGAACATAGTCTTCCGGGTCATTGGGTGTGTCAAAGTTGATGACCAATTCAATGTCTTCCACATCGATCCCTCTGGAAAGTATATCGGTGGCAACAAGGATCTTGAGGGACTTATTTTTGAAGGAAGACATGATCTTCTCTCTTTCGGATTGCTCCAGATCAGCGTGGAATGCTTCCACCTGAAATTTTTTCCTGAGCGTTTTGAACAAGGATTTGACTTTGTCTTTTGTAGAACAAAAGATAATGACGGCCTGATAATCCCGTTCGCTCAGTATCCATGTTACCAATTCTTCTTTTTGGTGGTCAAAAACATGATAGACATATTGGCTTACCCCCTTGGCTGTTTTTCCCAGGGCAATCGAAATCTCTTCCGGTTGATGCAAAAGTTTTTGGGAAAATTTCCTGATTTTAGGAGGCATGGTGGCAGAAAACAAAAGTGTCTGCCTTTTTTTGGGAAGATAGTTGACAATGGTGAGGATGTCGTCAGAAAACCCCATGTCCAGCATCCGGTCAGCCTCGTCCAAAATCAAGTGGGTGATAGAACCCAGGTTGATTTTTCCGCTCGTCAACAAGGCAATCAGCCGACCCGGTGTGGCCACGACAATCTCTGCCCCCATCTCCAGCGCTCTTTTTTGCTGTTCCCACGTATTGCCATCACCACCACCATATATGGGAATGGAACTGATGCCCAAAAAATAAGCCAGACCTTGGATCTGCTGGTCTATTTGGATGGACAGTTCACGGGTAGGTGCCAGGATTAAAGCCTGTACGCCTTTTTGCCCCGATTGGGATATCCGGTTAAGAACAGGAAGGATAAAAGCCGCTGTTTTCCCTGTTCCGGTTTGGGCGGTGGCGATGATGTCCTTTCCGTCCATAATGATAGGCATAGCCTGTTCCTGAATCGGAGTGGGTTTCTCAAACCCCATTGCATCCAATCCCTCTTGGAGGGATTCTACAAACTTGAAATCGTTAAATGTCAATTCTCAGTATTTTTAAAATGTTATCATATCCCGAGTGGCCGAAAACGGCCTGGATGAACGGGGTTTTTAAAAGTGACCTCCGTTCCTGCCCTCTATATTGCTGTTGGTTTACCATATGGATTGGCCGGGAGCACAATCAATAAAAGGTTTATTCACAGGCAATTGGTTCCCTTACCTTGATAAAACGGGATTTCAATCTTACTGTCATTCAGTAGGGTACAAATATAACAAAATGAATAGACTTTTTTGCATATCATGGATTTTACCCAAGGAAATCGCTTTTAACCATCCCAAAGCAAGGAATCCTTTGAGGGTTAGCCTTTTTTGATAGGCAAATACCTACCTTGGGCATTTCGAAGTCACGCCTATTTAAACCCTCGAAGGGTTTTACAAAAGCGATCTCCCCAAGATTTTACCCACCTCCATCAAAAGTGTCTCTGGATGAGACCAACATCCGTTAACCCGGCGGAGCTATACGGGTGAACGTTCGCAAACGGAATTGAATCCACATGCAGGGCATATTTCCGGGCAAAGTTTTTTCAAAAGAGAATATTTGTATAAATTACTGTGTCTTCAAACACTGCTGGCTATGTTTATACATTTAAGATTATGCTTTGGTAAGTTAGGCTTGCTCGTGATTACGGTATGCTTACTTGCATTGAGCCATACCTGGGCACAGAGCACACAAAAACCGGTGATTCATGCCAAAGACTGGCTGGCCATTACCGGAAAGCCGCTTGCCGCCACAGCCGGCGCCATGACTTTTCAAAAAGGGGGCAACGCCGTGGATGCCGCGTGTACCATGTTAGCCGCCACCTGTACGATGTGGGATGTTTTGAGCTGGGGTGGTGAAACCCAGGCCCTCATCTATAATCCTCATTCGAAAAAAGTGATAGCCATCAATGCACTGGGAGTGGCTCCCACAGGGGCCACAGCTGATTTTTTTAAAGAAAAAGAGTTAAAATACCCGCCCAGTTACGGTCCCCTGGCAGCAACTACTCCAGGAACTATGGGGGGATTGTTGACCATGCTTGCTGAATTCGGCACCCTGAGCCTGGAAGAGGTTTTGGCACCAGCCATTGAAATGGCGGAAGGTTATCCCATCGAGGCCCAAACAGCCAATGCCATCGAAAGGGACAAAGAAATGATCAAAGAATGGCCTTATTCCAAAAAAGTCTTTCTGCCCCATTTGGGAGAGAAAAGAGAAGCGCCGCATGCAGGCGAAATTTTCAGCCAGCCGGACCTGCAAGCGACTTTGCAGAAACTGGTGGACACCGAGAAGGAGGCACTTGCAAGGGGAAAAGACAGAAAAGACGCGATTTATGCCGCTTATGACCGCTTTTACAAGGGCGATATTGCGGAAGAAATGGTACGGAGTGTCCAGGAACAGGAGGGACTGTTTACAATGGAAGACCTTGCCAACTGGAAAGTTAAAATTGAAGAACCCCTTTATGTGAATTATAAAGGCATCGACGTGTATAAACTTCAGGAATGGACACAAGGTCCTGCCTTGCTTCAGTCTTTGAACATCCTGGAAAACTTCGACCTGAAAGCCATGGGCTACAATTCAGCCAATTATATCCACACGGTTTATCAAGCCATGAACCTGGCATTTGCAGACAGGGATTTTTATTATGGAGATCCGGATTTTGAACCGCAGAGCCCTATGGAAGGGCTCCTGTCCAAGCAATATGCTAAGGAAAGAGCAAAACTGATCGGTGAGCACAATGATCCTTGGGCAAATCCCGGAGATCCTTACCCTTTTCAGGGCGGAGAAAACCCTTATAAAGATCAAATAGCAGAGTACAGCAAGGTTTATTTTAAATACAACGAAGACATCTCGGATGAGGTGAGTGACAGTTTTTTGGAAGAGTTTACCAGCGGTACCACTTCCATAGAAGCAGCGGATAAGGAAGGTTGGGTAGTTTCCATAACCCCCAGCGGGGGGTGGATACCCGCCGTAGTGGCCGGCAATACCGGTATTGGCCTCAGTCAAAGGATGCAAAGTTTTGTAACCGACGAACTGGTCAATCCATTCAATATAGTTGAGCCAGGTAAGAGGCCAAGAGTTACTCTTACCCCTACTCTTGCTTTGAAAGACGGCAAACCTTATTTGGCTTTTGCGGTACAGGGAGGGGACACACAAGACCAGAATCTCCTACAGTTTTTTCTGAATATCGTAGAATTCGGGATGAACGTACAGCAGGCCGCGGAGGCGGCCAATATGAACAGCTATCAGATGCAGGCTTCATTTGGGAACCACGAAACAAAACCGGGTGCCATGACCTTACCGTCCGAAACGCCCTCCTGGGTAAGAAGGGAACTGAGAAGCAAAGGCTATAGAATGGATTTCAGAGACCGGACCTCCGGCCCCATCAACGCCATCTGGTTTGACTGGGAGCATGGTACCATGTGGGGAGGGTCAAGTAACCATGGGGAAGATTATGGGATTGGCTGGTGAGCCGTATGTCCCACAGTTTTCTGCTATGCGCACGATACATAAATAGTTTTTTAAACCAATATATAATCATAAATATTTTTTAAAATCTTTTTAATTTCCATATAAAATATCGGAATTGTTGAATTTTTCATTGCATCTATTCCTGAAAAATGCCCAAGGTTTGGTATTGAATCCCCTATTATCAAAGGGTAAATTGGAGAAAATTTCCCTATATCATAATCACATGTGGGTGAGGTGGCGAAGCCGTGTTATATTTTATTTTTCTGAGCAAAAGCTATGATTTCCGAAGCAGCAACATTTATCAGAGACGAAGTGCAGCGGTATCTCATGACAAATGAGATGATCTTAAACAGGGACCAGGTGATGCTTGGGAACATAGCCCTCTTGGAATCCCAGGAAGCCATGACAGACAAATTGATATTGAGCATCGTCAATATTGAGGAAGAGTCCACTTTAAAAAACGGACAGAATTATTTAAAAAACCCGGTAAAAAACAGCATTGAGACCATACAGCCTCCAGTGTACCTGAACCTTTATATCCTTTTCACAGCTACCTTGTCCAGCAGTGACAACAGCATAGACATCTCCTACCAAAGCGCTTTAAGAAGGATTTCCTCGGTCATCGAATTTTTCCAATCCAAAAAGATTTTCACTTTGCAGAATTCTCCGGGATTTTCCCCCACCAATGTAGATTCGGATGACTCAAACTTTTATGAACTCCGGCTCATCCCTGAGCTGTTTACGCTCACCTTCGAACAAATCAATCACTTATGGGGATCCCTGGGGGGAAAACAATCCCCATTTGTGCTATACAAAATAAGGCTGGTGAAAATCCAAGGACAGATTACTGCGGAGGTTCCATTGATAGAAGCCGTAAGAGGTGAAAGAAAAGATCTGTTTGCGGAAAAATTGGAGCATTTACAGGGTACTTCTGGCAGCAATGATAACGATTGAATACAAGATACTTTTTGAAGTAAGGTTTTTGCACGACTACTATCTTACGGACAGGACAGGAATTTCCTATTATTCCTTAACCAATGATGCACAGTCCTCCTTGATGGAAGAAAGACTCAGGAGAGAAAGGTATGACATTCATACGGATATTGAGTTTCTCCTGAGTCAGGAAACCCAAACTTTTCTGAAAAATCACAGGATGAAACTGGTCAAAACCAAGCTCGGTTTTTTTGTAGGAATGGAAGTAGATGCTGAAAAGTCCGGGGGCGGAAAACTTATTTATCAACCGGTGATCCCCCCGAAAAACGACGCTGAATTGATTTTTGGATTGGGAGCAAACAACCCGCTGTTTCAAAACCTGACCAACCTCCCCTTTACAACTGACGAAAACAGCCTCCTCTATTTTACGAATACAGGTGAAAAGGAAAAAAACATCCTGTCCCGGCCTATAGCCGAATTAGAAGAGGGGCAGGACTATCATATGGGGGACCTCAGCAAAAGTGACGATCAAATATATAAAGCTATCGACAAAAACAACGGTAACATCGATTTTTGGCAACAAATAGCAGGTGACGGATTTGTGCATCAGGGAGACTTGTCCCCGATTCGCCAGGAACAGTGGTTCCAGGATTGGCTATTGGATCTGACTGCATCCGACAGGTTTCCATTTGCCGTTTTAAAAATCAGCCTGAACGCTGAAAACCCCGAGCTTAGTCCTATTAAAGACAACGGTTATCTTACCACTGAATTTTTACCTTCCCAGTCAAGGCCTCAGCACCCTGTTTTTGAACTGAGATTTTTGGCGAGAACAACTTATTGGCGCTATAAAAAAGCCGGGGGATTCAGTCTGGCTGAAAGAAACCACATACAAGGACATGCCGGTGACCTATTGGATTTTGAAAAGGGTGACTTTGTTACCAAAACCCCTCACTTTTTGGCAGCGGAAGTGCCTTACCTCACTTCTAACACTTTCAGGTTGCCCAGTGCCAAACCTTACCTGGTCAAATACGAAGGCGACAAGGTCTACAGTGATATCTTTTTCAATGCCATCAATCCCATACCCGATGAAGTCTAAACAATAAACATCCATTCTCAACTATAAAATCAACAAACTATGGCAAATTACAAAACCCCAGGGGTCTATATCGAGGAAATTTCCAAATTCCCTCCATCGGTAGCTCAAGTAGAGACGGCCATCCCCGCGTTTATCGGATACACCGCAAAAGCGGAGGAATCCGTAGCTGGCGATCTGATACTAAGACCGAAGCGTATAGTATCCATGCTGGAATATGTCCAGTTTTATGGAGAAGCCCAAAACGAAGAGAATATCCGGGTAACCATTGACGAAACTCAGGATGACGACGGCAATACTGTTGACTTGAGGGTTGTAGGCGACTTCGATGGCGACAGGTCAACGCATCTGATGTTTTACTCCCTGCAAGCTTTCTTTGCCAACGGAGGTGGTCCTTGTTATATCGTGTCGGTGGGGACCTATGGGGCATTTGGTGCTGATATAGACCCTGGAGATGCAAGCCCCCCAACCTTACTGTATGCCGGATTGGCAGCGTTGGAGGCCGAGGATGAACCTACCTTGATCGTCTTCCCTGAAAGCCAGGGATTGGCGACCATAAATGACCAAGGGGCATTACACAATGCTGCGTTGGCCCAGTGCAGAAAATTACAAGACCGATTTTTGGTGGCCAATATTTACAGACACGACAGCAGCAGCAATATTCTGGATGTGGCGAATGATTTCAGAAGTGACGGTGTCGGAACCAACAGTTTGAATTACGGAGCTGTCTATGCACCCAACCTGGAAACGGTTTTCAATTATTTGTATGACCCCAGTGACGTAGAAGTCGTCCATAACATTATTGGTGGGCCCAATGAAGGCGCCGGTCCGGCTCAGGGTTCAATGGATGCCCTCGAAGGGACAAACGACGCGCTGTTTGCAAGGGTCAAGTCTGCCATCAATCAAATGCCCTGTATCGTACCTTCGGCACCGGTAGTTGCCGGGATATATGCCTTTGTGGACAACACCAGAGGGGTGTGGAAAGCACCGGCAAATGTCAGCGTCAGCAATGTGATAAAACCCGTATTGAAAATCACCCATGACCAGCAAAGGGACCTGAACGTGGACACCACCAGTGGCAAGTCCATTAACGTGCTGCGTACGTTCCCCGGCAAAGGGACCTTGGTATGGGGTGCCCGCACGCTGGCCGGAAACGACAACGAATGGCGATATGTCTCGGTACGCCGGTTCTTCATCATGGCAGAAATCAGCATCAAAAAAGCCACGGAACAATTTGTGTTTGAACCCAACGATGCCAATACCTGGACCAAGGTAAGGGCAATGATAGAAAACTTCCTGCTGCTTCAATGGCGGGCTGGGGCACTGGCTGGTGCGGTGCCGGAAGACGCCTTTTACGTGAAGGTGGGATTAGGGGCCACTATGACCGCTTTGGATATTTTGGAAGGTAGAATGAATGTGGAAATCGGCATGGCGGTGGTCCGTCCGGCGGAATTCATCATCCTCAAATTCTCTCACAAAATGCAGGTTTCATAACCTGTTTTAAATCAGTTGCTTAATACAATAACATTCAATTTATTCATTAACTTAAAATTCAAAATATCATGGCAGATTATCCATTACCAAAGTTTCACTTCCAGGTAGAATGGGGCGGAACTAAAATCGGCTTTACAGAAGTTTCGGGGCTGGATGTGGAAACCGAGGTCATCGAATACCGTCACGGCGCGAGTAAGGAATATTCCAAAACAAAGCAACCGGGGATGACCAAGTATTCCAATATTACTTTAAAACGCGGAACCTTCCAATCAGACAACGAATACTATGATTGGTGGAAAGAAAACGTGTTTTTCCAGGAAGGAAACAGTACAGGATCCAAGTACCGTAGAGACATAACCATCAGCATGCTCAATGAGGAACACGAACCCGTTGTCGTGTGGAAAATCAAAAATGCCTGGGCCCTAAAAGTCCAGTCAACCGACCTTAAGGCTGATGGCAACGAAATTGCGGTGGAAACGATCGAATTGGCCCACGAAGGTCTCACCATTCAAAACGATTAACCGGTACAATGGCATTCTATTACCCTCCACCGGGGTTCCACTTTAAGGTGGAATTCCTGGACATTCAGGCTGTGGCAGACGACATTTTGTTTCAAAATGTTTCGGGACTGGAGGTTTCCCTGGAAACCGAATCCATCAAGGAGGGGGGTGAAAACCGCTTTGAACACGTGATTCCTACCCGCTCCAAGTACAACGACCTGATATTAAAAAGGGGGGTATTGAAAGATTCCGGTGTGATCAAATGGTGCAGACAAGCCATTGAAAGTTTCGAGTTCAAGCCCACTACCGTGTTGGTCCAGCTGTTGAATGAGGAACATGAGATCCTCATCGAATGGAGACTCTTTCATGCCTGGCCTAAAAAATGGTCGGTGGCAGAGTTAAATGCCGAGCAAAGCGCTGTTTTGGTGGAGACGATAGAGCTGAACTATAATTACTTTAAAGTTAACCATTCCGAACCTACTTAATAGATACGTTCATATTACGAAGAAAATATGCCTATAGAAATCAAAGAATTGCATATCAAGGGCACGGTGGCCAACGAGGAAGACAGGGGAGCCAGTCAATCTCCTTCAGAAGGGGACCAAAAAGCCATCATTGAAGCCTGTGTGGAAAAAGTGTTGAAAATTTTGGAAGACAAAAAACAAAGGTAATGGAAGCCCATCCCACCAAAGTACTGATCAATGCCTACAACGACAGGGAAATGACCGAAAGTCAAAAAACTGGTTCTTTCACCCTTCCCGTAAATCCCGAACAGTACGCCCAAAAGTTTGAAATCAAGTACGATGCGAAGGTGGCCCCGGGCAATCAGGGTGTGGAGGAAAAATTCACCTCTTCCGCACCGGAGGAGCTGAAGCTGGATTTCATTTTTGATGGCACTGACAGTATCTTCGGCTATGTACATGCTGGAAAAAGTGTCCCCCAGCAGATCCAGGAGTTCAAGGAAGTAGTGTATGATTTGTCGGGGGAAATTCATCAGCCCCGTTATTTGAAGGTAATCGGCTTGGGTATCACTTTCCCCAGCGTTTTAAAAAATCTTGACATCACGTATACGCTTTTCAAAACCGATGGAACGCCCCTCCGGGCAAAAATAAGTGCTACTTTTCTCAATTTTAAAGAGGTAAAAAGAAGGGTGGCCGAAGAAGGCAAAAACTCCCCTAATTTAACCCATTTCCGCCAGATAAAAGAAGGTGACACCCTTCCTTTGATGGTTTTCAATATTTATAAAGACCCCAAATATTATCTGGAGGTGGCCAAGGCAAACGGTTTAACAAATTTTCGTAGACTAAATGCTGGGGACCAGATCCGGTTCCCTCCATTCAAAAGTGACAATGTATGAGCAATGGACGGGTACTCCCCAATCAATCCGAAACCGGGACCATCTCTTATAGCATCATGGTGGACGGTACAGAAATACCCCAAACCTATGAATTTCTTTCCATCGTTACCCATGCTGAGGTCAACCGAATTCCCTTTGCCCGTTTGGTCCTAAAAGACGGTGACACCGCAAAGGAAGATTTTGAAATCAGCAATGAGGAAAAATTTGTTCCCGGGAAAGAAATTGAAATCAAAATGGGATTTGACGGGGACAATACCTCGGTTTTCAAAGGCATCATCATCAAACATGGCATAAAAATCAACGGAAACCAAACATCTGTTCTCCAACTGGAATGCAGACATAAAGCGGTCAAAATGACCATAGGAAGAAAAAACAAGTACTTTTTGGAAGCGGCCGACGGTGAGATAATGGAACAGCTTATCGGTACTTATGGTCTGAGTCCGGAAGTGGAGTCCACTGAGGTCAAGCACAAAGAAATGGTGCAGTATTACTGCTCGGATTGGGATTTTTTGGTAAGCAGGGCTGAAGTAAACGGAAAGGTGGTGTTGTGTCAGGATGATAAGGTTCTCGTTCGGGAACCAAAATTTGACGGTGAAGCGGAATTCGGTTTGAGGTATGGAGAAACCCTATATGAATTCGAAGCCGAAATGGATGCCAGACACCAGTATGATGCCGTCAGATGCAGTGCATGGAAATACTCCGGTCAGGAGATTTTGATGGAGGAAGGAAAGAGCCCGGCCATAAACGGTTTGGGGAACTTCAGTGAGAAAAAGTTAGCAGAGGTAATCGGTTTGCAACACTTGGATTATAGGCACGGGGGGCCTTTACTTGACGGCGAATTGAAATCTTGGGGATATTCCCAGCTACTGAAAAGCCATCTGGCAAAAGTAGTGGGACGGGCCAAATTCAGAGGCGTGCCTACTTTAAAAGCCGGTAATCTGATTGGTCTCAATGGCGTGGGAGACAGATTTAATGGAAAAGGATATGTAACCGCTGTCAGGCACAGTCTGATAGACGGAGAATTATATACAGATGCCCAGTTTGGAAAATCACCGGAATGGTTTTATGAGGAATTTGAAACCCAGGACAAAGCTGCTTCAGGACTATTGCCTGGCATAAAGGGCCTGCAAATAGGCAAAGTAGTCCAATTGGAAAATGACCCGGATGGGGAATTCAGGGTGTTGGTGAGGTTTCCTCTGATAGATCCTGAGGCCCAGGGGATATGGGCAAGGTTGGCTTCCCTGGATGCGGGCAACGAAAGGGGTTTTGTTTTCCGCCCGGAGATCGATGATGAAGTCATCGTAGGTTTTGTCAATGATGATCCCCGGCATGCGGTTATTCTGGGCCATTTGCACAGCAGCACCAATCCTTCCCCCATTGAAGCCAAAGATGACAATCACGAAAAAGGATTGGTCACCCGCAGTAAGATGAGAATTCATTTTGACGATGAAAAAAAAATCCTGACCATAGACACTCCCGCAGGCAACAAAGTCAAACTCGACGAAGATTCGGGAGAGGTGGTGCTGGAGGACCAAAACAGCAATAAAATCACGATGGATTCCAGTGGTATCAGCTTGGAAAGCAGTGGCGATATCATCCTGAAAGCCACCGGTGACATCAAGGCCGAAGGTATCAATATCCAGCACAGCGCCCAGGCGGAATTCAAGGCTGAAGGGAGCGCGGGCGCGGAAGTGTCGTCCTCTGGAATCGCCACCTTTAAAGGAAGTTTGGTAAAAATAAACTGATTTGATAAAAATAAATGCCGCCAGCTGCAAGAGTCAACGACATGCATGTTTGCCCGATGGTAACGGGTACCGTACCCCATGTGGGGGGACCCATATTGCCTCCCGGTGAACCTACCGTGCTGATAGGCGGAATGCCCGCCGCACGTATGGGGGATATGGCTACCTGTACAGGACCTCCGGACACCATTATTCTAGGTTCGGCTACTGTTTTAATCGGTGGGATGCCTGCCGCCCGCATGGGAGATTCCACCGCCCATGGTGGAACAATCGTGCTGGGCTGTATGACGGTGATGATCGGCGGCTAAATGACAACATCATGGATGAAGAACAATCTTTCCTCGGCACCGGATGGAGCTTCCCTCCTACCTTTGACCCGGCACAAAAAGGCGTGGTCATGGTATCCGGAATTGAAGACATCTGCCAAAGCTTGACCATTTTGTTTGACACCGCCCTAGGGGAAAGGGTCATGCAGCCTAAATATGGTTCCAACTTGGACAGTATGGTCATGGAACCGATCAACAACGCCACCCTTACCTATATCGACGATATCGTAAGGACAGCCATTATCTACCACGAACCCAGGATCAAGTTGATCCGGTTGGAAGTTTCAGATGAAAATCAACTTGAGGGAGTGCTGAAAATCAGCGTCATTTTCGAAGTAAGAAGCACCAATACCCGTTTTAATTTCGTGTATCCATTTTATATACAGGAGGGTACGGATATATAAGTACCCGGCCGCCAATTTTTACCATCATCAAATTTTTCCTAAAATAAAATGCCCCATTACGACAGCCTAAAATACTTGGTCAAAAGAGACGGTGTAAGCCAGAAACAAAGAAGACCAGCTGCCTTGGACCCCTCCTTTGTAAAACTGGATGAAAGAAAACTGGAGGATTTTTTGGTTTTTGCCACAGAATATTCCAAAAAGATCAAATTTTTCAACCTGAAAAACATTCCTGAAGGGAATTGGGAAGGGTTCTGGAACAGCGATCCCACCATAGTCATTGCCGCCATCACAAAGACCAACCCTCTCCCTTCCAAACGCGCCATTGACCGGATTTTTTCCTTGCCTCCCACTATTGAAGGATTGGAAAATTCCATTGGCCAAATTTTGGACATCGCAAAAAAAATAGATTATTGGTTCAAAAATATCAAGAGAGGTGCCAGCCTCCACGTTGAAATCAGGCGGTTGATCATGGCCAACTTTGAAGGGTTTCTCCCCGGATTGGCCACTTTGGAAAAGACCGCTGAAACTTTCATAGAGGATTACCCGATTTTCGACCAAGACAAATATTTTGGGTTTTCGCCCGAATGGGGATTTGACCCGGAAGCTACCGAGCTGAGCGCCAACCTCAATTTGTTGAGACCCAAAGCGGTTATTGATGAAGAAAACCCGTTTAAATGCGACCAAAGCATCACTGACAAACAGAAACTAGAAGCGGCCTATCAACTTCTCAAGGAACTTTTCACCAATGTCTACAATGTCTACTTCCAAATTATCCAGTTGTCATCCACCCATTTTCAACAAAGTTTAACCAGAAAAGACCACCCTCCCCATATAGCCCTATTTATCAGCTTTCTGAGATTGTTTATCAATGTCCAGGAAGATCTCAACCAAATGACCAAAAGACATTTGGATTTTTATTACAGGGGTGTTTTGGGGTTAAAACCAAAAGACATCATACCGGACAAGGTCCACCTCTTTTTTGAATTGGCAAAAAACAGGCTGGAGCATTCATTGGAAGGCGGAATAAGATTCAGGGCTGGTAAAGATGCTTTGGGAAATGACCTTTTTTATGCCCTTGACAAGCCTTCGGTGTTCAATGTGGCCACCGTGGAAAGCCTAAGGTCATTGTGTCTGGAAAAATCCCCCGATGACGAAGAAAGGACCATTGGACTCAAAGCCGCTCCCGTTGCCAACTCCGAAGACGGTTTGGGCACGCCCATTAAAGACGAAGAGAAGCCTACCTGGTTTACCATGGGCAGCACAAAGATGCCAAATGCAACCTTAGGGTTTGCTCTGGCCTCAAATGAACTGCTGCTTACAGAGGGCATCAGGACCATTGCCGTCCATGTGCATACAAACAATCCCATTGCCGTCATCAAGAATACGTTCAACATCTATCTAAGCGGGGAGGGCGAATGGATAAACGCCAACTCACTGGACACCCTGAATGTAAAACCTTTCGCCAACGATACAGGGGAAAATGGCTTTAGCATTGAACTCCAACTGGATGTTGACACCCCGGCGATTTTACCTTTTGACAAAGACGGACTGGAAGAAGAATTGGGCACTGATTTACCTGTGATGAAGGTACTTTTCAGCACTGAAAAAAGTGCGAACAAAGAAATATTCAAAGATCTCCTCAACCTTGTCGTTGAAAAAATCACCTTGGAAGTCAATGTCACAGGTTTGACACAAATAATGGCTTTCAGTGATGAAGGAAAGCTGGACACCGGCTCCCCATTTTTGCCGTTTACAGCCATCCCCAAAAAAGGGTCAAGCTTTTATTTCGGAAATGCGGAAATATTTCAAAAAAACCTCAAGTCGGTGCACTTCAAAATCAATTGGGAGGATCCGCCCGAAGACTTCGCCGAATATTACGCAGGTTATGAAAATATTGGTGACGGGTTTAAGGCGAACGTCTACTCGATAGGTGAAAAAGCGTCCACGCCCATACGACTTGATGTCGATGGAAGTACAGTAGACCAAATAGCAATTTTAGAAAATGACGAGGAGACCTTTACCTCAACGCAAGCCGGTGATAGTCAAATCGCCAAGCTGATCAGTGGCGAAAAAGCAGAGAATTATGGAAAGGGCAACAAAATCGGCTTTCTTCGTATGAATCTGGAAGATGACTTTGGACACAGCCAATACCAACAGGTACTTACCAGGCAAATGCTGGCTGTGGCCAGGTTTCCGAACGTGGTACCAGGAGCGTGGTACAGAAACACTACCGGGGATCTGGTGAAAGCCGGTTCTACCACCACGGTTTCCTCTTTTGAGGTAGTCATTCCCAACCCTCCTTACACCCCATCTATCAAAAGCATCTCCATGGATTACACCTCGGAGACGCTGACCGGTGAAAACAACGGAGGGGAAGATATCCAGCTCTTACACCTCCACCCTTTTCCCAACACCTACAAGCACTTAAAGGGCATTCAGGGGAGTTTCTTGGTACCCCAATTCAAAAACCCAAAATCAAAAACAGAAATCGATGTCCTTGTTCCTGAAGCGGGAGCGCTCTTGATAGGCATCAATAACCTCCAACCCAAACAAAGCCTGTCCCTGCTTTTCCAATTAGTGGAAAATACGGCAGATGCGGAACTGGCCAAGCCAAAAGTGCGCTGGTATTATTTGAAGTCAAACCAATGGGAGCCCTTTAGGGAATCCCAAGTGGTTTCCGATACCACAGATGAACTTTTGACTTCCGGCATTGTCGAACTTTCCATTCCGGACGACATCAACAAAGAAAACACCGTACTTTCTTCCGGCTTACACTGGTTAAAAGCCGCTGTATCCGAAAATCCTGAAGCCATCAGTCAAGCCATCAATATACACGCCCAGGCGGCCAGGGTAACTTTCCAAAACAATGAAAACGATTTAGCGCATTTGAACCAGCCGCTTCCGGCAGCAACCATATCCAAGCTGGAGAACGACGATTCGGCGATCAAGGGCATTTTCCAATTGTACGATTCTTTTGGGGGAAGACCCGCGGAAAGTGATTTGGGTTTTTACAACCGTATCAGCGAACATTTGCGGCATAAAGGAAGGGCCATCACCCTTTTTGACTACGAAAGACTGATCTTGGAGGCGTTTCCAGAGGTATACAAGGTGCGCTGTGTCAATCATCTGGATGACACCTTCCATCTCAACCCCGGCCATGTTATCGTCTCTGTCGTCCCCGACTTTTCCAAGCTCAAAGCGGTGGATAGGAGGCAACCAAAGGTTTCATTGGCACAGCTTGAAAGAATCAGGCGTTTTTTGGAAGACAGGAATTGTGCCTTTGTGGGAAACCAAACGACAAACTACAACGATAAGCCCCATTCCCTTCATGTGCTCAATCCGGACTATGAAAAAATCAGGTTGGATTTTAGAGTGAGGTTTCTCCCTGAAATCACAGCCATAGAATTTCATATAGAAAAATTAAAAACTGCACTTGTCCGCTTTCTGTCTCCATGGGCATTTGAGGATTCCGCCGATATCACATTTGGCGGTAGGGTTTTTAAGTCTGTTATCCTGCATTTTGTCGAAAAACAGCCTTATGTAGATTATGTAAAAGACTTTAAAATGATGCACGACAATGCCATCGAAGATGTCAATGTGATAGAAGCCAAAACCCCTATTTCCATTTTGGTACCGGCGGCCGAGGAAAAAATGAGCATTATCCATATAGAAGATGAGGAATGCAAAATGGACAAACACTTGGCAAAAAGCGGGCTGGGATATCAAAACCTGGAAGACATAGAAGTCAATCATTGATTTTGTAACCACTATTAATAAAAAGAAAAACCATGGCTATCAAATCCAGAATAGATCTTAAAGAGGATTTTACCAACGGCAAAAAACTCAATGAAAAACAATTTCATGACCTCATTGATTCCATGCTGAACAAGAGGGACGATGCCTTCATGGGGAAGTGGAAAAAGGGGACCGTCTACAAAACAGGGAATGTGGTGATCTACAAACAAGCCCTCTGGGAAGTAAAACCTGACGCAGAAGGCAACCCTCAGGAAATCTGTTCCTGCGTGCCTCCGGGTGAAGGGGAGGAATGGCAGACTTTGATAGTCCCTCAGCAGGACGATGACTGGGTGGTAGACCTGGAGACCGGCGTCATGTACGCCAAGGTTTTTGATTGTGTCGGAATTGGGAGGGTATTTGACCCAAATGAAGATCCTCCGAAAGCCAAACTGGAAATCGTCACAGACGGAGGTCAGGAAGATGGGATAGTAGGTCGATTCCTTATTTTTCCAAAAACAGCCTCATCACCGACCTTAAGTTTGGTCCAAGTGAGCAGTGATGAAAATCCATTTAACGCCTTTTTTCTATTTGGCGTTAACAGTCAGGAAGCTGCCCTCACAAGTGATGCCCCCGCCGGTTTTATCTTTAGGCACCAGGGCCATGCGGTGATCGGCGAAGAGGATGATCTGGACTTCAAGGATGGGGACGTAATGATGGTCATAGAGCCGGCGACATCCGGTTCCGGCAATGCAAGGGTTGGGATCAGTACGAAACACCCTAAGGCCATGCTCGATGTCACCGATAGGAACAAGGGCCAGTTTCTGCTCAGCCCGGAGGACAAAGAGGATCCTGTTTTCACCATCGTCAACCTGAACCCAGGTTATGACAAAAATTATACTGCCACGGGAGTGGGTGTCGATTACTCGGTATTCATCACGGATGCGCCGCAGGGATTCCTTTTCAAAAAAGGCGATGATTACGGATTACATTGTAAAAACTCCGACATCAACCAGGGGAAAGCCCTCATGCTGGTAAGAGAAGGGCCTAATGGAAAACCCCAAGCGGGTATCGGGACGGTTGACCCCTGCACCATGTTTCACGTTACTGATGGAGAAAACGGGACTTACCTTTTTAATCCCGAAAATGAGCAGGCCCCTTTGTTCACCATGGCCAAAATAAAAGCCGGGGGCAAAAACAATTATTTCACATCTGCTATCACAAAAGACCATGCGAGCTGGATCACGGATGCCAACAAAGGGTTCCAATTCTACGCGGGAAAAGAAGCCAAGGGAGCGTGTCCAACCCCCAATCTGGATGATGGAGACAGGCTGGTGGTGATTCTGGCTAATGGAAAAGTGGGCATTGGCACAAAAAACGCCGACCCTACGGTCACTTTGGAGATTTCCGACGAGAAAAGCGGCAAATTTCTCTTCAATTTGGATGATAAAAAAGTAAACCCCGCATTGGGAATCGTCAACTCCCGGCCAGGAACAAAGAGCAATTACTTTACCCTCGGCGCCAACAACCAGACTGCGGTAATGGTTACCGATTCCCCACAAGGATTCGTGTTGAAACAGGGTTCCAAAACAAAAGATGACGAAGTGGACGTCACCCAAGGAAATGTCTTATTGCAGATTTTTCCATACCAGGGCTCCAAAGCGGAAGGAAAAGCCGTTTTCTTCCCCGAAAGAAGCGGCAAGGTTGGCATCATGCGCACCCCAGGTGATTTCCACCTGGACGTCAACGGTATCATCAGAGCCTATAGCCTTTTCATTGAATCAGATTTTAACAACATGTCCAATGAGGAACCTTTGGAGAGCTATTTTGAGAAAAAAGGTTACAAGACGGTTCTTCAAATGCTGAATAAGTTACGGCCCATTGCTTTCGACTGGGATGACCAAGCCACTAAACTCCATGAGGAGGGAAAACAGTTTGGCCTTAAATCCCAGGAAGTCGAAGATATCCTTCAGGAGCTGGTGAAGAAAAACAGCAGCGACAATAAATTGTCGGTGAACCATTCCGGGTTGAGCGCGGTACTGATTAAAGCCATCCAGGAACAACAGGAAATCATAGAGGATTTAAAATCAAGGGTAGAAGCGCTGGAAAGCAAACTTACCAGCTGACCGCCCTAGGCCCGTTGTTATGGCCCATTTTTTTCCATTCCCTAAAAAGATATTGGCACTATGCCCCAACACATAACCATACCCAAGGATAACTCCAGCTTTCCATCTTATCTCGATTGGCAGCAATTAAGAACAGCCGGCATCGAACACATCGAAAATTTGGGAAGTGATATATGGACTGATTATAACCTTCATGATCCGGGAATAACCATATTGGAAGTACTTTGCTATGCCCTCACCGATCTTGGATACCGGACTAATTTTGACATTAAAGACATTTTGTCCAGGAGTCCGGAGGACAAAAACCTGGCCCCAAAAACCATCTTTGGTAAACCTCTTGACGACAACTTCTTTACCGCAGCCGACGTGCTTTCGTGCAATCCGGTGACTTTTACGGATTTCAGAAAATTGTTGATAGATATTCCCGGAATAAAAAATGCCTGGTTTGAGCGTGCTTCGGACGGTGAAATCCCCGTTGCATTTCACAAAGACCTGAAATCCTTGGTTTTCGCAGGAACGGATCCCGCGAATGAAAAGCGCATTTATCTTGGAGGGCTTTATGAAATATGCCTGGAATTAGAGCCTGTTTTGGTCCGGGATGCATGCGGCAGCACTTTTTTCACCAATGAAGGTATTCTGGAAACGGTGTATAAAAAACTCAACGCCCATAGAAACCTGTGCGAGGACATAAAAAGGGTTACGGTATTTGGTGAAGAACAGATACGTTTGTGCGCGGAGATCGAATTGCGATCATCCGCAAGTCCAGAAAATGTGCTGTTGGAAATCCACAAGAAGGTTGAAGAACACCTATCCCCCAGCCTGACTTTTTACACCCTCCAGGAAATGTTGCAAAAGGGAAAAAGCATGGAGGAAATCTTTGAAGGAAGGCCGCTATCGATAGACAGCAACGGGTTTATTGATACAGAGGAACTCAAAAAGCTTGATCCCAAAAAAAGGCTCTACGCTTCTGATCTATACAGGATCATTATGGACATAGAGGGTGTCATCGCCATACGGAACCTCTCGCTGGCCAATGCCATCGACAACGTGGTCATGAACAGCGGGGAAAAATGGTGTCTCAATTTAACACCAAAATATCGGCCTCATTTTGATTTGCAGCATTCACAAATCACTTTTTATAAGGGGGTACTTCCTTTTACCACCGATAAAGCCATTGTAAGACAAAGGTACTTGGAGGAAAAGGCGGCCAAAGCAAAAGCCAAGCTTGAGGGCTACCATTTGGACCTTCCTATTCCGGAGGGGAAATACAGGGATATTGAGGACTATACCTCCATCATGGAGGACTTTCCCTTGACCTATGGAGTGGGAAAAGAGGGCTTAAAAGGGCTGATAGATGTAAAAAGAAAAGGGCAGGCCAAGCAACTAAAGGGCTACCTGCTTTTTTATGATCAACTTCTGACCAATTACCTTTCCCAACTCGCGAATGTCAGAGCGCTTTTTTCCATGAGTCCTGATGAGGACCGGCCCGGAAAGACCCACACCTACTTTACCCGGCTTTTATCAGAAGTTCCCGACATTCAGGAATTGGTGGAGAATTTTCACCAATGTGAGGGCAATCAGGAAGACGGCTTGCCTCCTGAGGACTTCCCCTCCTATCTGCAACATATAGCCGAAAGCCTGGAAAACTATCATGAAAGGCGGAACCGGTTTTTGGACCATCTCCTTGCCCGGTTTTCCGAATCCTTTTCAGACTACGTATTGCTTATGTTTGAAATGAATGGAAAACAACATGACGGTGCCAGAATAATAAGAGACAAAACCGACTTTCTAAGCAATTATCCGCAAACCAGCCGCAATAGAGGCAAGGGATTTGATTACTCCAAACCCGTTGGATGTCGTGGAGAAGGGACTTGTGGGGAAAGCAGAGAGGAGACAGAAACCGATGATATAGAAAACATATCCGGCCTCGAAAAAAGGGTTGGCAAGCTTATCGGCATTCAAAAAAGCGGATGGCAAAACCTGGGGAATGGAGTGATAAAAAAATTACCGGGAGGATGGGTATTGACGATCCACAGACAAAACGACCTTATTTTAAAGAGTAAACCGGTTTGGGAAACAGAAGAAGAGGCTTGTGATGCGCTGAAAAGCTGGCAAAAATATATCGGCAATGAGCAGTATTACCGGCGCCTGACCTATGAGGTAAGTGGGGAAAAAGAATATGGCCTTGTGCTTAAAAACAAAGATGGCGAGGACATCGCTGCGGGTGTTCAACGATACCCATCCATTGGCCGATACTGCCAGGCGCGCGACAAATATTTTTCACTGCTGCAAACCGTTCCGGAAGAGAAAATCAAATGGGAATCAGGGGAAAACGGTAATTCATTTGTCATAGAAGATGAAAATGGTTTGGAGATACTCCGGTTTTATGGGGAAGAGGAAAATCTTGAAACTTTCAGAGAAGTCATCAAGGAAAAAAAACATTATTGCCGAAAGGCATATGATGTGGATCATAACCAAGAATATGGGTTTACCCTCGTAAATGAAAACGACGAATGCATTGCTCAAGGCACTAAAAGATACCTCGATTCGGAAGCAAGGGAAGATGACATATATTGGTTGATAGGCCAGATAAATTGGTCCGGTCTTTCGGGTCAAGCCGTTCGGGAAGAGGAGTGTTATACTTTTCAGCTTTTTGACTACCAGGGTGAAAAATTGCTTTTTGAGAGCGTAAAAGGGTTTCATTCGGTGGCGATGGCTATGGATTTTTTTGCCCCGGAAGAGGAAGACAAGGAAGGCTTTATCGATTGGGCAATCCGGGACGATAATTATGAATTCATCGAAAAAGATGGAAAACATTCTTTCCAATTGCTGGACGGGGAAGAAAAAACAGTCAGCAGCCATCCCCATTGGTATGAATCTGAAAAAGAAGCATTGAACATGAAGCAAGCCATCATCTTTTACCTGGATGGCAAGGAACCTGATAAAGGGTTTGAAGGTACTCCCGGCAGCTTCGGCTTTGAAGTCACCGACACCTCGGGAAATATATTGTTCGAAAGCATACACATTTATCCGACAAAGACGGCAGCCAGGTCAGCATCCTTGTTGGTCAAAGTACTGGCCAGACATCGAAGGTACTACAAACCCCTCGAAGACAATGAAAAAGAACTGCCTTATGGTTTTGAGTTGATCGACAGAAATGACAAGCCCATTGCGGCACATCCCCAATGGTTCGCGACCGCATGTGAACGGGACTTGGCAATGGATATGATCATATATTACGCTGAAAACCTCGAGCCGCAGTATCGATTGACAAAAAAGGAAGAAAAGTATTTTATAGATTTAGTGAGTCCGGATGGAAAAGATTTACTTGTTGGCTCGACAGCGTTTGCAGATGAAGCATCAGCAAAAGCCAGCTGGGAGAATTTTCTAACAAGGGCATCAAGAACAGAAAATTATCGCTTTACTGATGCTGCTGATTCCAAATATCCATTTGGCTTTGAGCTACTGGATAACGAGGGCAAGGTAATGGCCCGGTCGGCTATAAGTTACGCTACGCAAGCCGAAAGCAACATGGCCTTACGTGCCATCATCCAACTCGTTCGACACACGGAATGGTTGGTAAACATCTCCGGTGAAACAGGCAGCTACTTGTTTTGGGTAGGTGATAGCCAAGAGAGCAAATTGCTGCAAAGTGTGGGGGACTATCCGGACGAAACTGCTGTAAACGCGGGGCTTAAACAGGTTTTGGAATTGGGCCAGCACCTACATAATTATCAAAAAACCGAAAACTTCGGGTTTGAGCTTGTGGATGCAAATGGCCAGGTGCTGGCAAATCATCCGGACCAGTATGAAAGTGATGCCGAAGTAGATGCTGCCATCTTCATGGTAATCAACTACATAAGAAATGATGCTCCCAGCATTGAAATACCCAATATAGGGGGCGCGTTCCGGGCTGAGATTTATGATGAAAAAGGGAAAGTTGCCTTTACAGGAATCAAAATCCATTCTGATAAAACAAGTGCACTGAGTGAACTGGAGGAGTTGTTTGAATTGGCATCAAGTGCCAAAAATTATCGACTCACAGAAGCCGGACAAAACAGGTGTCAAAATGGGTTCCAATTGGTCAGTAAGGAAGGGGAAATCCTCGCCAACCATCCCTTTTTCTACGCCACACCGCAAGAAAGGGATGAAGTCATGGCCAATATTTTTGGATGGCTTACCTATGGCGAAAAAATCACGAAAGATGTGATAAAAGCGTTCCCGCTTTTTGGATTCCAGCTCAAAGACAACGAAGGGAATCCGGTTTTGTCAGGTGTAGTTGATTTTGAATCAGAGGACGAAGCTTACGAAGCCTTTGCCGAATTTATAACGGTAGCGACAGATCTGGATAACTACAAAACGGATATTGGGGGCGAAAAGCCGGGTTTTATCATCGTAAACCCAAAGGGAGAAGTCCTTGCAAAATCCGAGGGCGAGTCCGAAACAGAAGAGGCAAGGGACGAGGCCATGAAAAGCCTTTGGCTCACCATAAAGCTTAGAAGCACGGATCACAGAATTTTTCAGGATGAAGAGCAGGGGAAATGGCATTTTGTGATTGGAGACGATGAAGGAAAGGACTTTTTATTGGGTGATTTGTATCTGGACAGTGAACCGGAAGCAAGGGAGGCGTTGATCAGCACTTTTGAAAAGGCCTCATCTAAAAGCCATTATAAATCCGTACTGACTGAGGAAGAAAATACATTTTCATTTCACTTAGTGGATGATGAAGAAAACATGCTGGCCCGGTCCGCGGGAGTCGGTTTTGGTTCAGAAGAAGATATGGATCAGGCCATCGAGGATTATATTTTATTTTTAACCGACCAAAAAATTGATCCTTTAATCATTGAAACCAAGAAGAAATATCACATTGAATTAGAAGATTTTTCTGAAAAAGTAATATTACAAGGAAACAAAAAACACTATTCCCTCCAATCCGCTAAGTCTGAATGGGCTAAAATTACAGAAGCCGCTGCCAGTTCCTCCAATTTCGACATCATCTATGACAATCTTAATTGTCTATACAAAGTAGTCCTACATAAAGATGAAGTGGCTTTGGCTGAATCCACGCAGAAAATGACATCCAGAACACAGGCCGAAAAATGGATCAACCTTGTGGCCTTGATCTTGAAAAAACAAAGCCCGCATGGGGATGCCAACGGCACCGATTGTGGATACTATTTCTTTCTCCGTCCGGGTGATGGAACGGAAACAATCGAAGAGGAAATCAAAGACATTGAAATCAGAGGCACAAAGCTTTTCCCTACTTCTTCCGAGGCATTGCGCGGCAGTGAAAAAATCGCCGGGCTGATGAGGGACGATGATCATTTCGTTGCCGAGGCAGTTGATACCGAATGGCAGTTGGTCCTGAAGGATGATCATGGAAGCCCCATTGCGTCGGTAACGCCGCAGTTTGACGATGAAACGGCTGCCGTCAATACCCGCGACAAGTTGAGGGAATTTTTGGAATCAGGGGGAGAACTGGGCTGTGAAAAGGAGGAAATAGTCGGGACTGTTCAGCAAGAAGAGGCTTATGGCTGCGTGGTACAAAAGGGAGACAACGTTTTCTTGGAGGCTCAGGGCATCAAAGACAAGGAATCGGCCAGGGCCACGTGCAACCTCATCCATGAATTGGGCCAGATTGAAGAACGCTATAATCTCATTACCAATGAAGAGGAATGTCTGTATGGTTTTGAGTTAACTGACAAAGAGGGTATTCCCATCGCCACGCATCCGATATACTACTTCACTGCGAGGGAAAGAGATGAAGCTTTGGCCATGACCATGTCTATAGTCAACCGTGAGGGGCTTCATTTGGTAGAGCATATTTTACTGAGGCCCAGGAAAATCGCTTTACAACAAGCTTATCGATTTGAATTGATAGAGAACGAGGATCATACCGTTATTTTGCAGGGCAGCATCAGTTATCCCAATTTAGAGGAGGCCATGCAGGGCTACAACGGTATGTGGGTTGCCTTATGGAAGTATGCTGCGGGAGAAGCGGAATGGGTGGAAAAAATCGATGACCTGGAAGGGCCTTGTCCCTATGCATTTAAGATCTTTGCTCCATTTGAAGATGACGATAAGTTTATTATTGCCGAATCCGTAGGTGGATTTGGTACGGGGGAAAAGAGGGACAGCCAACTTGATGCTTTGGTTCAGATTATAAGTGAATTGGAGAATGAGCCGGAAGGTTCACCTGATTTACCAGAGCATTTGGATGTAAAGTTTTCGCCGCTACGGTCAGACGACGATCTTAAAGGATGTCAATTGATGAAACCTGTTTTGGAACACCAAAAACCGGGAGAAACTGTCCCTCCTTACTATTATGATCCTTATTCCTTTCGGGCTACCGTCGTTCTTCCTTACTGGCCTGTCAGGTTTCAGCAACCGGAATTCAGGTCGTTTATAGAAGCCACGCTGAGGCAGGAAGCTCCCGCACATGTATTTTTAAGGATATGCTGGGTAGACACCAAACATATGAAAGAGTTTGAGGACGCCTACTGTCATTGGGTATCTACTCTCCAAATCGGACCGGATGCCTGCGATGCTTCCGAAGCAAAAAACAAACTCATCAAAACGCTTTGCAAGCTTCGCAGCGTGTATCCGGTAGCAAGCCTGCATGATTGTAAAGAGCCTGCGGAGGATCGCAATCGTATCGTTCTCAACTATTCCATCATCGGATCTGCAAACTCAAGTAGCCATGGAAAACCACAATAACAATTTAGAAATTATCCAATCCTATCCCCTGTTCAAAGCCAACCAAGTCCTTAGGGAAAGTCAGTTAAATGATATTGTAAGGTATTTGGAACAACAGGATCGCCTTTCCAGAATTTGTCTTATGGGAACGGGAATCGTGTGTGGTTTGGAAGCCTATTGGAATAAAATTGAAGGTCATTTGTATGTATCAGGAGGCACAGGGGTCACCTCCGAAGGGTACTTGATCAAGGCCAAAAGCCAAAAATTGACCGGTTATCAAAAAATTGATTTTCCATTTGATTGGTTCGGACTTGAGGAAGAGGAAATAAGATTCGAATCCATACCCCGGATTATGGACCTGGGCCAAGCTTCTGAGGAAGACGAAAACATTTTGGATTTGAAAGAGGAAGACCTTTCCGATAAAGTTTTGGTTTTGGTTCTCGACAGCCGTCAGGATGAAGATGAAGGACTTTGTGGAAATGATTGCGATGAAAAAGGTGTGTCCAGAACTTTCATAACGCACTATGTACTCGTGGAAAAAAACGTGGCCGACATCATCCTTCAAGCCACGTATGATCCTCAGGATAACAAGTTGGGGAATATTTTTGAAAACCTGAACGAGCTGTTTTACCATAAGTTTTCTGCAATCCATCCGCCGGTCGAGAGGTTTGGCTTTAACAACGGGGCGCAAAAGACGATTAAACTCAATGATATTTCCACTTATGAGGAATTCATTCGTCGGTATATACTCATCCTGGAATCCCTGAGTGCCAGGTTGGATTCGGTTTTCCTGGACGTAAACAAAATTTTCTCGCCGGTCTTTACCCCAAAATTGGTTACCGATGAAAAACCGATAGAGGAAGGCCACCTCAGCAGTAAAATCAGCGAAGCCTTAAAAAACCAACTCCATCAAATCAACATACAATATTTACACGATTACCTGTGTGATCTGGTACATGCCTATGAGGAGCTGATGGACGCCGTTTACGACCTGGTAGCAGACTGTCCGCCAAATACGCACAGATTTCCCAAGTATTTGTGGGTAAAGGGGTTTTTGGGTGATGATAAGGACAAGGCGCAATTCAGTATCTACAGGACGCCATATACCCAGCCTCCGGTTTACAATGGAAACCACAGCCGCCTGGCAGAAGCCAAATCGCTTTATGAAAGATTGGTATTAATGGTAAAAGGGGATGTTTTCCAGATTCATGAGCCCTCAGAGAAAATTGGTATAAAAATCACCCCCGGTAGGAGCGACATGTCCGTACTTAGTCAGAGAGCCGTTCCCTTTTATTATAAAAACCTGAAGGAGTTGATGGATATTTGGTCTCCACGGTTAAAACGGCTGGGACGGGCTGGGAAAGTCTACAGTTATTACAGGTCAGCAAGTGCACCTTATGACGAGCCTCTGATGTACAGAATGGAGGGCTGTGACTTTTTGCGTATAGAAGGGCATATAGGGAAACAATTCCATGATGTGGTCAGAGACCTCACCGATTTACGGCAACACTATAACCTTCCTTTTGAAATGGTGGCCTTGAAAATCGGGGAGGAGTTCGATGATGAGCTTTTCCAGTTTGTTTGCGCTGACCTGGCTTGCGAAAAGCGCAAATATCAGGAACAATATGAGAGACTGAGGGAGATTGTGCTAAGGAATGTCCCGGATGCGCTTCAGGATGTGCTTCCAGGCAACCTGGATGATTTTGAATCCGATATTTTTATAGAAAGGTATGAGGGCCATTTCCAAGGAAATATCCCCGGGCATCTTCCCCAACCGGAGTCTTTCAGACAAATCGATGCCTGTTACAGGGACTTGAAAGAGCGGTGGGAAAGAGCCAAAAAAAAGCACCTTTTTCATCATTTTGCCCTTGAACATCCCGGCATGAAGCATCGCGGGGGAGTGCCTTTAGGAGGCACATTTATTCTAGCCTATGTCGACACCAACATCTTAAATCCAGAACGAAATACCAGAATCAATGATATTGAGGCTATTTTTGGTCCAATAGGCAGGGCTGCCAGGGAAGCCATTTTGCAGGATCTCATTCAGTCAAGAACCATCGTAGCCGATTTTTATCTACCTTATTCCTGTGTTTCGTGCTGTCCTCCCCACAGCATCATAGCTGAGCGGCCCCGGCCTGTTCTGTTGGTATCCCCCTCAGTCTTTTGTGAAGGGGACACCAACCCTACGGAGCTGGAGATAACCGTCCATCCAGAAGGTGGCGTGATCACCGGCGCCGGTTATAAATTTGAGGGGGGAAAGCACCTTTTCACACCTTCCGAAACCGGCATAAGCGAAGGTACTGTGGAATTGAAATACTACATCGACGGTGGTGAAGCTACTTATCTTTTGACCATAGTCAAACGTCCTGAAGCGGATTTTGTGCTTCCTGAACGTGCCTGCCAAAACGATCAGCCTTTTAGCCTCAACCCCCAACCGGAGGGGGGAACCTTTGATTATAAGGTGGAGGACTTGGACTTTGAAAATGCGATAGAAAACGGCCAATTCTTCCCCGGTCGTATTGAGGCAGAGGATGTTGTGGTAGTGACCGTCATTTACTCCGCAAGTGTGGGACCCTGTACGGACACCCGGGAAAAGACAATTGAAATACATCCTACGCCCCAAGTGGATTTTGAGGTTACATTTATAGGGCTCTTAGAAAGCCCTAACAGAGACTTTGAAAACGCGATACGGTTTGTCAACATCCAACCGGAAGACGCACAAAAATACATTTGGAACTCCAATTCAAATATATTGACCAGGATTCTAAACGAAGGTCATAGCGAAAAAATACCAGGAGAACCCATTGTTTTCGACCAGGATTTTGAAGGTGAACTTTGGATAGAGTTATCGGCAGCCGGAGAGATTTGCCAAAGTGACCCCTTGAGAAAGCATGTACTCCCCGTTATTAATACACTTACGCTCTTTGTTTCCTCTGAAATCATTGTCAGGGATGACCGGAACTTAATTGGCTTTCCGCTTCAGGACGGGGCAGTCATCAATCGGACACGTATGGAAGGGCAGCCCTTCTTTATCCGCGCAACCACCCTCCCCCAACAAATTGACAGGGTGGTTTTTGAGTTGGAATTTGAAGGTGATTCTTTGGCCAAGACCAGTTCGGGAATGAATGATGCCGGAAATGGTTATGATCTGTCCAATGATACCGGTTTTGAATCAGCCCGCGGTCGGTATAGGTTAAAGGCAACCCCCATTCTGAAAACAGAAGAGGAACAAAGCGAATTGGAGGGCTTTGCCGTTGAAATCAATTTTACCATTGAGGAAAATGACAGTGATGACGGAGGCATCATCATTTCTTCAGGAAGGGAACTGTCCGGGGAAGCCATCACTTTTCTCCGCAGAAGAGACAATTCATATAGGAATGAAATCACAGAACTGGGTACTGACAGCGCTTTGGCCAGAACGACATCCTTTCAAAAAACAGAGGCATTTTTACATGTTCAAAGCGAGTCAGAGGATTTTGAGAAGCAATACTTTGATTTAGTGGATACCTTGGAAAGGGCGGCAAAAAGAGCAGAAAGCGGAAGTACCAGGCAGGACGGATTATTTAAACTTATGGAAATAGCTACCAAGTACTTCATGGACAGACAAGTGGTCAAATCGCCAGATGAAATCCCTGAGGAAACCCTGCAAGAAATGGCGAGCAGGATGGAAAGCATGGAAGAGATCGGGTTTGATCGTGAAACGTTAAAAAACAACTGGGAAGGTGAGGCTCTGAAAAATGAACTGAACGCCTCTTCTGTAGAAGCATTCGACAAGGTGTTGAAACCAAGATAAGCCAAATAGCCTTGTGGCCAATTCAAACTGCCATATTATCCTCAGGCAAATCCTGGACTTTACTTTACCCAAAACAGTAGATGCTTTTCAGCTTCAAAAAGAAATCGGGGAGCTTTCCCAAAAAAAACTTCAACCGGCCTTAGAAAAACTTTTTGATAAATATGCCGGCGCTGACGAAGTGATCCAGATAGACCGCCTGGACATTGACATCGGGGCACAGCGTTGGCTCCCGTCCGGAGATGCTTTTGTGGAGGTCATCGTAAAAGCAGTAGAAGAACAATTAAACGCCACCATCAGGGGTGATAAAGGGGAAATTAAGCGAAAATCCAGCCAACAGACCCTTTTCGAAGAATGGACCTATTTTCTTGAATACGGATATTTGCCCCACAACGCCGCAAAAAACACACCAGCGTATTTTCAATCAGTCATACCGGAAATACTTGAAAAAGATGCATCCTATAAGGTGCATTTGATCAATTCCTTTAAAGTTCAGCCGCGGAAAGTTGACAGATTGGTCAAACAGTATCCAGAATCTTTCCTGGTAAAGCTTTTTGAGGGTTTGACCAAGAATTCCAACAGTCATATAACCGGATTCAAACGGGAAATGCAAAGGCTGATCAAAGTCGCCATTTCTTCAAATAAAGGCGGTATCTCACCATTCTCCCCTATATCCCAGAAAATATTTTGGAGATGGGTGTTTGGAAACCTAAAAACAGACGTAAATATAAGATTTGATGAAGGCGCCGTGATCACGGCTTATATAGAGAATTGGATCAGCATTCAAAAATCAAGTTTTAAGGGAGGGGAAAGTTCCCTGAGGCAGACCTTGTCGGATATTCTTCAAGAAAGCCCAGGCAGCTTTCCCCTTTTAAGTAAACTGAGAGACAACATCGCGGCTAAAGTGGCACCCGATAACAAAAGACTGCTTCATAAAGAAATTGGAAACAGCCGTTCGCATGAGGACTTGCCTGTCTCGAAAGAAAAACCAGGCCCGCAGAAGGATAAGGAATTCCCCCCTCCTGCAGAAGATGAAGCCAAAGACCAAAACAAAAAAGGGAAAGCAGACACCTCAGAGGGATCAAGACGTAAAGAAAGTGAAATTACCGCCAAACCTCCAGATAAAGGAGATCCATCACAGAAGAAACGCGGCAAAAAGGAAATCCCTGAAGATAGTGCCCAAACATCTTTAGCAAAACCGGAAAATGAAAGAATTGGCGATCATCAGGGGACGCCGGCAACCGAAGACAGGGAATTTCTGCCTATTGATACGGGTATGGAACATCCGGAGGGCAGTTTTTGGTATATCAGCCATGCGGGGATCGTCCTGCTGCACACATTTTTGCCGGTATATTTCAACAAATGCGGACTTATTGACAACAGGGAATTCATCGACAATACCGCCCGCGAACGTGCCGTCCAGCTATTGCTTTACCTCGCCACTGGTGAAACCGAAACGCCTGAAAATGATTTATTATTACCCAAATTTCTATGTGGCGTTCCTTTCGAACAGCCTATTAATGGAGAGATAATCTTGAGCGAACTTGAAAAAGCCGAAAGTATCCATCTCCTGAAGGCAGTGATCGCCCATTGGGGTAAACTGAAAAAAACCTCGCCGGATGGGCTTCGGGAAGGCTTTTTACAAAGAGACGGCAAGTTGGAAAAACGCCCGCAGGGGTGGTATTTGAGTGTGGAACAGAAAAACATTGATATCCTGCTCGATTTTCTTCCCTGGAACCTGCGCATCATCAAACTTTCCTGGATGGGGGAAATACTCCGGGTTGAGTGGGGATAGCTGTTGGAAAAAAACCATATTAACTGAAATTGACAGTATAAATGACCAGTCTTGAAACCAAGACAGCTTCATCCTGGCCTCATCAGGTAGAAAAGAAAAACAAACCCTTTTTCAAAAAAGAAGGACAAGACTCGTTTTTTTCCGAAGATCATGATACACCTTCCGGTTATGTTTACGATGCTGTGCCAGCATCAACCCCTTAAAAAAACCAATTCAACTGTTACAGCCGAATAGAATCAAAGAGAGCATGGAATAGCGTGTTATCTTCTGAAACCAAATCGACCAGTACTTCTCCATCCCTTCAAGCAAAGGGAGAGGAGAAAAACACTTCTTTTTTCGAAAGGGAAAGTGCAAATATTACATCGGTCAACGGCAAAGGACCTCATTTTTTTGATAACAACCCGAAGGTCAACAACCAGCAACCGCCTTTTTTCAAAGGGCCTGTTATCCAAGCCAAATTAACCATCGGTCAACCCGGGGACAAGTACGAAAAAGAGGCGGACGCGATGGCCGATCAGGTAGTACAGCAACCCGCAGCCACCAACGCTTCTTCTCTCCTTCTTTCCTCTGACAGAAGCATCCAGCAAAAGCCTATTTTTGAAAGTGCCGCCGGACCTCATGAAGATGAAACGCTCCAGCGCAAATGTGAGGCTTGCGAACAGGAAGAGATGGTCCAAAAAATGGAAAATGAGGAAGAAGAAACACCGGTGCAAGCCAAGCGTGAAAGCCATTCCCTCCCGGTCAACCTGGAATCCACGCTAAATTCTACAAAGGGAAGCGGAAGCCCCTTGCCCAATGACACCCGTACACAGATGGAGGGCGCTTTCGGTGTGGATTTCTCCAGCGTGCGCGTCCACACCAACAGCACAGCCGTGCAGATGAACAAAGAACTCGGCGCCCAGGCGTTTACCCATGGTAGCGATATTTATTTCAATTCCGGAAAATACGACACAAAAACCAGTCAAGGACAAAAACTTCTGGGGCATGAGTTGACACATACGGTACAACAAGGCAAATCCCCTGAAAAGATCCAAAAAGAAGACGGCGAATCCAACCTCGACAGGTTAAATGAAATGCTTAACCGCTGGAACGTCCCGGAAGAGGATGTAATCCAACTGTGCGGTCAGCTGAGTCCGTCTGAAAAAAGAGAAGTGATTTCCGGTGGCTATAGAAACAGGATGGCTGCGGCTTTAAATATCCGCGAAATGGTACGCGCCGTCAACCACCTTGGACCGCCTCTAAAGACAAAACTGGAGTGGGTCGATCAAGCTGCACTTTTTACCATCATGATAAGTTATGAGGATATTTCCGGCATGGTCAATCAGGCATCCCTGGAAGAGCGGAAAGAGCTGAAAACAGAAGCGTGGAAAAATTTCTTCGTAGCCGTTTGCAACAACCAAACCATGGTAACCGCGCTGGATGATCTTCAGTATGACCTGGTCACCAAGCTCACCTGGCTGCAAGCCGAAGTATTCGACGCCAGGATGGAATTGAATTATTCCACGATAAAGCCATGGATCGTACACGCCAATACCACCCAAGAAGAAAGGGAATCCCTGAAAACGGAGGCGTGGCAAAACTTCTTCGTGGAAGTCTGTACCAACCAAACCATGGTGGAGGCGCTGGATGACCTGCAATACGATTTGGTCACCAAACTCACTTGGCTGCAAGCTGAGGTATTTTCTGTCAGGGTGGAAATCGCCTATGCCACCATAAAGCCCTGGATCATACATCCCAACACCACCCAGGAAGAAAGGGACTCCTTAAAAACCGAGGAATGGAAAAACTTCTTCGTGGCCGTGTGCACCAATCAGACCATGATTGAAGCATTGGACGACCTGCAATATGACCTGATTACCAAGCTCACCTGGTTAGAAGCTGAATTATTTATCACCGGTTGGGAGCTGGACTATCCCACCATACAACCCTGGATCATCCATCCCAATACTACCCAAGCGGAAAAAGATGCGTTAAATACGGAAGAATGGAAGGCGTTCTTCTTCAACATATGTGATAATGCAACCATCATCACGGCTGTACAAAACCTTGGATTCGACCTGAAAACGAGGATTGAATGGGTCCGAACCAAAGCTGGACTTGAAGAGGTAAAACAGGTCATCGAAAACGCCACCCCTGCAGAACGTGATACGGTATGGCAGGATGCTACCTACCTGAGCCAACTCAGAACAGAAGTTGGGGACGACTATTACCTTTGGGTAATCGTAACGCTCCGAATGAAATTCGTGGGGACAGTCGACCACTCCGAGGCGGTAGATGCTGACCGCGCCATTCGGACGCATTTGGCAGCATATGTCGCCGGTGCCGTGGCTGATTCCCGTCAGATTGAAGGTATTGTTGCCGTCGTGGATGATACGAATTGGAACATAGCCGGGGTACACCGTTACGGGGCCGCGGTTTGGGCAACAAAAAACATCAACGGTTTTGTTGATTTAGAAGGCAGGGTGTGGATCCATCAAGATAAAGGCAACCCGGGTACAATGGTGCATGAAGCCATGCATAAATATTCAACAGATGTGTTGATCCACATCAGCCAACCATTAAATGAGGGGGTAACCGAATATTTTACGCGAATTGTCTGCAATGCAGATGGTATCGATATATCCGGAAGAACCAACTACAATTCCAATAGAAATACAGCTGAAAAACTGATCAATATGTCGGGAATTGGCGAGGCCCTGGTAGCACGCGCCTATTTTGACGGCGAAACGGATGCGCTTAAAACAGCGTTTATACTGTCCAAAATCATATCCCCCACAACCCCGGTAAGTGGATTGGAAAGGCTATCGCGGGCCACTTCTGATTGGGACCAGTTCATTCAAGCGACCAAAGACAAAGATTGGGCAACGGCAGATGGATTTTTATAAATATATTTGGCTCAGTATGCTTTTGGTATTGCTATGCCAGTGTAACCCTTCACAAAAAAGAAACAACATGGAAAACCAACAAAATGACAAGAATTTTGGGGACCACGAATTGCGATGGGAAAAGGACAGGCTCAACCGGTTGATGGAAGGTTTCAGAAAACCGCTTGAAAGGGTCGAGGTATACCCATCCCCACAAGAGATCAATGCGTTTTATGGAGAAGGGTTTAAAGTGCGGAAAGAACCGGTCACCTGTATGGTATACATTTTTGAAAACCAGCGGCAGCACAAAGAAGCCCGCGAACAAATTAAAAAATACCAGGACGCCAATTTAAAAGAAGTGATGACGTCTTCAAATGGTCGTTTGTTTTTTTGGGGCTACATCACCGAAAACGATACCAACGCAATTTATACCCTTAATGACTTGGCGGGCACCTTTGCCGGTGAAGAGTAAATACAACAAGTGACCCTGTTTAGAATTCTCCCTCCCAGGAATAAAAAAAGGGCATGCATTGAAGACCCTTGGCGGGAAGTGTCACGCCATTCGTTCAGCAAAAAAAGAAGGTGGCAGTTTGTTTCTGCCACAGGATTAGAATATGTATTAAATACAATATACAACCTCCTCTTGATTAGCAAGATCATACTACTTATAGAACCATGCTTACAGACTTACAAAAACGTACTGCCAATGCCATTGTCAACGTCTTCGAGACGGGTGTACCCAAAGGTGACTACGGCAAAGTGACACTGTCGCCCGGCGATACCGGACACCGCATTTGAAAAGGATACGAAGACATTTGCAATGCCGTTTCCCTCTATAAATGTTATGTTAACCGCGATACCTCAGCTTTCCCAGACGACCGGGATTCCCTGCGCTAATATATAGCAAAATAGAACCCATAAAGTAAGCGTTCGATGGCATGATGTCCACTGAAACCAAATCGACTACCGCTTCCCACTCTCTTCCATCTAAGGCTGGAGGCGCAAACGGACCTTTTTTTGATAAGGAAGGGGGAAATCATGTACCGGTCAACAACGGCAAAGAATCCCATTTTTTTGATAACATTTCTCTTGTCTCCAACAAACTCCAGCCTTTTTTTAACAGGCCTTTTGTCCAAACCAAATTGACCATCGGACGTCCTGGCGATAAATACGAGCGGGAAGCGGATGCGATGGCGGACAAGGCCGTACAGCGGTTGGCTGAAAACGACAGCCCCTCTCCCGTTTCCACCGTGGACAAAACCATCCAGCAAAAGTCCACTTCCGAAAACAACATCACCTCTGACGCTAAACCTGTCACCCACACCACCCACCAAAACCAGTTTCAGGAAAAATGTGCGGAATGCGAAGCCGAAGAGCAGGAACAAAAAGGTCCTGAGGAAGAACCGCTTCAGATGAAGCCCATTTTCGAAAGCGATACGCCTCCTCCGGACGAAGAGGCCGTACAGCGTCATCCCCTTTCCGATCCAGAAATAACCACTTCCATAGAGCCAAAACCACCGACTACTGCCCAATTTTTACCATTTAATGGCATTCAAGCTAAATGTGCGGCCTGCGCTGAAGAAGAATCTGTACAGATGGTAGAAGAGGATTCCTTGCAGAGGATGGCATCGGAACCTGAAGAGACGGAAGAGGTTCAGATGCAAGAGGAAGACGAGGAGGAGATTCGTGCGCAAGTCGAGGAAGACGAAAAAGTACAAACACAGCTTGAGGAAGAAAAGGCCGGTCAATTTGCAGAGGAAAAAGATGACAGCCTACAGATGACCGAATCTGAACCCGAGGAGACAGAGGAGGTTCAAATGCAAGCGGAGGAAGAGGAAGATGTACAAATGCAGGTTGAAGAAGAACCTGTGCAAATGGTAGAGGAGGAAGATGACGCCTTGCAGATGATGGCATCGGAACCTGAAGATACAGAGGAAGCCCAGATGCAAGAGGAAGAAGAAGAGGTTCAAATGCAGGAAGAAGATAAAGAAGAAACCGCCTTACAAACAAAAAGGGAGAATGTTCAAAACGAGTCGGATAATGACCTGGAATCCCGCTTACAAAGCACCAAGGGCAGCGGCAGTCCCATGGACAGCAAAACCCGCACAGAAATGGAGTCCGGGTTTGGGGCGGACTTTGGTGGCGTACGCGTTCATACAGATTCCAATGCTGAAAGCCTAAGCAAAGATCTGGGCGCCCAGGCTTTTACCCACGGTAATGACATCTATTTTAATTCCCAAAAATACAACCCCGGTTCCGCCAGGGGCAAACATTTGCTGGCCCATGAGTTAACGCATACCATTCAACAGGGGGCATCAGTTCATCAAAAACCTGATGTACAGGCTCAGGAAGACGATGTTGATTTGGAAAAAGAACTGGCCGCCAGCGAAAAGGACGCCAAAGACGCCATTGATCCAATTCCTGCGGAAAAAAGCCGGGAACAAGCAGAGAAAGAAAAAACAGAGGCAGAGCTGGCGGCAGAGCAGCAAGTCGGTGAACCTGAAATACCTGAAGAGACCGCCATTGAGGAATCCCCTCAAGTCCTTGAGCCTAAGAAAAAGAAACCGGATAAAGTAAAACCGTCCATTGCAGAAGAAGAACCCAAAGGGGAAGTGGGACAGGATTTGGACAACGCCAGCGCCGGAGTATGCAACCAAGCAGCTGCCAAAGCACAAGAACTGGCGGATAATGAGCAGACACATCACGAAGCCGGAGACAAACTGGAACAGGTAGAAGGAGCCGTAGAACCTCCGGAAAAAGAAGGAGAAGCCACGAGCAACGCCTCACAAGTTGAAGCTGTTGAAGAATCGGAAGACCCGGAAACCGACGGGGGCGCCATGAATACCACGCTTTCCCAATCTGTCGAAGAAGCCGCTCCCTCTTCTATCAAAGAAATGAATAATTTCAAATCGGAGGGAAAAGCAAAGGTCATTGGCAATAAAGTTCTGGCTGAAAGCTCGAAACAAGTAGGCGAAGTCAAAGGCACCTACAGCGAAATAGAAAATTCCCCTCCCCCTCCTGCCCCGGACCCCACGACGCCGCTTCCGGAACAGGAGTTGGCTCCCGAGACTCCGGAACTCAACCTTGGCGAAGATGCCGTTCCGGGTCTACAGGAGGAACACACCGATTTCAGCGAGTTTGACAGGCAATCAGACGAATTGCTCGAAAAAGAGGGCATTTCAGAGGAGCAGTTGGAGATGGTGGACAGTGGTGATCTGGCAGAGGCGAAGGAGGGCCGTAAGGAATTGAAGGAAAAAGTAGAAACCCAACCAGATGAAATAGAAGCATTTGCGGAAGAAAAGCAGAAAAAGGTAGCGGAAGACATGGTCAAAGAGGAGGCGGAGGCCAAATCTGATATGAAGGAAAAGCGGGATGAGGACCTGGGAGAAACGCAGGAAAAACAAGAGGAGGCCAAATCCGAAATGGAACTCAAACGGGAGGAGGTCACCCAAAAAATAAATGACATTTATGAACGGGCAAAAACAAACGTTACAACCAAACTTGAACTACTGGAGGAGAGCTCCCTGAAGCGTTTTGACCAGGGACAAGCAGAAGCGACGACCTTGTTTGAGCAGGAAGTCAACAGCGATATTAATGCCTGGAAACGGGAGCGCTACTCCGGTATTTTTGGGGGTGTCCGCTGGGTACGTGATCTGATTCTCGGTATTGACGATTTTCCCGAAGTCCAAAGCGCATTTGACCGGGCCAGGACCCGCTTTATCGAACGCATCGATGTCCTTATCCAAACCATCAATGAAGAAAACGAGCGAACCATCCAGGAATGCAAAGATGAGCTCGCCCAAGCCAAGGAGGAAATCCGGGAGTACGTCGAAAATCTGGGGCCTGAACTGCGTGATGTCGGAGAAAAAGCCAAAAATGAAATGGAAGAGAAGCTGGCCGAAATGGACAGCTTTATAGAAAAGAAAAAAGAAGAACTCCAGCAAAAGCTCTGCGATAAAAAGGAAGCAGCCATCCAGGCCATCGACAAGAAAATCGAAGAAATGAAGGAGGCCATGTCCGGCGCCTTGAGCAAGCTGGGCAACCTGCTCCTCAATGCTTTGATCAAGTTTATGGAATGGGCGCTCAATAAAGTAGGAGGTGCCGGCGAGCAGGTGATGGGCATTGTCAACAAAGGCAAGGAAGTCATCAAGAGAATTGCCAAAGACCCCATCGAATTCTTTAAAAACGTGGGCAGGGCTGTCGGTGGCGGCATCAAGCTTTTTGTCAGCAATATCCAACAGCATCTGATCAAAGGTTTGCTGGGTTGGCTTACCGGGGCCATGGGAGATGCAGGGTTGGTATTGCCGGATAAATTTGATCTGAAAGGCATCCTCTCCGTTGTCCTTCAGGTGGCTAACCTTACCTGGACGGGCATACGCACCAAGTTGGTAAAACGGGTAGGCGAAAAGGTGGTTTCCACTGCGGAAAAAGGCGTGGATATATTCAAACGCGTCATTGCTGAAGGACCAATTGCCCTCTGGAATATCGTCAAGGAAAAAGCCGTGGCCTTGAAAGCGCAGGTGCTGGAAGGTATCCGGAATTGGGCAATCATTGAGATCGTGAAAAAGGCCACCTTCAAGCTCGTCACTATGCTCAATCCGGCTGGTGCCATTCTACAAGCCATCAAAGCCCTCTATGATGTGGTGATGTTCTTCATCGACAGTTGGGACAGGATTGTTGAATTTGTGAAATCCGTATTCAATTCCATTGGTGAAATAGCCATGGGCCAGGTTGGAAAAGCCGCCACATTTATAGAGAAAGCCATGGCCCAAACCATTCCGATCATTCTCAACTTCCTCGCTCGCTTCCTTGGTCTGAGTGGTATCGGAAAAGCCATCCGCAACATCATCGCCAAAATCCGCAAGCCCATAGACAGGCTGTTGGATAAAATTGTTGACTTTTTGGCGAAGCAGGTGAAAAAACTCTTCAAAAAAGGTAAAGCGGTTGCAAAAGAGGCGATTGCAAAAGTGATCAAATTCTTCGGCGTGAAGAAAAAGTTCACAACTGAAAGCGGAGAATCACATGCTGTATATTATTCTGAAAAAGGAGGCAAGGCAGTCCTGATGGTTTCAAGTAGTCCCAAGACAATTCTCGAGTTTCTTAGTTTCTATCAACAAGAGTATAAAATAAAAGCGGATTCAACAAAAGGAAAACAGATGGCTAAAATTAAAAAGTATATCAAATCGGATATAGACCCATTGATAACGGTATTGGAGCAAGCGAAAAAGGCAAAAAATGTGGATAAGCAAAATAAGACTCAGGAAAAACTCCTGAACAAAAATGTATCGCTATCAGAAATGCTTAAAACACTTTTAAGCGGAGATAAGGAGGTTGGAACGATAATCGACAGCTACAAACTGGAAGGCCTAACGGGGACATATGCAAGTATGCCTAAACCTTCAAAGGATATTTTGACTGCTGACCATCAACCACAGGCCTCTATCCTACAATGGGCAGCTGGTAAAAGCTTTTTTGGGAAAAATAGCAATATGGCCAAAAGAGCGGCTGGCAGAGCTGCATTGGGATATGCCATCAATCTTTATGAAACAAGACATTCCGAAGGCAGAACTTTTAAAAACAAAGGAAAAGTTACCAAAGCTGCTTTCATCTCCTTTGTCATGACTGAAATTGGCGAAAAGAAACCAAAAACAAATCAGGAAAAAAGAAGCATCGTTGTGGAAAGGATAAAAAGGGAATTGAGCGAGGATGTACAGACAATGAAAGCAATCGCCAGAAGACCTAATAAAAATAGTGTCTGGGGAGATATCCACGCATTACCCATTACAGAAAAAGAAAAGAATGAACTGATCAAAACCATAAGAGAAAACATCACTAAGGGAGAAGATCAAATTGCAAACCAGGATATCGATAGTTTAAAAAATTAAACTGAGCCATGAATGATGTAACCTTAATCGGCCAATTCTTCGATTTTCTTGAAAACAATAATGGACAAATTGAAGATTTATACCTATCAAAGACAAAGAAACAAAAACTTGAGTCACTGATTGGAGCAGAAAAAGCAAAAAACTTTGAAGTAATTGTTGCGCATACCTCGCATTCATTAGTATGCTTCTGGGTTCTGAATGAAACGACTCCAAAGCAAAAACATCCAATCGTGTGGCTTGACAGTGAAGGGGCACCAAACAGTGTATTCGCACAAAACTTTGAAGAGTTTTTGTCATTGATTCCGTACGGTTCGGGTACCATTTACGATATATTATCGTCCTGGTTAGACTATATGGATGAGCCGGATTCTACTGAACCACCACTGGAAAGGTTTGATAAAATCTATCTGGAAGAATTATTAAATGAGGCAAATGAAAATGAAAATGGACTTAAAGAATTTATACTTTGGTTAAATAAAGTCAATGTAAAAATCGCCGAAAATCCGGTCGAACTGATTCGGAAAGCGATTAAAAAATACCCTGATTTATTACAATAACTGTAATATCCCGCCGGCTTTGGTTAGCCAAACGATGAAAAATTTCAACCACCACCGCTTATGGCTTGATATCCAAGGTACCGAACCAATAAATCAATAAATAAAATCAGATAAATATGCCTACCATCGCCCTTGCCATCCAAAAAGGGGGTTCAGGTAAAACCACCACCGTGATCAACCTGGCTGCAGCACTTCAACAACAAAACAATAAAGTTTTGGTGGTTGACATGGACCCGCAGGCCAACTGCACCCAGGCTTTGGGGATATTGGAGGAACAGGAGCTTGGAATTTACCAATTGCTAAAAAAAGAAGCCTCGGGAGAGGAAATTAACGCAAAGAATGCCATATTGGTAACAAAAGCCGGAGTAGACCTGATTCCCTCCGGCCTGGAGCTGGCCAGCGCGGAAATGGAGCTGGTAAGCGTATATGGGAGAGAGCAGTTGACCAGACAACTGCTTAAACCGCTAAAAGGAGTCTACGATTATATATTCATCGACTGTCCCCCCGCCATTGGCATGTTGACCGTGAATGCCTTGGTAGCGAGTGATTATGTCTTGATGCCTCTGCAGGCCGAATTTCTGCCTTTAAGGGGGGTAAAGAGTTTCCTACGTGCTTTCAGTAAAATCAAAAAACATATCCATCCCCAACTCAAACTGCTCGGTTTCATATTGACAAAATTTGACCGGAGAAAATCCATGAACCGCAGTGTACTCGAACAATTGGAACAGGAATTCGGAAGCAAGGTGTTCCAGACGCATGTCCGTACCAATATTGCCCTGGCAAAAGCCCAGGAAGCGGGCCTCGATATTTTCCATTTTGACAAAAATTCCAATGGTGCATTGGATTATTGTCAATTGGCCCAAGAACTATTAGAATGTATTTCCCATGAACGATAAGCATTTACACCATGCAACGCAGCACAAAAAAATCCCGGAGACATCGTACCCCTCAGGAAAGCGCAGAAAAAAAATTACCGTTCTTTTCAAAGACGCTTGATGGCAATGTGACCACCCGAGGTTTTCAGCCATTTTTCCAGACAAAGCTCCAAATAGGCCAGCCAGGAGACAGGTTTGAGCGGGAAGCAGATACTGTAGCAGACCGGGTTACCAGCAGCATTTCCCACAACCGCAACAAAACCCATCCCGAACGGATATCCCCAATGCCAACCGGAGGATTAAAAGCGGCCCAAAGACAGCAATCAAATCCGGAACAAGAAAGGGCTGCCCCACTGAAAATACAAAGACAAAAAGAACCTGAAGAAGCATCCCTCCAAATGCAAAATATAGAAGAGGAAGAGCCGGTACAAATGGTGGAAGAGGAGGAAGAAACCATGCAAATGAAAGAAACCGAAGAGGAGGAAGAAGTACAAATGCAGGAGGAAGAAGAGGAAGAAGGGGTACAGCTAGCAGAACTTGAGGAAGAAGAAGTACAAATGCAGGCAGAAGAGGAGGAGGAGGAACTACAGATGAAAACTGAACCGGGTAATGCCATTACCACGCAAAAATTGGATAACAAGATCGAAACTTCTTCAGGAAAGGGTGTTCCCCTACCCGATAAGCCCAGAATGGAAATGGAAAACGCCATGGGCGCCAATTTCAGTGAAGTAAGCATACATACAGATATGGATGCGGTGGAAATGAACAAAGCTCTGGGAGCCCAGGCTTTCACCCATGGAAGGGACATCTATTTCAATACCGGAAAATTCAGACCCGAGAGTGCCAATGGAAAAAGACTCCTTGCCCATGAGTTGACCCATGTTATCCAGCAAGGTGCAGCCAAAAACCACACAAAAGGTGGGGCCGGACATCTCTCCGCCGGCACTTCCCATACGGTATCACGGCAGGGGCTGCTTGCCCCGGCACAGGAAATCGCAGCCATCGCTTTCAACAATGGCCGCTACGATGGACGTTCAAAACGCATCATCCAAAACACGGTAGGTGTGGGTGTGGACGGAATAATTGGGCCCATTACAGTGGAGGGGATCGCCACTTTTCAACAGACCCATGGTTTGCCACCCAATGGGCAGGTTGACCTCACTACCCTGAACACCATGGTCCGGACATTGGCCGTTGACGACTTCCACGAACATGCCATCCAGCTTGTGGTGGATTTTCACAACATGAACACTTCGGATGTCTTGAGCATAAGCCATGATCCCTCCCTCCTGTTTCCCACCACCTCGTTCGAATCAGGAAACCTGAGAGTGATACGTGTGGGTAATTTTTCATTCTTGTCGGAAGCGATACTAAGAGTGAGCATACTTTCCCAATTGGCCGTACCGCCGCCTGTGGCAGCCCCTATCGGCCCTATCCCCAACCATCTTAATTTTGCCAGGGAAACTGCGGCAGTCTCGTTCAATAAAATCAAATTCAAAGACAAAAGATCCATCAGAGCGATCCAGGGATTGGTGGGAACAACCATTGACGGGATTTTTGGGCAGGATACGGTGGAAAGGATAGCTGAATTTCAACATCAAAACGGGCTTACCGTAGATGGCAAGGTGGGTGAGCAAACCCTTAGAAGAATGGTCGCCCAATTAGAAACCGACAATCACCATAATGCCGCCATACGCATGATCATGGACTTTTATAGGATAAGTGAGCATGGGGCTTTGTTGGACATCAGTTTTGATCCGGGACTTACCGATTCCAATGCCACTACCGGTGGAATTATACCTGGACCTTCTCTTGTCAAGATAGGGCCACCGGCATTCGCCCAAGGGTTTGCGGGGTTGGTACATACCATTGCCCATGAATTGGAGCATGTGCGTCAAAGAAAAGTGGGGATTCTCAATCAAGACTTAAGGGAGTTTCTGGGAGAACGAATAGAAATCCTCAGTATAGGAATGCCGGAAGAAGATATCGATGGTTTTTTTGATGATGCCAGGAGAGCCTTGTTCCATTGGAACCGGCTTCCCGCGGATGAACAAAGGACCAATTTTTCAAAGTTCGTGGAAGTCCGAAACAAGGTAAGGCGAAGGTTTAATGCCGCCTCAGCGGCTGACCAGGCCACCCATCAAGCCACTATGGATAGCTATAATGCCGTGGTAAGACCTTAACTTGATCAAAACGATTGAATAAAAGCTTTATCAAACATGCAATTGTTATATATTGTGTTGGTTTATTATGGTACAATGGCAGATATAACCGTTTCCCAAGAAAATGACGCGCTGTTTATGGAAAAAGACAATGGGCTCCAATTAAAGATCGAGGTACTCACGGACACAATTCATCTCAATCAACCATTGCCTATCAAGGCTGTCCTTACAAATTGCGGCAATGAACCGGTAATGATAAATAAACGACTGGCTGTGGGTTATGAAAATTCCCTTTCCAGAGAAATATATGTCACTATTACCAAAGAAGGGGACCAGACTGCAGCTGCTTATCATCCCGTGGATATCAACAGGGACTTTTCACCCATAGGCGATTATAAGCTTTTGTATCCACAAAATTCCGTATCAACAACTTTTGATCTTTTCGATTTTTACCGGGTACTGGCCCCAGGTAGATACCGGTTGGCATTTTACTACGAGGCAGGCGAACCCCTGGCCAAAGCGCCCGATAATGTATACAAAGGCAGGGTCAACAGCCAGGTGGTATCCATAGAGGTACTGCCGGGAATACTTCCTGAAAATTAGATGTTTTATTTTTAGATCGATACCCATGCGAACAGCGAACATGATTCCGCAAACCGATTCCATCCCTGTCAGGGCTTTTACTGTATTGGAAGCATTTATATCTGAGCAGATAAAAAGCTATTTTGACCGGGATAAAACCGCAGGGACAACTCATGACCCCAAGTATTTTAACAAAAACGATAAACCCACGCCCTTACTGGATTTTGTGCGGTCCAACAACCTGTCTGTAGCGGAGCAGACCATTTTGCTTCTAGCATTGGCTCCGCATGTCCAACCTGAATATTACGATCGGATCATTCAGGAAAATCTGCCTCAGTCGGGAGATTTCCCTCAATTGGGCGGTGCCAGGGGTAAACATTTCAGGGGGTTCCTTCCTACGGGCGAAACGGTGCTTTTTTTGTTGGGCGGGGACAAAATGGAAAAACGGATAGCCGTTCAACAATACTTCGGTGAGGATCATTTTTTTGCCAAAAGGCGGATTTTATGGCTGGATGATGTGCCGGAGGGTGAACCAAAAATGAGCGGAAAAATCGTGTTGTCCCAGGAATACGTAGACCTGTTCACATCGGGCAAAGTAGCAAAACCCAGATTTAGCATGCACTTCCCGGCTCAGCTGCTGGAGACGGAAATGGAATGGGATGACCTGGTGCTTCATCCCTCCACACAGACTCAAATCCAGGATTTAGAGGTGTGGATCAAGCACCATCATACCTTGATGAACGACTGGGAAATGCACCGCAAACTGAAACCCGGATACCGGGCCCTTTTCCATGGACCTCCAGGTACCGGCAAAACATTGACCGCTTCCCTCCTGGGCAAATACACCGGCAGGGAAGTTTACCGCATTGATCTTTCGATGGTTGTGTCCAAGTTTATTGGGGAGACGGAAAAAAACCTTGCCAATTTGTTTGCAAAAGCGGAAAACAAGGACTGGATTTTATTCTTTGATGAAGCGGACGCGCTTTTCGGCAAACGGACCAATGTGCGCGATGCCCATGACAAATACGCCAACCAAGAAGTGTCCTATCTGCTGCAAAGAGTGGAGCAATATGATGGGTTGGTGATCCTGGCCACCAATCTAAAAAGCAACATTGACGAGGCATTTGCCAGAAGATTCCAGTCCATTATCTATTTTCCCATACCGTCCGAAAGGGAACGCATCCAACTGTGGGAAAAAGCTTTTCCGAAAAAGGTGCAGTTGGATAAGGGCATAGATTTAAGGGCATTGGCCCAAAAGTACGAGATGACGGGATCAGAAATCATGAACATCACCCAATATGCCTGTCTTTGTGCGCTCAACCGCCCCGGCCACCAACTCCAATATGAGGATATTTATGAGGGCATCAAAAAGGAGTTCAAAAAGGTGGAGAGGATAGTTAAGTAAGGGAAGTGTACATTCGCCCATAAGATCGGGGGATTTCCATCCCTGGGTATAACAATGCCACTCGCTAAGCGGGTTTTACCACTGTTTAAAATCTTCTATGACAAGAGTCTAACAGAGGTTTATAGGTTATGGAAGCATAACTTCTCCGGTGAAACCAGTCCTGCCATTGCTCTTTTACAAGATTATACCAGATCAAACGCATAAGCATAGGACAATATATCGCGGAAGGATTTTATCTGAAGTTTTCTGTTGATGTTTTTGCGATGCTGTTCGACGGTTCTTCGGCTAATGAACAACTGATCCGATATTTGAGGGTTGTTGGAGCCCCTGGCCAATAACTTCAGTATTTCAGTTTCCCGGGAAGTGAGATCGTCAAAATCCTTCTTGTGACTGTGCTTAAAATGCTCTTCACTGAGTATCCTCCTTACCTTTTTTGAAATACCCTGCAGGTTTTCAATGGGCATGATAAAAGAAATATAGCCACATGAACCATTGAATTTCTTCATGAACACCAAGCAAATAGAATAGGATTGCATCGCCGGGTTGAAAATCTGAAGGCAATTGGAATATACCAGGTTCCGGCTGTTTGGCTTGAAAAACCTCTTTATTTTCGGCAACTCAAAATGAAGGGTGTGGGGGTGATAAAACTTCTCCAAAAAGCTGCCCTTTATCTTCAGAATGTCTTCATTACTCATGCCAAACCAGTCACAACCCTGTTCGTTCAGATATAAATAATGAAAATTCTCATCAGAATGGTAAAAAATTTCGTTGCACAACTCCCCTATTTCTTCTATAGTTTTGCTCCGACTGGTCAGCAACCGGTCGTACTTTATTAAGTTTTGATACTGTTGGTTAATAATCGATGTCAGCGTTTCCATAGCCAAAATAATCATCGGTAATTCCAAAAACCATAAAAAGCATTTCTTTATTTATACCCTATCCATTCCGTTAAAATTTGAAGGAAAATCCAGACGTAAAACACAATCATCAGAAAAATTTCACATGAAAATCCCCTTCCAGCAGGATTAATGAAATTGCAGGATTGGCAAACTGACTAAAATTTTCCAGCAATAAAATTGCTTTTCAGAAAGAATAAAGAATAAAATCTGTGATTGATTTACACAGAACCTGATTACCCACACAAGAATCATACTTAAGACAAAGATCATAAAAAACATATATAAAAGCAAAAATCATCATGTAAACTATGTGTATTTCAAGAAAAATATAAAAAATAAACATGAAAGAAAGCAATTAAAGATACCGTTTCGATACTTTAAAGCCAAATTCAAATCCTTTTCTCTATTTATGGTACTAAAATTAAATTATTCTGAGGAAATATTTTCCAGAATTTTGTACGTGATCAAATAGGTGGGCCTGACGCCGTCCATGCCTAAAGCACCCGAGGCCAAGGTACCGCCGGTTTCCAGAGGATTATCGGAAGCATAGTAGGCATACAACACTTTTACATTTTTCCTGATACTGTTCCGTATCTTACTAGCTGCCTGTATGGCCTTTTGATAATGGGCTCCTTCCATTTCCAGGCCAATTGCTTTCCAGGATGATTCCATGAAGTACCTCAATACTTCCTTGTTTTGGAGAGAAGTGCCCAGCACCGTGATCATAGCTCCTTCAAAAACGCCCAGGCCATATCCTTCAAAATCCCTTTTGCTTAATTCATTTTTGAAAGGATAATTATCCGCTGTTCCTTCAAACACGTGGCTGGTGGGAATCATGATGTCTCCCTTAGATCCTTTGAGGATTCCTGCTTTCCCCATGATGGCTATTGAAACCACATTTAGGGGTATTTTTCTGTTCTCCACTTCATAAGGTTTCAACAGCTCATCCAGGCATTCATAAGCCTGTTCTCCGAAAGCATAATCCATCACGACAAAAACCGGACTGTCCCTTTTGTCTTTTTTGATGGATATGCCGGGAAGTAAGGTGTCATGTTCCATTTTCCCGGTATCTATGATCTGAACCCCTATATTGGTTCCAGAGGTATCGGGAAGGGAAATAAGTCCATGTTTTGTGGCATAAGACTGAATTTCTTTGCTTTTATTGTTCTTGGCATTGATGCTGATTTGCAAGGCCACTTCTTCTATTTTCTCAAATGAGCTTAAACCCAAAGCCTGGTGACCGTATAACGTATTCACCACACTATGTGGATTGGCACTGATGATGTGTATGGGTTTTTGGAGGAGGTTTTCTTCTTCAAGCACCGCCTTGATCCGGTGGGCCCACAACTCCCCATACACATGGTGTCCTACTCTTTCCCGCAGGGTGGCAGAAAAGGACACTTCCCTGTCGTTTCCTTCCAACACCTCTTCTATCGACAATCTACCCATATTGTAAACAATGGAAAAAAGACTTTTACTGTTTTTAGACTGCTCGAATTTCCTTACGGCTTCATGGGTTTCCTCAAACGTCCTTCCTGTAATATGACTAAGATAGGAACAGGCCGCTTCTTTATTAAAATCCTCTCCATTGTTTTCTTTATCCACAATCTCCTTTAGCATTTTCCAGTTCAGGTTGATCCTGCCCTTTGGATCGGTACTGTTTTTCCTGATCTTTTCAGACTCAATGTATAAAAAGGTCAGGTGGGTGAGTATATCATAAATATCACTTTTTCCCCTGGTCATTTCCACATACATCTGCTCCTCATCCACCCTGTAGCAGTTTCTTTTTCTTTTGACCGGAACCAAAGGCTCGAAAGCAGAATCCTCATAGCCTTCCCTACTGATCAATCGAATATAGCGGCATTCCTCTATCCCCCTCGGCAACCTTTCCATTACATATAAAAGACCATCCAATTCCAGTTTTTCATTATCTGCCACCAAACCATAGATTTCCGGACTCAAGGTCAACAACGCATTGACAAGTGATTCCCCGGATACCCCGGTAGGTTTATAATTACCCCTCATAAAAAGGTGCCTCATGGTTATGTATAACCTTTCAATGGCTGATCTGGATTCCTGGGCTTTTGTTCTTTTCATAGAGATGGCTGATTGGATTATGTTTACAAAAATATCAAATTTTATTTGGCAAGCACCGAAAACGACCACTTATCCTTGACCGGAAGTTACGGTCATGATTGACCCCAAGCACCACTTCTAACAAAAATCCACCACAATACATGAACTTTATACCGTTAATATATGTAGTTAGTAGTATTACTTCCAATCTTAAAGCGAATACATTCATGTATAAAAGTATAAATACATTATTAAAACTGGCCGCAATTGCTACCGCATCTTTGGTCATCTTCTTGGGTTTTACCGTAAGAAATCCTGAAGGTGTGATTTTGGGTAAATGGCAAGAAACAGATTGGACCTATGAAAAAATCGAAAATGAATCCGTATATGATTTAGGGTTGGGGGAGATTAAAAAACATGAGGCAGAACAATGGGTATTCACGGAAGACAACCGTGTTAAATTTTATAAGAATGGCCAGAAAATGGCGGCAGCTACCTGGACGATCAAAGGGAGGGGCCACATCCTGCGGATAGATCACGAAGACGGCAGCATGGAATTGTTCGATATCAAAGAGCTGAACGATGACGAACTCATCCTCAATTTTGATATTGGGATGGAAACAAGAGGCATTGCCAAACTTATTTTTTCAAGGTAAACTGTAAAGTAATGCTGAAAAAAAATAAGGAGCGCCGCTCAATTAAAGAAAACCTGTTGCTGGCAGCCACCACAGCATCTGCTTCCGGCATCACCAATGTGGCCAGCGTCATTGCTTTTTTTGCTTTTACTTCCAATGTTACCGGTCATGTAGCCATTTTTGCTGAAGAAGTGGTGAAAGGACATTGGCATCAAGTGTACATTGTTTTGGTGTGGTTACTGCTTTTTTTATTCGGCGCCTTTCTGGCCAATTACCTGATCAGCTCCATTGCGAAAAAAGGCAGGTATTTGTCCCATGCAGCTCCGGTCTTTATAGAGATTCTTGTTTTATCGGTCATAGCCATTTATGGACACTATTACTATGAGGAAACCTTAAGGGAAACAGAATGTCTTGTCGGGGGACTTCTCTTTTGCATGGGTTTGCAAAACAGCATGGTTTCTACCATTTCAGGGGGAGTCGTCAAAACCACCCACGTCACCGGACTGTTCACCGATCTGGGAGCCGAACTTTCCCAATGGCTACATCCCATTACACCCCGGTCTAAAGTATTGAAAGAACGTCTGACGCTTCGCTTTACTGTTTTGGGTTTTTACATTATTGGGGGGTTAGTGGGTGGCTGGTTTTTTCTTAAATACGATTTTCTGGCTTTTTTTCTGGTAATTTTAATATTAATTTTCGTCGTATATTATGACATGACACGGGTAATTACTAAACTCACAATCAGAAAAATCAAAAAGCCTGCTTACGTGGTGCAGGAACAAAATTAAGGAATACACAGTAAACCCAAATTTAAATGATGGAAATACAGATGCATTATCCGGAAAATGATCAACTTTTTCTGAAAAATCCGGGATCCTCTGAATTGGGCCACAAAATAATCAACAAAAGTATTTACCATATCAAAGAACTTGGTCTGGAAGGCTTTACTTTCAAAAAACTGGCATCAGAAATTGGATCTAACGAAGCCTCGATATACAGGTATTTTGAGAACAAACATAACCTGCTGGTCTACCTGATTTCCATTTATTGGGAGATACTGGATTTTAAGATTATTTTCAATGTACAAAACATTTCGTCCCCAAAAACAAAGTTGAAGAAAATGATAGAGGTGCTTACAGACATTGAAAACTCTTCACCGAAAATAAAAAACCTGGATGTAAACGCCCTCCACAGCATTGTGGTGGAGGAGTCCGCCAAAGCTTATCTTACAAAAAAAGTAGAAGTGGAACTTCAAAAAGGTTTTTTCGAATCTTATGAAAAATTAATAAACACCATAGCTGGTCTGTTTATTGAAGCCAGTAAAAAATATGAATTTCCCAGGGCATTGGCCATTAATCTGCTGGAAACCACTTTTGAGCAATTTTATTTCAGTCAGCATTTAGGCTCTTGGACAGAACTTAAGGGGAAAAACCTGAGTTCGAAGGATGTCAAAAGGTTCCTGGAATCCCTGATTTTCTCCGTCCTTAACCTGAAAGACAAGGATTGATGCGGTCTTTTTCATTGACATCATGACCTGATCCTGTCTTTAAAAAACTTCCGGAATTTTTCCACCTTGGGTTTAATGACAAACTGACAATAAGGTTCTGATCCGTGAAGCTCAAAATAGTTTGAATGGTAGTCTTCTGCGGGATAGAAATTGGAAAAAGCGGTGATTTCTGTAACCACTGGGCTGTCAAAAATTTTTTCGTGTTCCAGTTTATCCATGAATGCCTCCGCAATCTCTTTTTGCTCCATACTGTGATAGAATATCACTGAACGGTATTGAGGCCCTACATCACCTCCTTGGCGATTGAGTGTAGTGGGATCATGACTGGTCCAAAATATCTCCAAAAGGTCTTCAAATGAGATGATGGTCGGATCGTAGATCATCTGTATTACTTCGGCATGGCCTGTGGTACCTGTTACCACTTCTTTGTAAGCGGGCGACACCCGATGTCCACCGGAAAATCCCGATCTGACTTTTTCCACTCCTCTTAACTGCTGGAAAATAGCTTCTGTACACCAGAAACAACCTGCGCCCAGTGTGGCCACTTCTTTGCCTTCAGGAACCTCTACATCCGTTTTGGGTAATTCCATCTTTAATTAATGTTTAAGTTTTATTTTAACAGAACCGGGTGGGAAAAAGTTTTTGTCCACACTATGATCTTTCTGCGTCACTTCGATTTTATCTTCCCGATACAGTTCCATCATCATCGCTATTACATCGTCCACAAAGAATTTCCAGTCGTAGGGATAGAGCCATTGGGCAACATCCGTGGGCGTAAAATATTTGCCCTTCTTCCTCTTTGCCATTTCCATAATGGCTACCGAGAGTATATTTTTCTTTTCCCTCTCCATCAACTAAACAGTCCAAGCTGCCCCCTGCTTTTGAATACAGTCATATCAAAATCCGGCATTTCCCTGTCTTTAAGATATTTTTTGACAGATGTTCTGAAAAGCTTTTCTATCGTAGTGGCCAAAGGTCCAGTGCCCTTAATCCTCCTGCCCCATTCGGAATCATTGGCCCTTCCTCCATGCAAAGAGGCTACCTGATGCATCACCTTTGCGTACCTGTCGGGAAAATTTTCTTTCAACCAATTTTCAAATATTTCCTTGATGGTCCCATTGAGCCTTACAACGGTATATCCGGCCGCTAATGCGCCCGCCTCTCCGGCTAACCGGATGATCTTATGGATATCGGATAGGTTCAGCCCGGGTATAATCGGTGCAACCATTACCCCACAAGGGATCCCATATCCTGAAAATTTATCAATCAGCTCCAGCTTTTTTTCTGCTGTAGCGGTTCTGGGCTCCATTTTCAGCTTCAGTTCCCTATCCAAATGATTGATTGAAAAATACACATGAACCAAGCGCTTATTTGCCAGCTGCCTGAGAACATCAGCATCTCTTTCAATCAAAGCATTTTTGGTCACCATGCTTATGGGGTGGCCGTATTTCAGACATAGCTTTAAAATGCCTCTGGTGAGTTGAAACTTTTTTTCCAAAGGCTGGTAGCAGTCCGTATTTCCGGACAGCATGATAGGCTGGGGTTTATACCTTTTGCTTTTAAACTCCTTTTCGAGTTGCTCCACTATATTGCTTTTCACCAATATCTTGGTTTCAAAACCCAATCCTGCATCAAATCCCCAATATTGATGGCTGTTTCTTGCGTAACAATATATGCAGCCATGTTCGCAGCCCGAATACGGATTAACCGAGTAGCTAAGCCTGAGATCAGGGCTGTCATTTTTGCTTAATGCAGACTTGGCTTGGATAAACAGGTATGCTGTGGCCGGTTTTTCGGTAATAGCCGGCTCGTCAATCCCCTCTAAATATTCCTGGACCGTATCCGTTTTTGAATAGGGGTTTTTTGGTTGTATACTCGCCCCTCTTCCCTTAAACAACTCATTTTTCATATTTACTAATTTAAAAAATTTATCCGGATATCAATACCTATTTCGGATTCAGACATTGCAGATAATGATAAAAGCCGGCGGAAAATTTTTTAGGGTAAAAGCAGTCCTGATACTTCTGAAATATGAGGCAAACTGGAACCTTAGCAAGTAAGAATAACAAATTTGGATAAAGAAGCCGTGGGGTTTTAAAAATTGGCTGCTCTTTTTATAGATCATGCTTCTGGTCTCCTTAGGAATAAGGCTAAAGGGAAGAGAAGAAAGGATCAGGTCTATGGTTCTTCCTTCCAGGTATTTGTCCATGTTTTCAGCCGAATCACAGATGATTTTAACATTTTCCCCTCTGAATTGTTTTTTTAGATTTTTGCAGAAATTTTCACTGATTTCAAAAACCAGAAGCGTGGCGTCATCATCCATTCTATCTATAATCCCCTTCGTAATGCTCCCATCTCCTCCCCCCAACTCCACTATGGTTTTGGCACCTCTGAAATTTGCAAAAGATAACATTTTGTTGACCAAAGATTTAGAACTAAAAGTAATGGCACCTGTGGTCTTTATGTTGGTAAACAGCTCCTTGAAGAGAGAACTTTTATTCATTGGGATATTTAAAATTAACTGCCAATATAACTATTTTTTTTTACAAAATTTAAGTAAAAATCCAAATTTGCACCGAGTAAAATAAATCCTTTCAGGCCGCTACTTATATTCTTTTCAGCGGAATAGAGAAAATTTTTCTCCCTTACAGCGTCAGGTATCAAAATGAAGATAATTACCATTCTTCTACCAAAAGCAGACTTTTGAAGAAGAAAGTTTACATATCATTCCTTGATTCATTATTTTGCCCCCCAGTTTCTAAAAGCCTATTTGAATGCCATCAGTCATCTGGAGACCTTTTGTGGTGATCTTACTTTTGACCCTTCCGTTATCCGGAACGATATCATTTGCCCAAAGCGACAAAACCGGAGAGAGAAGGGTAAGCGATACCTATGTAATCACCAATGCCACGATAATTCCTGAACCCGGGAAAATCCTTACCAGGCAACACCTGCTCTTTTCAGAGGGGGTAATCAAAGATATTGGTGATGACATTCATATCCCTGCCCATGCACAAAAAATAAAAGGGGACACGCTTTTTTTATATCCCGGGTTTATCGATATGGCCAACAAAATAGGGGTAAGTAAGCCTAACATCCCGGAAAAACCGGCCGATTTTGACCCGTCAAACCCTCTACCTGAAATTGCCGGCATCCATCCGCATTTCAGCGTACTGGATCATTACTCCCAAAATAACGACCAGGATGCTGATTGGCGAAAACTGGGGTTTACCATAGCACAAAAACTGCCGATGGGCAATGGTATGCTTCCGGGAACCACAGCGGTGGTCCTTTATGGCCATAAAGACAAAAACAATATACTGGATGAGAAGCATTCCCTATACGCCAAATTCAGTACGGTCGGAGGAGTGTATCCCAATACTACCTTAGGTGTCATGGCCAAATGGAGGGATTTATACCATAATGCCGGTCTTCACAGCACGCACACAAGCCACTATTCCAGTAACCGTATCTCCATACGACCTGAACAGAATAAAATATTGGAGGCCCTATCCCCCATATGGGAAAAGCAACTTCCGGTTCTTTTTGAAGTCTCCAATGAATTGGAAATGAGGAGGGCTATCAAGCTTAGGGATGAAGCTCCGTTTCATCTGGTACTGAACGGTGTGAATGAGGGAGAACAACTCCTTCCTATCATCAGGAAAGAAAAAATCGACGTTGTCCTTACCCTGAATCTGCCGAAGGATAAACATGGGTCAAATGAAGATCAAAGTCCGGAAGAAACGCATGCTGATTATGAAGCAAGATTGAAAAGATCGAAAGAGGCCTATCATAAAGCGCTGTCGCTGGCGGGTGAATACGAAAAGGCTGGGATTCCGTTTTCATTTACGACCAAGCATCTGGCCAAAAATGACTTTTTTGACAATCTTAAATTAATGATAGAAAAAGGTCTGTCAAAAGACGGTGCTTTGGCAGCGCTGACCATTAATCCTGCCGGTTTGCTTGGACTGGAATCAAGGGCAGGCACCTTGGAAAAAGGAAAGATGGCCAATCTCATTGCCCTGACTGACACGTTATTTCATGAAGATGCAGAAATATCCTTTGTGGTAGTAGACGGTTATCTTTTCAAATATGAGACAAATAACGGGAAGAATGGGAAGAAAGATGAATCCCAATATTGGACTTATACTGCCGAGACAGATGCCGGTACTTCCCAAGGCCACTGGAAACTGAATAAAACAGCTGATGGTTACGAAGGGACCGTTACTTATGATGACCCGGACGGCGGCGGCGAAAAGAGCGTGCCCATGCAGAATATAAAGGTAGATGCTACCCGTATGAGGTTTGAATTTCATGTAGATGCCGGTGGAAACAAATTGTTTATCAAAATAGACGGAGATATAAGCGGCGATGAATTGACGGGAAAATTAAACATCATTGATTTCGGCAGTTTTCCCATAAAGGCCAAAAAAACGGAAAAACCTGATTGAGAATGAGAATAGGATTGATAGTCGGTATATTTTTACTGTTTGGGGCGTTACCCGGCTTTTCTCAAACAGAAAACGGAGACGTTTTGATAAAAAATGGCACCGTAATGACCATTACCCATGGCGTATTGGAAAATACGGATATCCTGGTGGAAAAAGGCACCATTACAAAAATCGGCCGGAACCTTAATGTTAAAAAAGATATCCAAATCGTAGATGCTTCAGGCAAGTACGTGATGCCTGGGATTATTGATGCCCATTCGCATATTGCCCTGGATGCGGTTAATGAGGCAAGCAGCCCAATCACCGCGGAGGTAAAAATGGAAGATGTAGTCAATCCTTTCGATGTCGGCATCTATAGGGCTTTGGCGGGCGGAGTGACCATCTCCCACGCCATGCACGGATCGGCCAATGTCATTGGCGGTCAAAACATTACGCTAAAGCACCGTTATGGCACGTTTGATCCTGCAGCGTTGTTGATGGAGGAAGCACCAAGGACTATCAAATTTGCCTTGGGGGAAAATCCAACCCGCGTGCATGGGAGGGGAAAAAACCTCCAACCAAAAACAAGAATGGGGGTAGAAGCCGTCATCCGGAACGGCTTTGAGGAAGCGATTGAATACAAGAAAAAATGGAATAAATACCACAATGCCGTTGCCAAAAAGTCCAATGGTGTCCCCCCACCGGTTTACAGTTATAGACTGGAGACCCTGGCAGATATCCTTGAAGGTAAAATCATCATCCATTGTCATTCATACCGGGCCGATGAAATATACATGTTGATAAAGCTGTGCAGGGAATACAATATTGATAAGATCGTGTTTTCACATGTTAACGAAGGTTTTAAAGTGGCTCCGGAACTCGCCAAATACACGATGGGAGCATCCATCTTTTCCGATTGGTGGGCCTATAAATTTGAAGTGTACTATTCCACAGCCTTCAACGCCGCTGTGCTTACCCGCAATGGCGTGATCACCTCCATTAATTCTGATTCGGGGGAAGTGATCCGCCACCTTTACCATGAAGCCGCCAAATCACAGCGCTACGGGGACCTGAGTGATGAAGAGGCCCTGGCCCTGATCACCATCAATCCTGCCAGGCAGCTGGGAATAGACCGGTTTGTAGGTTCTATAGAAGAAGGAAAGCACGGTGACCTGGTTATATTTGACCAGCATCCCCTTTCTATCTATGCCGTACCGCAAATGACCTTTATAGACGGCATTGCTTATTTTGATATAGAAAAAGACAAAGATGATCAAAGACTTAAAATAAATCCCAATGAAACCGTAGAACCGGTATATATCAAAGAGCATCAGCATAATTGCATGCAGAATGTAGATTTCTATTTCACAAACTTCGGCAGAAGCCTGTTCGAACATAGGCATTAAACCTTCAATAAATCCACCGGTATTGACGATAGAAAATAGCAACATATGAATAAAGCAAGGTTTGTTTTCATCATCCTTTTTTTTGTACTGGCCTTTCAAGGTTTTTCCCAAATTGAGGGAGAGGTCGTGAAGCCCGTTAAAGGGCATTTTTTACTCCGAAATGCCACCCTGTTTACCGTTACCCAGGGCATCAAGGAAAACACCGATCTTGAAATAGCCCATGGAAAAATCGTAGCCATTGGGCAATCCCTGCCTATCGGAGAGGCTACGGTGATCGACTGCGGGGGCAAATATATTTACCCTGGGTTTATTGACGGGGGGAGCCGGCTGGGCTTGGTGGAAGTAGGGTCACTGGCGGAAACCCAGGATTACCTGGAAATAGGTAACGTAACCCCCCATATGATGGCCCTGACCGCCATCAATCCCAACTCTGTAGCCATTCCTGTTACAAGGGTCAGTGGGGTTACCAATACGCTTACGGTCCCTCAGGGGGGGTATTTTCCGGGAACTGCCGCATTGATCAGCCTGAATGGTTACACTCCGGACCAGATGTATGCAGGATACCAGGGTGTGGTACTGAGGTTTCCCTCCACTGCCAAAAGAAGTACGTATGACAACCGAAGCGACGAAACCATTAGAACCGAAGCTGAAAAAGCTTTAAAAAACCTGAATGAAATATGGGAGCGGGCAGAAACCTACCATACACTCAAACAAGCCGGTGGCGAGCTTCCTTATTACCCCGAGATGGAGCAATTGTCCAAGGCCGTTTCAGGGGAATTGCCCCTACTCTTGGAAGTAAATTCAGCTAAAGACATTGTGGCTGCTTTGGCTTGGCTCAAAGACAAGAATTTAGATGTTATCCTTACAGGGGTTTCCGAAGGCTGGAGGGTTGCTGATAAAATAGCTTCCGCTAAGCTCCCGGTGATAACAGGTCCTGTGCTATCCCTACCCAGCCGGAATTCGGACCGGTATGACGCCGCATACACCAATGCGGCCAAGCTGCATAAAGCGGGGGTAAAAGTAGCCTTAAGAACGGATGGTGCAGAAAATGTAAGGAACCTGCCCTTCAATGCAGGCTTTGCCGCGGCCTATGGAATGGGCAGAGAGGAAGCGCTCAAAGCCATCACCATAAATCCCGCAGAGATGTTCAAAGTGAGTGACCAACTCGGTTCGCTGGAAACCGGCAAAAATGCTACCCTTTTTATAGCTGATGGGGATCCTTTTGAACCGAAGACCCAAATTATCCACGTTTTCATTGATGGCTACAAAATCCCGATGACCAACCGACATATCAGGTTGTACCAGGAATTTTTGGACAGGGGGTTTGACGATGCAGAATAATGGTTCAGAAACACCTTCTTTGATATTTTTTTATAATTTTAGAAGGTAAATCGTATTCAGCATGAACACTATCAGGAAAGCATGGTCTGTTTTATTGTTCCCCATTTTGGTTTCTGGCTGTGAGCCGGGAAATCAACAAGCGGAAATTAAGGAGGAAATAACTCACCTGCAAAAAAAACATGCCCCGGATAAACGGGTGGCTTTGTTTGAAGTGGAATGGAAAGATGGTAAGTTAACGGGAGAAACAGACCTTCCGGAAGCCCATTTAGAACTGCTTCAAAGGCTGGATGAGAAAAACATTGGATACAAGGATGAAATAAAGGTTTTGCCTGAACCGGGGCTTGGAAACCAAACACAGGCCTTGGTAACCCTTTCCGTAGCCAATATCCGCAGTCAGCCAAAGCACTCGGCGGAACTGGCCACACAAGCTTTAATGGGTACCGCCCTAAAAGTCCTGAAAAAGCAGGATAGCTGGTACCTTGTGCAGACACCTGATAAATACATCTCTTGGGTAGATGCAGCAGGAATCCATTTAATGACGGCAACAGAGATGCAAAGATGGGTTGATGTCCCTAAGCTGGTTTGTACTGAGATGATTGCCTATGTTTACCAAGATGACGAGTTGAACAATAAAGTCAGCGACATTACGGCTGGAAATATTCTTGAGATGCTCGGTGAAACCCCCCATTCTTATACAGTAATGTTGCCAGACGGAAGAAAGGGGCATATGAAGAAAACCGAAGGTGTAACCTATGAAAACTGGGTCCGTACAAGGCTTGCTTCTGATGAAAACCTGATCCGGACAGCCAAAGATATGATGGGAGCACCTTATCTCTGGGGAGGCACATCACCGAAAGGGGTAGATTGTAGCGGCTTTACGAAAACCATCTACTTTCTGAATGGTATGGTGATCCCGAGAGATGCGTCCCAGCAGGTAAATGAAGGGGAGGAAATTGATCACCGGAAAGATTGGAGTCAATTGCAGGTCGGGGATCTCCTTTTTTTTGGAACACCCGCTACTGAGAGCAGCCCAGAGCGGGTAGTCCACGTAGGGATGTGGATAGGAAACAAATCATTTATTCATTCCAGAGGGCGGGTGAGAATCAGCAGTTTTGATCCCGGGGATGAAAACTTTGACGAATACGAATTAAACAGGTACCTCCGTACCAAAAGAATAAGAAACCATGCCAGCAACAACATTTTTAGTGTAAAAGATTTAACATTCCTTCTATAGTCAGGGCATGGCCACCGGCTATTATGATACCTGGCTTTTTAAGCTCGGTAAATTCCCCTACCTTTGCACGACATTTCAAAAATTTCAAGGCGGGTTGTAAGCCGATATAGAACTTTAGCCTACTGATAGAGAACCTAAACCTTTGTCAGTCCATTTTAAGACTCAGCCACATGGCATTTAACAATTTAGGAATTATAGATTCGATCCTCAAGGCGGTTGCCGACGAAGGATATACCACTCCCACTCCCATCCAACAACAAGCTATTCCTCTGGTTCTCCAAGGCAGGGATCTTTTGGGCTGTGCCCAAACCGGCACGGGAAAAACCGCCGCTTTTTCCATTCCCATTCTCCAGCTCTTGAGCCAGCATAAACAGCGGAAACCGGGAATCAAAGCATTGATCCTTACCCCCACGCGGGAATTGGCCATACAGATCAATGAAAGTATTGCCGCCTATGGCAAATTTACAGGACTTCGCCATACGGTTATTTTCGGAGGGGTGTCCCAGCTTCATCAAACCAATGCCCTGAAAAGAGGGGTGGATATTTTGGTTGCCACGCCGGGGAGATTGCTTGACCTGATCAACCAAAAGTACATCGATCTCAGAAAACTTGAAATTTTTGTTCTGGACGAAGCGGACAGGATGTTGGACATGGGCTTTATTCATGATGTCAAGAAAATAATTGCCTTACTCCCCGCCAAAAGACAAACTTTGTTTTTCTCGGCCACCATGCCTCCGGAAATCCAAAAATTGGCGGATTCGCTTCTCACGAAGCCAGCCCTGGTGGAAGTAACACCACCCTCTTCCACAGTGGACAAAATCGAACAGCGACTTTTTCTCACCAACAAAACCGACAAAGGTAAATTGTTGCTTCATCTCTTAAAGGACCGTAAGATTGGCTCTGCTCTGGTGTTTACCCGGACCAAACATGGGGCAGACAGGGTGGTAAAACAATTGCTCCGTGAAAAGGTCAAAGCCGCCGCCATACATGGCAACAAAAGCCAAAATGCGAGGCAAAATGCCTTGAATGATTTCAAAAGTGGTAAATTACAGGTACTGGTGGCTACGGACATCGCCGCAAGGGGAATAGATATCGATGAACTGGCCAACGTGTTCAACTATGACTTGCCCAACATCCCCGAGACCTATGTGCACCGCATAGGCAGGACCGGAAGAGCTGGGAATTCCGGCTTGGCCATGTCGTTTGTGGATGGGGAAACTTTAAAGGAATTAAAAGACATCGAAAAATTAATCGGAAAGAAAATTCCGGTGGTAGAGGATCATCCCTATCCATTTGAAGGGGTTATGAAAGAAGAAGCCATACCTAAACCAAAAAAGAAATCCAACAGGAACTGGAGAAGAAGGTAATTATTTTACGATAGCTCATCCATCTCCCTCAAAATACCGCCATAGCAAACCACTGATCCTCCTTTGCAGCTCATAGGCTTCGTTGTCTTCCTCCCACCTTTGATCTTCATTGTTTTTGGTGGCTATATAAAAAACGTAGTCCCCATTGGGGGCATTGACCAATACCAGTTCTGACCTTGAGGCGTTGACCATTCCCTGCTTGGAAGCAGTCTGAATATGGGGAGGTATGGCCGACAAGGCATATTCATCATAAAAGATATTGCTCATCAAACGGTACATCCTCCCGGAAGCGGCGGGACTGATGACCTCACCCTTTCGAATACCGACCAGCAACCGGGCCATTTCCCTGGGAGTGGTCTGGCCCCAGCCATATTTTTTCCAGATATCTTCTCTACCGGAAGTGCGGGAATTCACCCGTGTATGTTCCAACCCGAGACTTTGCATGATTTCGTTGATCCTTTCCCCTCCTCCAGCCAACGCCTGACACCACAAAGAAGCGGTGTTGTCGCTGTAAGTGATCATTAGAGACATCAAAACACTGAGTTCGGTTTCGGTACTGTCCACAAAAAACTGCATCAACCCGGATCCCCCATACTTAATGGAGTCCCTGTAAACCAGTTTTTGATGGTATTTCAGTTCTCCTTTCTCTATTTTATCCATAACCCCTACCAGAATAGGCACTTTGACAATACTGGCCGTGGGAAAAATAGTATCTGCATGAATAGCTGCCTCCTCCCCTGTTTCTAAGTGCAATACGTATATGCCCACATCTCCCCGGAAACCCAACACCTCCTCCTCCAAAAGCTGTTGAAGGTTAACTGACTGGGAAAATGAATATTGGAAAAACAAAAAGGAGAAAGCCAAACAAAATACGTTGTACATATAAATGGGTTTAAAGACCCAATTTATGAAAATCTGTATATAAAGCACTGCAAGACAGTTTGGAACTGCACAGCGAGCATCCAGTTTTAGGAGAAATTTCTTGAAGCGGCATTGTAAAGTTTTGAGTAGTAAAATAAAATGCTTAAAATGAAATGTAAGTCAAATCCCTAATCTACATGTATAAACTGTGTATATCACTTGCCTTGTTTCCGGTTTTTTATCATGCCAATGCGCAAAAAGAGCAACCAAAAGTTTTTGTTTTTACTGACATACATATCGGTAGCGGGGATCCGGATGACAGGCAGTCCTTGGTCCATTTATTATGGTATGCGGACGAATTGGAAATAATGGGCATTGTACCTGATCGGTGGAATACGCAAGGACTGGAAGCCTGCCAGATGGCAATTGAAGCTTACCGGGCGGATTTTACCGAATTAGGTTTAAAACAACGAGGATATCCCTCCCCTGGAAAGATTACTGGCCTCTTGGCCAAAAATGCTGCTGATGCAGCGGACCGACTCAAAGCTGCCACGGAAAATCTCAACGGGCATCCCCTCTATGTTTTGGTCTGGGGGAATATGATCAATTTCGGAAAAGCCCTCAACAAATACCCGGAAATAGGTAATGAAATCCGGTTAATTACAATAGGTACAGGACTTAAATACGGCCCAGAAGATGAAGTTCCAGGAGAGGATTGTAATACCCCCAACTGGAACGGACCTGGTAGAAATGAAGTTTACAATGACCCGAGGTTTTCGGATATGTGGTGGCTGGAAATCAACTGGACCTATAACGGTATGTTTTCCGGGGAGGGGCCCAAAATGATGTTCGAAAAGTTGGCAGAATATGGAGAAATGGGAAAACATTTGAAGTTTGTCACAAAAGACCACCTTTGGGCCCAGTATTTCAGGGTTGGCGACACGCCATCGGTACTTTATTTAATAGATCCCGGTCATGACCCTGAAGACCCCACCCAAAGCAGCTGGGCAGGAAAATACAAAAGCCATTTCCGCAATTTCGTCCTAACTATTACACAGACGATAATGGAGAAATCGAATGGAATTACGCAGACCCTTGTCAGACTTGGCATAACCTTGAGGCCATGTACGCATACAACAAATCAACCTTGGAAGAAGAAAGAGAGGGAATGTACCAGGGATTGCTCAAAAAATTAAACAAACTTTATAATAGGTAAACTCTTTTTCGGGAGAGGGACACAGTGGATGCCATGCACGCAGCCTGGGAAACAAATCCTATGTCCAAAAACATCCCGTCCCGGAGGATAGCCGAAGTTACACTTTAAGCCTGACCTCATCAGGTAAAAACGCCGTGAGTCTTTCCGAAGGTTACGCGGATCCCTTAAAAAAATATTCCATCAATGTGACATGGGGGAAAAAGAGCAACTTTGAATCAGTATCGCCAAGCTGATCAGGAAACTGAAACAAGTAGGCATTATTTCCGTACAGCGTACTTGTCACAACCGCCGGTTCTTCACCAACAAATCAGGTGGATTCTTTTGTAACCTGCTGCCACAACCCCTGCACGACGAAGACATCAGGATAGATTGTGCCGAGTTTGAAATCACTGTTTCAGGGCGGCCAGTACCTTTTCTGGAGTAAAGGGCATGTGCCTCAATCTTTTGCCTGTAAGATTGGCAAAGGCATTGGAGACCAAAGCACCCATAAAGGGCAAACCGGCCTCCCCTATGCCTGTTGGCTTTTCTGATGAGGGAACGATTTCAATTTCAATGTGTTCCGGCGCATCCTCCATCCTTAATATGGGATAATTATGGAAATTGGTTTGCTGCACTTTCCCATCCTTGAAAGTAATGGACTCCATCAATACACTGCTCAATCCCATGACCAGAGCCCCTTCCATCTGGTATTTGGCATTTGCAGGATGCACAACCGTACCCGCGTCCAATGAGGCCCAAATCCGGTGCACTTTAATTTTACCTGTATTTTTATCAACTGATATTTCACAAACCCCGGCAGCCAAGGACCCGCTTCGTTCAGCAAAACCCATCCCCATCCCTCTGTCTTCGGGAACAGGGCTTCCCCAATTTGCCATTTCAGCCGCGGTATCCAGAACTTTAAGCGCTCTGGGATGATTTTTCATCAAATCCCTTCTCAATTGGTAGGCGTCTTGTTTCAATTCCCCCGCCACTTCGTCCATAAAAGTTTCAATGGCAAATTTATTGGGTCCATGACCTACTGCCCGCCAATGCTTTGTCCGAACACCATGGTCAATGTTACGTACTTCTATGTGTTTGTTTGGAATATCGTAAAAAGGAATATCAGCTCCTGATCCTAAGAGTCCTCCCCCTGTACCGATGACCACATGTTTCCAGGCATTGATCTTGCCCGTATGGTCTATTCCGGCTTCCAGTTTTTGCAAAGAAATGGGTCTGAAAGCACCGTATTGAATATCATCTTCCCTTGTCCATTGAAGCTTTACGGGAAGCTTTACGGCCTTGGAAAGGTCAACGGCCTCCAATACATAATCAGCCATAGACCGCCTCCCAAATCCACCTCCCAGGTAATAAGTATGTAAGTTTACGGACTGAAAATCTATACCCAAGTGGTCGGCAATGGCAGACCTGGTTCCGTCAGCCGCCTGGGTGCCCACCCATACTTCTGCCGAGTTTTCCTTGATATGGGCTACGGCATTCAACGGCTCCATTTGGGCATGATAGATGTAATCGTTTTTATAGTCTGCCTGTACGATCCTGCTGGCCCTAAGGATTTCACTTCCCATATTCCCGGCTTGCGAAATGATGTTGCCCGTGTGGTCAGATTTGGCCATTTCCTCATAGGCTGAATAAGCAGATTCACTGTTGTGATGCGAGGCCTCCACCTCCCCTATCCAGTCGATCTCCAGTCTCTCCTTCGCTTTTAAGGCAGTCTCCATGCTCTGGGCCACTACTCCTATCCCATAATCTAAGGGTACTATTTCCAGGACACCTTTCATGCTTTCTATCTCCCCTCTGTTTTTCAGCTCGGGTTTTGTTCCGTTCACAGGGGATCTTTTCACCATGCCGTATACCATGTTTTCAATATGGACATCCCCTGAAAACAAGGCAGTACCGTCAACTTTGGAAGGAATGTCGTAGCGTTGAAACGTTTTGCCAATCAGTTTGAAATCCTTCGGATTTTTAAGTTCGCTGTCCGGAATTTCCGGAATGTGTTCAGGTATTTTCGCAAACTTCACGATTTCCCCGTAAGCGATTCTTTTCCCAGTTCCTTTATGTGTCACCAATCCGGAATCTGTTTCCAATTCGCTACGCTTTACCCCCCATTTATCGGCAACATTTTCCAGTAGGATATACCTGGCCTGGGCACCTGCCTGCCGTAGGTTCTGAAAGTGGCCGCTTACTGAACGGCTGCCCACGGTCAGCATGCTGCCTCCTCTTTCTCCTCCCCATCCTATGCCATATGTTTCCGGTTCCACGGGTGCACTTTCGATTTTAACTTTTGTCCAATCCGCATCCATTTCTTCCGCGAAAATGGCCGGCAATGCGGTCATTGTTCCTTGTCCCATTTCTGAGGCGGGGTTGTATATCGTCAACGTGCCATCTGCATCCAGATGGACCCATGCTGTAAGTTGCATGCTCCCGTTTTTGGTGGCAACCATTACCCCTGGAATGCCTATAGCGGCTATCATAAAAGTGATGCCTCCTCCTCTCTTCAGAAAACTTCTCCTTGAAATCCCGTTAGTTACTGCTTGCTTTTCCATATTCAGGCGTTTTGAATGGTTTTTTCGATAGCTTTCAGGATCCTAAGGTAAGTTCCGCACCGGCACAACACCCCGTTCATATGTTCAATGATCTCCTTTCTATTGGGACTGGGATTTTTATCCAGCAATGAAGCAGCCTGCATGATCTGGCCTGAATGGCAATATCCACACTGCGGGACTTGCTCTTCTATCCAGGCCACCTGCAACGGATGCGACCGGTCTTTTGAAAGTCCTTCAATCGTGGTAATGGCTTTTCCTTCAACGGCAGCGAGTGGCGTGACACAGGCCTTAATGGGTTTACCATCCATATGTACTGTGCAAATACCGCAATGAGAAGCGCCACAGCCATATTTTGTCCCCGTAAGTTGAAGCCTTTCTCTCAAAGTCCATAAGAGATTCGCCCCTTCTTCCGCAGTGACTTGAACAGTTTTCCCGTTTAATACAAATGAAACCGTCATGAGTAGGGTTGGGTTAATTGGTTAAAATGACAACTGATTACCTATTCCTCTCAAAGAAGAAGTAGGTGTTCCAATGGATCAGAAGCTTAGCTCGTTCAGCTTTGCAAGCCATTGAAAATCATTAAATTAAAAAATATTAACCAAAAGTCCTTCTAATTTCGGTAAAAAGTGCGGGGATAAAGGCCCATATTGACCACGACACCCTTGATTGGAATCATGAAAATCCAGTAATAAATCCATTCCGGAAGCCAAAAGGGAAGAGCTATGCAACGTCTTTTTGGAAAAATGGCACGGATGATTCCTACACCTTAAAGAAGTTGGTTACGACAGGGAGCTTCATTATATTTATAAAATGAAAACCGTATCCATCATCGTTCCGGAAAATGCTGTGCCAGCCGCTATTGTGGATCCCCAGTATATGTTTTCGGCCATCAACATGTTTTATAAAAATGCGGGCCAACCTCCTTTTTTCAACGTTCAACTTGTGGGACTTAACAGAGATATCCGCTTAAATAATGGGTCGGTCAGTTTTCACCCGGATGCATTGATTCAGGATGTAGCACACACAGATCTTATCATTATTCCTGCAATCAGTGGGGATATAGAAGCTGCCATTGCCGCCAACCAAGGTTTTCTTCCCTGGATTGTCAGCCATCACCGGCAGGGGGCTGAGGTAGCGAGTCTATGTATTGGGGCATTCCTTTTGGCAGCCACAGGCTTATTAAATGGAAAGACCTGTTCTACCCACTGGCTCCATGCCGCTGCTTTCAAGAGGATGTTTCCCGATGTAAAAATGGCAGACGACCGGGTAATTACTGACCAAAACGGCCTATATACCAGCGGTGGGGCCAATGCCTATTGGAACCTCCTGCTTTACCTGGTGGAGAAATATACGCACAGGGAGATGGCTATTATGGCCTCCAAATATTTTCTTCTCGACACCGCAAAAAAAAGCCAGTTACCCTTTGCCATGTTTAAGGGCCAAAAGAATCATGGGGATGACCTGGTCTTGGCAGTACAGGAGTACATAGAAAACCACTTCGACAGTAAAATTTCAGTAGAGTGGCTTGCTGACCGCTTTGGGGTGGGCAGAAGGACCTTTGAACGGAGATTTAAGAAAAACACAGCCAATTCTATCATCGAATATATTCAGCGTGTACGCATAGAAGCTGCCAAACTTCAGTTGGAGGAGGGTCAAAAACAAGTCAATGAAGTAATGTATGCCGTGGGGTATAATGACCCAAAAGCTTTCAGGGAAGTTTTTAAAAAATATACAGATATGTCACCTGTGGATTATCGACAGAAATATACGAGTGAAGTATACCATCTGGGCAAAGCAATATAAAGCTGAGTTCGATTGACATTACTTCATTTGATTTTCGATTCGGATTGGTATTTTCATCCTTGGGGTATACCACAGAGGACACAGAGAGTTGGGAGGGGGTTGGGTGGGATAAGAGTAATTCCACCCGCTAAGCAGGTTTTACTGCTGTTAAAAATTTTTGATAAACAGAGTCGAAACTCAGGTTATAAAGGCAGATTTTTTTCACGACCGAGCAACCTCTATTCTGATTTTTCCATCTAACAGAAAAAATTTCTGACTGAATAATGAATAATCCAAAAAAAAGCCTTGGTATCTGCCTGATGGTTTTGGCATTCCTTGCCTGCAACGTGGACGAAAACATGAAGCCCGGTTCTCCCGAACAGCAAAAAGTAAGAGCGAATTTTGACATTCCATCCGCTACATTGATGGAAAATACTTCGGAAGGCCTCATGGTACAAATCAGCCTCTCTGATCCAGTACCCAGCGAGGGAAGTATCACGGTTATGCTTCACAATCCACAGAACAACGATCTTTTTTCCCTTTGGCCCTCCCCTGACGACGAAAATAAAATCCATCTCCCTGCTGAAAAAGGAGTCACTTCTGTAACGTTTCAGGTACTACCTGTAAATGACGGGGTCATAAAAGGTCACTCCTCATTGACATTTGAGATAATCCAAACCACAGGTTCTTTGATGTTAGGCAAAGACCTAAACTTTGAACTTGAACTTCTGGATGATGAACTTTCAGGCAAACTGAAAGCCCATGAAACCCTTGGACACTGGAAGGCCAAAAAATTGTTCGAATATCATCCAAGCGGCAAAATCCATAAAGTGTTTTGGGAAACCGAAACACCTATGAAGTACAGCGGTGTCAATCTATACAAGTATGATGAATGGGAGAAAGTTGTTGTTATCGAAGAAGAACCCGGAGGAGCGACAGTAGTATTTTCATATTTAGACAATAAGATCATCAAATCAGAAAAAAAAGTAGATGAATACCTCCGGTCCTATACCCATTATGATTACAACAGTGCCGGAGAACTCATAGGACAAACGATGTATGAACGTCAACTAAATGGAAATCTGGACATCAGTATTCATACAGTTTACACATACCATAGCAGCGGAAACATTCATTCCATTAAACAAATGGTTCCTGACGGGCCAGAAAACTGGAGACTACTGACCCAATTCACTTTCGGGGAATATATAGACAAACCTAATCCAGTGCCTTATTTCGATGTTCTCCCAAATATCAATATCCAACCTAACCTACCCGGAAAGGTTGTCGTCGAAACGGGGGGACTAGCTTGCACTATCAGCTGGGTTATACTTACGATGTCAAAGGCCTCCCTGTCTCCAGGACGGCTACAGGTCAGGGCAGCAGTGAGCTGACCATTTATACGTACTACTAAATCAGCAAAGAAGTAGAGGTACCGAATCGGATCATAATGGAGATTGTATGTTATACAGACAAAGTCTTTCTAAAAATCAATGAGCGGGCATCTAACGATCACCTGTATTTAAGAACATACTTACTATATAATTTCACATACCCCACAGAAACTCGTTTCATAAGCCTAATATACCGATAATTCAGAAGATAATTTTTTAACAATTTTTAACATTTCATGGATTTCAAAATTATTCGCTGGATTATAGTTTTGAACTTTGTACCAAAAGTCATTAAGAGATTATGAAAGGTTTTTTACTGTCCACAAGTACAAACAGGTTCATTCTTATCATGATCCACATAGCGTGGATAAACGCGTTAGGTGGCCACACTGCACATGCCAATAGTGTGGCTTTGTATACACCCTATACGGAATTATCCGTACCACCGGGTGAATCCATTGACTACAGCATTGAAGTAATCAACAACAGTGGCAGCATAAGAGATGTGGCAATCTCCTTGAGCGGTCTCCCGGAGGGATGGGACTATTCTCTGAAATCAGGCGGATGGAGCATAGGGAAAATATCCGTGCTGCCAGGTGAAAAGAAAAGCCTGTCACTTAAAGTTGAGGTACCGCTCAAAATCGAAAAAGGCACTTATAATTTCAAGGTAATTGCCAGCGGATTTACCGTATTGCCGTTAACGATAAATGTCTCGGAAACGGGTACTTTTAGGACGGAATTTACTTCCAATCAAGCCAATATCGAAGGACACAGCAATACCACTTTCACCTACAATGCCAAGCTGAAAAACATGACTGCAGAGCCCCAATTGTATGCATTAAGATCCAATGCTCCCAGGGGATGGAACGTGAATTTCAAAGCTAATGGGAAACAGGTAAGTTCTGTGAATGTAGAGGCAAACCACACGCAGGACTTAACCATAGAGGTGAACCCTCCCAGTAAAATAAAAGCAGACACCTATAAAATCCCTATCCAGGCTTACACCAATGCCTCATCTGCTGATCTTGAACTGGAAACGGTGATCAAAGGGTCCTATGAGATGGAACTGACCACGCCTACAGGGCTTCTTAGCAGCAATATCACTTCGGGAGGAGAAAAACGCGTGGAGTTGTTGGTCAGAAACACTGGCTCTTCTCCTATTTCCGGCATCAAACTGGACCGCAAAGTACCCGTTGATTGGGATGTAATCTTTGAGCCCAATGAGATAAGTTCCCTTGAACCAGGTGAAAACACCAAGGTCTTTGCCACTATCAAGGCATCCAGCAGGGCAATACCTGGTGATTATATGGCCACATTGGAAGCCCATACGCCGGAAGTGACCGAAAGGGCCTCCTTCAGGGTATCTGTAAAAACATCAATGGTCATGGGCTGGTTTGGGTTTACGGTGATACTGGTCGTACTGGGCGGTATATATCACCTGTTCCAGAAATATGGAAGGAGGTAAGCAGTGGATCACATCATCGAGTTAGTTGAATTGACCAAAAAGTACGGTGATTATACAGCCGTGGACCGGCTGAATCTGAAAATCAGAACAGGGGAGGTTTTCGGACTACTCGGACCCAATGGGGCGGGAAAATCCACCACCATCCTGATGATGTTGGGTTTGACAGAACCCAGTTCCGGAAAAGCCTGTGTCTGTGGCATTAATGCCACCACCCATCCGGTTGAAGTAAAACGGAAAGTGGGCTATCTCCCGGAAGATGTAGGGTTTTATGAAGATTTGACAGGTATGGAAAATCTGCTTTATACCGCCCGGCTAAACGGAATGCACGGAACCATCGCACAGGAGAAAGCCTCTGAACTCTTGGAAAAGGTGGGATTAGGCAAAGACGCGAACAAAAAGGCCGGAAAATACTCCAGAGGGATGCGGCAGCGGTTGGGGTTAGCAGATGTATTGATCAAAAACCCTGTTGTTATCATCTTGGATGAGCCCACCTTGGGTATAGATCCTAATGGTGTCCGGGAACTATTGGAACTGATCCAAAAACTTAGCCGGGAAGAGGGTTTGACCGTCTTGCTATCTTCACATCACCTTCATCAAGTCCAACAGGTATGCGATCGGGTAGGCTTATTTGTCAGTGGACAACTTAAAGCCGTGGGCAATATCCAAGAGCTATCCAACCAGCTTTTTTCAAACCATAACTTTATGATCCAAGTAAAAGTAGGTGGTTCCCCTGCCCTCTCTAAAAACGGACTGCACACCGCACTTCTCCAATTGAAAGCTGTAGAAAAAATTGATAAGCAGACAGAAGGGTGGATTAACATCGGCTGCTCTGAGGATATTACGCCTGTCATAGCTCAGACCATCGTAGATGCAGGAGCAGAATTGTACCATCTGAGCAGAAAATCCTATGGTCTGGATGATATTTATCAACTTTATTTTGAAGGAGGAAAGAAACATGAAAATCATACGCCAAGCCAAACAAACGTTATCTGAGCTGGTTCGGGATAAACGAACACTGAAATGGTCTCCTCTACGGACAAGTCAATGGAACACCCATCACCCATTCTGGGTGATCGTTCATAAGGAAATTTCTGATCATGTGCGAAGTTGGAGACTGACAATATTGGCTGCAATTATCATCATCGCCTGTGCCGGCTCTTTAATAGCCGGCTTGATGAACTTCCGCGAGGCCGTAAAATCCGCCGACTCCGATGATGCGTTCTTTTTTCTGAACCTCTTCACCGCTTCAGGGAGTGGGCTTCCTTCTTTTGTGGTGTTTGTTAGTTTTTTGGGACCTTTATTGGGTATAGGATTGGGTTTTGATGCCATTAACTCGGAACAAAACCGGGGTACCCTTGGAAGGATAATGGCCCAACCCATCTACAGGGACCATTGGATCAATGCCAAATTTACCGCCGCACTTCTGGTAGTCAGTATCCTTTTCTTTGCCCTCGGTTTTTTGGTATTGGGCCTTGGACTTATAAAAATAGGTATAGCTCCCACTGTAGAAGAGTTTCTACGCATCATGTTGTTCATCCTGGTAAGCATCTTTTACGTGGCATTTTGGCTGAACCTTTCCATCTTTTTTTCAGTTAGATTCCGACAGGCGGCCACTTCTGCCCTCTCCTGCATCGCAGTATGGCTGTTTTTGACAGTATTTTACGGTATCATTGTCAATATGATCGCCAAGGTGGCTGCTCCTTCGGAAATGGCCACACCCCAAGAAATCATACGGTACCAGGAATTTGTCATAAACCTCCTTAGGATTCTTCCCAGCCAGTTGTATAGTGATGCCACCACCACCCTGCTTACCCCGTCCATAAGAAGCCTCAGCCCACTTACCTCGGAACAAATTTATGGCACGATTCCCAGTCCCCTTCCATTGGGGCAGAGTGTCATGTTGGTTTGGGGTCAACTTACCGGACTGATATCAGCCACTGTGATTTGCTTCGCTATGGCTTATTTGTCTTTTATGAAAAAGGAAATCCGGTCCAGATAGCCCGTGCTGTTTAGAGAGAAAGATTATATATAAAGAAATCGCTCATCCAAGCTATTCAGACCAGCGGGTATGAAAATATGTAGAGGGATCAGCGTCCATCCGCTGATAGGTGTGGGCTCCAAAGTAATCCCTTTGGGCCTGTATCAGGTTGGCCGGGGAACTGGCCGTAATCGCTCCCAGGAAATAATTGATGGCGTTGGAAAGGACAGGAACAGAAAACCCATGTTGCAATGCCTGGCCTACCACATAGGAAAGATCCTGCTGGTAACTTTTAAGCGCCGTCACCGCTTCATGATGAAACAATAAGCGGCTATTTTCTTTAAAAATATCCGCCAATTCCTCCATCATTACCGATCGGATGATGCAGCCATTGGTCCATATCCTTGCTATTTCCGAGAAGTCCAGCCCCCAGCCGTTTTTCTCGGACACTTCCAGCATCAGGGCAAAACCCACATCATGATTGATAATCCTACAGGCCTGGTAGGCAGCCTGCAAGCGGTCAATGAACTTGTTCTTGTCCTCCAAACCCGTCAAACGCTCCGGGTTATATAAACCTGAAGCGATGAGTCTGAACGGCTTTTTTGCTGAAAGATTTCTGGCCATCACTGCCTCTGTCAGTACACCATAAGGGACACCATATTCCAAAGCTGTATTGACTGACCATCCTCCGGTTCCTTTTTGGGCGGCCTGATCCAGTATTTTATCCAGTAAAAGCTCTTCCCCTTCATACTTTCCAAGAATATCGGTAGTAATGTCCAAAAGATAACTTCCCAGGTCGGTTTGCTGCCAGGATTCAAAAATGGACGCAATTTCTTTTGGATCAAGATCGAGATAATACCTCAATAAATAATAGACTTCTGTGATGGCCTGCATTTCTCCATATTCTATGCTGTTATGGACCATTTTTATAAAATGTCCAGACCCCTCGGGACCTACATAAGCCGTGCAGGGCCTGCCGTTTTTGTCTCTGGCAGCCATTTTCTCAAAATAAGAGGCTACCAGTGCATAGCCCTCTTTTGTTCCGCCAGGCATAATTGAAGGTCCTCTTCTCGCCCCCTCTTCTCCTCCTGACACGCCTGCGCCCACGTAATGTATGCCGTTGGATTCAAGTTGCCTATGCCTTACGTTCGTATCCTTATAAAATGAATTTCCTCCGTCAATCAAAACATCACCCGGTTCCAGAAAAGGCAGCAATTGTTCAATCTGCATATCCACAGCATTACCTGCCGGGATCATCAGCATGATTTTTCTTGGAGAGGACAGAGAATGGATGAATTTATTGAAATTATCAAATGCCCTTATATTAACATATGACGGATTGTCCTCCAAAACCCGTTGAGCAATTCCTTCTTCACTGCCCTCTACATGCCGGTTATATATAGAAAGCTGCACATTTTTATCCGCGAGATTAAGGGCGAGACTTTTTCCCATTACCCCCATGCCGATTATTCCGAATTCAGATTTGGTTTCCAATGAATTGATTTGTTCAAAAATGAAATTGACAATTGATTCGGGAGAAGACCTGATGGATACACGAATCCCGTAGTTGGGGATATCCAAGGTATCAAACTGTGAATTTAGCAACGCGGGGTTCATAAAATGCCCGACCCTGCTGTTCAGTCTTTCCGCTATCAGTGATTTTCCTCCGTCCAGCAATACCCATTGTATATCGGGTACCACCTGTAATATTTTCCTGTATTTTTCATTCAGGGCAGAACAGGCCACCACGGCCCCTTCGCTTTTGTCCCATTTAATGATATTATCCGCAATATTTTCCAGCCATGGAATCCGATCCTCATCCGTCAGCGGTATCCCTTTATTCATTTTATTTTTATTGGCTTCCGGATGGAAATTATCACCGTCAAAAAACGGCATTTTCATCCTTCGGGCAAGTAATTCCCCCACAGTACTTTTGCCACTGCCCGTTACTCCAAAAACAATTATAATCATGCCCGAAATTAATAAAAATTATCAAATTTTGATGTATACACCCAAAATCCTGTATCCTATCAGTCCATTTGAACAACCAAAGCAGAGTTTTGGGTATCAAATAAACTGATCCTAACCTCTGTTTGACGTTGCTTTATATAGGTTTCCATTCCTATAGGGATTTTGTCATGGTTTTTGCTTGGTTCCCCCGCAAAAACGCACGCCAAAATCCTGTAAAATCCGTTCCATAGCGTCACCTGCTATGCGGGTTTTATTACGTTGAAAAAATACCCGGCAAGCGGTTTTCGTCCTTCTGCCGGATAGGTTGGAAACGGTAAATTTAAGAGCCGAACCTGAAATAGGTATCAAACACATGGCCGGCAAAAAACCTACCAAAGGTGCTTACCGCTTTGAGTCCTTCCCTTTTGTTCTGTGCATGAATCGCTTTGATGGTCTTTAACTGCCGGATCAAGTCAGCTATTCGAATCACCAACTTACCTTTCCCTAAAAGCTTGCCCTCTGAAGAGTATCCTTCATACAAGTTGATAAAAAGTGTCGTCGTATCTTTCCACACGTCAATCACCCTGTCGTTGTACACATCTTTGAAGCCTTCAAAATAATAATCCGTTCCTTCCTTGCTTTTCAAATGGGCTGTGTATGCCATTTTTTTTCTGTCGGGAGCGGCTGGGTTTTCGATAAACAGGTTAAACTGTCCTCTCAAAGCGGTCATGGGATAGGGGGATATCGCCGGAGCCAGCATGGTGCCGACCATCTTAGCAGGGTGATCCGGGTCTTTCACAAAATCATTGATATCCTCGGTTTGTATGGTCAGCGTGAATTCAAATTCGCTCTTTTCCTTTTTACCCTTTTCAAATCCCACACCGTAGTCCTCCAATTCCCCCAATCCAAAAAAGCCACGCATGGTTTCGGTAAACTGGACACCCGTACCCTTAAAAGAGGTATCCTGATCCTCTATTTTGGGGGGATCAAACTCATAGGATAGTGGCCACCCTCTTTCCTCCGCGATCACCTTGCAACTCCTTTCGGCAAGGGCACTGATGGTCAGCAGGGGATTGGTCCCCACCGGTCTGGGGATCACCGCCCCATCCATGACGAAAAGCCCCTGGTGTAAAGCGGTGCCTGTTTTTTCGGAAAATACCTGCCCCTTATGGTCCACTACACCTTCTGAAGCATCATCAGCCATACCGCAACCCCCTAAAGGATGTACGGTTACCAAATCATAATTCATCAATCTGTTCCAGGTAGGGTTGGGAATTTTGGTGCCTCCCAATGCTTTGGTGGCACTTAAGATTTCCCCATTTACCTTATGAAAAATTTCCTGCTTTCCCACGCCGCGCCAGTTGATACTCAATTTCCCGTCATTCAATTCCATTTCCCCATTGCCATCATCATGGGTCATCACCAGGTAAATCTGGGTATTGTCCACCGCCCCATGGTAGGGGCCCATTACCAGACTTTTCAGTTCCCGCCATTTTTCCCTCAGATAGTCTCCTATTCCCCTGTCAGTGTCTTTGCCCACCAGCCTGGAAAAAGTGATCAGGGATTTGGCCATGATGCCCCGGATAGGGCCGGGTACCGTACCTTCCTCCAATGTCATCCCGGAATCCAGTTGTTTCCTTTCCCTCATATCTATCACACTGGTAATGCAAGGGCCTACTTTAGCGACCTGATCCGTCCCCCGGTTACCTAGGCCTATGCCGTGGATAGGCACATCATTATTGTATCCAAAGCCCAGTACATCTCCATTACCGGTAAACCTCTTTCCCAACCTATCGGAAAGCCGCAGTCCATGTTCCGCCGAACGCAACAGTATTTCTGTAGAGCCTAGAGATCCTGCGCTCAGGATCACATTTTTGGCCGTGACAAACATCAAGGGTGCATCAAAGTTTTCCCTGCCTATATTGACGGGATGAAAAAAAACCCGCCAGAAATCCCCTTGCTTCTCCAGATACCTCACGTGGATCTCTGTAAAAATATCCGCTCCATGGTTAAACGCATCAGGAAGGTAGTTCATGGCAGTGGTATTTTTTGCCCCTACATTGCACCCGGTCACACAATCCCCACAATTGGTGCACTTGGCCTGCTTGATGCCTACATGATTTTGCTTATCCTCAAATGTCACATTGATATCCAGTAGCCTGAAAGGTTCTGACATAAATTCGGCTGATCTGCGCATGGCTTCCGTTTTCTTCAAAACGGGATAACCGTTGGTGTTTTCCGGATAAGGATTGGGTTTGAGCATCTCCCAGGCCCTTTTCATGCCCTCTTCAAAGGATTCCAAATCATCCCGAATGGCCTCAGGCCAAGCCCTGTCGTTCATTACCCTATCTTCAGGCCTGATGGATACGTTGGCATTCACCAAGGAGGTCCCCCCCAATCCACAACCTTTAAAAACATTGATGCCGTTCCCTATGGTGAATTCATATAGCCCGTTCCGGTTGATCCCCGGGGATTTGCCTCTGATAAAATTCATCTCCCCGGCTGCCTGCCTAAGGTTGGTGGGAAACTGGCCTGGCAAAAATTCTTTGCCTTTTTCCAGCAAACATACCTGTTGGCCGCACCGGGCCATTCTGGAAGCAGCAATGCTGCCCCCGTAACCTGAACCTACAACTACAAAATCATACTCGGATTGCAGTTCTGTTATTGGCTTAGACAGTTTTTTCATTTTTGATAATTATGGGTTTTTCTATGAGCGAATAGTCTACAGGCCCCCCTTCAAACCGGGGGTTTTCTTCTGTACCTACATTTTTCCAGTCAGTGACTATCTGGTCCACCCCGATGGGATAGATGGTCAGGGCATCTTTGGTCAGATGAAGCCTCAGAAAATTTTTATAGCCTTCCCACCTGTAGGACGAGGCCGCTTCTGTGATGTGGTTTTTTAAAACCAAAACACTAAAAGTCAGATATATTCCAAAAATCACGGCACTGATGATCCCGCCAATGATTACCATTTCAGCGGAAAACAACAGTACCTGTTGAACATTGTTGACAGGCAGCTCCAAATGATGGAGGTTAATCCGGGAAAACCACCAGATCAACAGATAAAAGTTTGCCAGGTGAAGCAATCCGTGTATTCCTCCTGCCAGGTAATTCCATTTCTTTTTTCCACACTTTACATCGGTAAACATCACGATGCCTATCAACAGCATAATATTCAGAAAAACCGCCCCCGGATTATGCGCTGTTCCTTCTGCGATTACCGCCAGAAAAGGTTGAAACCCTCCATTGAACAGCTCTATTGATCCAAGCTTTTCCATAAAAGTCCCCCCCTCAAATGTCTTTGTTTGCAGTATCCACGAAGTGAACAGATGAAGTATCCCGAACAACACCAACATGGTCAGGCTATAAAAAGGAAACAAAAGGTTCAAAAAACTCAACCTCACCGAAGTGGCTTTTGAGGGAAAGACCTGCTGCAACTTAGCACTGTGGCCATCAATGGGGCTGATCTCATCTTTAAGCGTATGGGTTGGGTGTAAAAATGCGCCTCCTCCACCTGCGGTTATCAACTGGCATATTCTGTTTCTTTTGGTAGTTTCTTCATAACGGGCATAATGGTGAAGATCCCCCGTAAGGATGGTGGTGACTTGGATGTTTTTGTTTTTTTCTTCGTAGGCTTCATCATCCTTTCCATACAAGACCCTGTCTATGAAAAATTTGAACCTTTCATGGGCGGTGTTGGCTTGGTCAAAAGACCGGAAGACCCACGAAGGTTCTGCGGTACATAGGATAATCTTGGACGATGCGGTGAAATGGTTTTGCGCGATTTCCTTGAAATAGCAGATTTGTGGGTAGTCGATATCGGCATTGAGTTGAATATCAACTCCAATCAGCCAATAATCATGCGGCAGCTTCAAAGCAAAATAACTTCTGGTCTGTCGGGTCAGCCAGTTGCCCAGGGATCTTTTCTGGGTAAATAACCTCAGAAAATTGGTAAGACCGTCATACCAGTCGTGGTTTCCGGGGATTGCATAGACGTCGGGCCTTCCTTTGTCCTCCTCATTTTTTGGAAAAGCGGCGTTGTAAGGTCCTCTCAGGCGGTTCTCATACTCATCCATTTCAGGTGTAGGATATATCTGATCTCCTCCCATCACCAAAATATCTCCTCTTTTAAGAGGCTTCCCTTCAATTTCAAGTTGGTCCTTCGCCAAAAGATGGGCCAGCGTATAGGTGGGATTAAAGCCATCCCCCAGGTCAGAAATATAGTCCACCCAGATTTCTTCTTTATGGGAATAATCAAACGGCAGGGTCTCCTGATCCAAGGCAGCCTGCATTTCCCTTCGGTCCGCAAAATTGCCAAACAGACTAGAAAGTACTGTCTTTACCCCGGTAAAAGCCAATTGTTTGGGATCATACCAATTGACCATTGGTTTTTTCTCAAACTTCATAATCCATAAATTTTGACATCATAGCATATTTTTTTAATAACCCCCCTTTGGTTCCATCCCTTCTTCTTAAATGGGTTGAAAGCAATGCCTTTACCCTATCCAAAAATGACTGATACAAAACACACTCACAGACCGGTTTTGGATTCACGCCGGATTTCGGATAAATCAAAAAGCTGGATTTCTTGAATTCCAAACCCATCATATAACTTATAGCCCCTTTTAATACCCATTCTACCCTCAACCTATAAGCTGTTCCGGTGATGATCAAATCCGCCTCAGCCTCCAAAATAATATTTCCATTGGTATTTCTTTTCCGAATAATATGAAAAAAAACAGGGGATTCAGTTTTCAAATTAGCTATAAATACGCTGGAAAACAAATCCAAATGATACTCCTGTTCTGTATGTTCCGCGAACCGGAAATAAACGTAGTAACGCAACTTGGTGCTTTTTCCTCCCCATTCAATGAGATTGACAAATGTCCCCCTGAATGAAAGCACATCCCCTGTATCCGGGGTTTTCGTTACTTGATTGTCCATAACTTCCCCATCCCCGGGGCAATTATGCAGATAGGTTTTGGCGTGCTCGTAGCCCATATTAATGAGCTCCCTGGTGCTGACCCTGTTAAAAAACAGATCGGAATCCAGGGGTAGTGGGAAAGGGGGCTTGATCACAAATAACTTGATGGGTTTTTTCTGCCCATAGACAGCTTCCCCTTGGGATATCAGGTGATTCAGAAGCTTTATCTGCTCAAACTCTTCCCACAAGGCACCGTTTGCACTCATCTCAATGGAATGTACGTATTGGTGCAATGCCCCTCCCAGATAGGACGGATAGTTGCCGATTGCCCATACAAGCCATATTTCCTCCGCCCCTCTTTTTACTGCTTCCATCAGGTTGGCGTCTTTTATCCACACCGCATCAATGTACCAGTCACCGTTGATTTTGATAGCGGGCATAAAAATAGGCAAGGATACGCCTGCTATCAGATGGTCTTCGGTAACCACCGGTGCAGGGATGGCTTGCACGCTTTTTTCGGTAAAATTGCACACGTTAAAGGTAACCGGCATTTTAAGTTTATGGACCGATTCCATCTTAATCCCTAAATGGGGAAAGACCTTCTTCCTGATGTTATCCGCGTCCCCCATACCTTCCATTTTCCAGAGCTTCAGGTATTCACCCACGCGCCGGGTGGACAGGAAGTATTTGATCTTCAATTTCCGCCATCTCTGCGCGATCGTGCGGCTATCCAGCCCTGACGCCAACATGGCACTGTTAAATATCCCTCCAGAGGTGCCATCTGCATGATGAAATGTCATACCTGCTTCCTCCAATGCCATTAATACGCCTGCCTGATAAGCCACCCTCATGCCCCCACCGGCCAAAACCAGTGAGCGCCTTGTATCAGCTTTATTTGACTCACCGATAAGCATGGGAGAGGGTTTTTCGGGTATGAACGAATATGATCAACCATCCAATCGCTTCATAAAACAAAAAGAACATGCTGGGCCAATTCGGGCTTCCGTCCAACAACCAGGAACTTATTCTTCCAAAAATGCCCATTCCCATGGCAAACAAAAACAGCACATTCCATTTTTGATGATGGAATATTTCATCCCTAAAAGTCAGGGCCCAAATGCCGAAACCCATTTCAAGGCCTCTTAAAAAACGGTATTGACTGAGCATGTTGATACGGGATCTCTCATCCAGACTGTGTAAATCAAGTTCCATCAACATTTTAAACTCTATATTGACGTACCCGATCATTCCCCATGCGCCTGCCAGCACCACAAGACCCAAATAGGTAAAAAAGAAAAATCTGGCCATCACTCCCATTGTTTCAATTTTTGCATATAATACAACATGACAAAACCTGAAAAGAAATCAAACAAAGCCACTCCCAATGCCAGAATGGAAAACAATCCGTTAAACACGCCCAAGGTCACGGCGAGAAATGCCCCAAATTTTTGAAGCGCTGCCCACAGCAGGATGACCTTACTGGTACGGGAACTGTATAATGTATGCAGTACCATGCCTCCAAACAATGCCATAAACATTCCTATAATAGCAAAAAAATGAGCCATGGCCGGGGACACTTCCCCTTTGCCGACTATCCCCAGAATAAATTCCGGAGTAAACAACTGTACAAGGCCCGATAATACCGTGACCATGGAGATCACCACGACGAGTAGTTCAATGAACGTCTGGCTTTGAATGGTTTTGGACGGTTTACCCATTTCAGGTTCTTTGGTATCTGGGTTTGGACTTTGCTATAAAGAAATACATGGTTATCCCCCACATGAGGGTCAGTATGATCCACCTCAGGTCATTCAAAAGCATCCATTCATCCAGCAGCTGCTGCAATGTAGCTTCGTCGGAAACGCCTTCTTTGAACTGATTATTTACCTTTTCAATAAATGCCTGCTGCACAATGACCGGTATCAACAAACCCGGTATCCAGGCAAGCGGTACCCAACGCAATCCGGTATTCCATTCCGTGACCAGCATCACCACCAGGGCTATCGCCATAATGGGGATCGTAATAAAGAAAAAACGGGTTGCCAAATCGGTTTGAGGGATGATCGCATCATAATAATTTTCAAGATTAAGTGTGCGGGGATAATTTGGAAACCAGAAAAAATGCAGTGACCAAAACAGACCTAAGTACACAGACGCACAAAAGAAGATGTATGCATTATTGAGGTCAATCAAAGTTTTCTTTAAAGGGCTCATAGGTTAAAGGATAATTGAATGATAATAAAAGCGTTAAATCCGGTATTTTTCATAATCAGTATACGTGGGAGGAGCAGGCCATTCTTCGCTTAATCCCAGATGGTAGACCGATTCCAATCCTTCCGGCATGATGGAAGGAGGTTCATCGTAAGTCATGAACCAGCACTGAAAATGATCATCCAAAATGCCATTGGTAGAGGGCATATAAATGGTAAAGAAGGGGTCGGAATTAATATCGATATCCCGCAAATAGGAAACATTCGGATGTTCGCCGATATAAAGTTTAGCCTTCGCTTTTCCGAAAAGGTTGATTCCCGCCTTGGTCTGAAAATAGATATAAGAAGCCATCAACATGTTCCTGAACCTGCAGTAATTGGTAGCGCCGATCTTCACTCTCAGTGAAGGGGAGGTTGGTTTCTCGATTTCTATGCGGAAGGCAAACTGTCCGTCTTTTTCGTACTGGCTGCTGACGGTATGCTCGTTTTCAATAAAATCAAGGCTGGCAATATGTTTGGGCATACCCCAAATCCCCTTACCTCCTTTTACGGAAATTTCAGTGCTCACCGGCAGATCCAAAATATACTGGCCGGTACCGTATTGTCCTACAAACAGCGTATTGAGCAAGCGGGGAGCAGGTTTACGGCCGTGGGTACAGCCTATGGCAATGCTGTATTCGATATATTTACCGATACTGGTCTCAAGGTAATTGATGACAGTTATCAGTAAAACTGCCCTGCCGTTTGGCAATCGCAAGGCATGAATTTCATTGCCTGGCAGGAGCGCGTTGGCTTTCTCCCAATCACAGGAAAACCCTGCCATTAAGGCGGGGGAATTGCTCGCGCTTATAGGCATTTTATAAGGAATACCGTCTACCAAGGCATACCTGCCTGTATACTTTTTGATTCTTTTCGGTGGCATGGAACTGTTAGCCTAAATCCAATTCTTTAATCATTAATGGAAACACATCTTTATGCGCATTTTTCCCAAAAAATATATCCAAATGGCTGTACTCATCCATCAAGTATAATTTGTGGAAACCCTGTTTCTGGTTCTCCAGATATTCAAAAGTCCGCTCCTGGCTTTCCGGGAGAAAACATTTATTCTTCACACCTCCAAAAAGCACAATTCTGGCATCTGTTTTTAGCGGATTCGCATCATACTGGGTACCATTGCCCGATGATACAAGTACCCCTTGTTTAACACAGCTACGGATATGTTTGAAAAAAGAGATGGGTACATGGGCAAATTCATACTGAATCCAGTCCATCGTTTTCTCATCAAGGTTTTCCAATTCCCACAATGCCGGAAACCCCGAACCATAAGTAAAACTCACCAACTTACCCACTGTGGTATCCGCTTCCCAATGAGTTGCTTTTACAATTTTTTTGATCACCTTCGATTTAAAATCCGGGGCATCTAAGCCCCATTGAGGATTGAGGTAATTAAAAAACTTACCTACAAACGGCAAAAACATATTAAGTTTAAAAGCGGAAAACCGGGGCACCACAGGATGTAGGGATACCGCGTTGCTGATAATTAAATTCACTTGGGGCAGTAAACCCATGGCCGCCGAAATCATGAAACTGGTACTTCCCTGACAATGGATAATGGCTTTTATTTCCTCACTCCCCGTTAATTCAACCACTTTCTGTACCGCCGCCGGGTGATCGTTTTTTGCCACAAGGTCCAGATCCCATTCGTTGGGCTCCAGCAGAATGCTTCCCCTCCAGTTTTCAAGCCAAACATCATAGCCCGCCTCCGAAAGCATATGGATGATGTTTTTATGAGTAGGGGGATTGAATATGTTGCTGCTGACTCCCGCGCCATGTACCAAGAGCACGGGACCTTTGGTTGGATTGGGGGAAATAAAATGTTTCAGGTTGCACTTGAATCCATCTAAGGCATCAAATTCTATGGTATCAAAACGGCTCTTCATAATACGCTTTTTCGCTCTGTTAATTTAACCAAATAAAAAACAATAAAAAACTAATCAAGCCACCATATAATCAAACAAAATGATGCTATACTAAACAAAATCTACCAAATACCAATTATCATATAAATCCCTTAATTTTGAGATATATTTTCATCGAAACCCAATGACTATGACTGCTTTTAACCAAATCATTTTAGCTATTATTCTGTTCTTACTACTTAGCCAATGCGGATCTTCGAATAGTACCCGTGAGGAAGATATTCAGGCTATAAAAGCCATGAGCAATGCCCGGGCAAAGGCCTTTAATGAGGGAAATGCAGCAGAAATTGCCAGGCATTTTACGGAGGATGCCTCCCTGATGGCACCCGGAAAACCTACTCAAAACGGTCCTGAAGCTGTGCAGGCCTATTATCAAAGTATTTTTGACGAATACGATACCGAATTGGAAAGCGGCTATGAGGAAGTTAAGGTGGATGGTGATCTGGCGTATGGAAGGGGGTTTGCCAAAGTAACCTTACACCCCAAAAACGGTGGTGCACCGATAAGGTCCACCTCCAAATACCTCAATATTTTGGAAAGACAGCAGGACGGTTCCTGGAAGACCACCCATGACATCTGGAACGGCAATGAAGAGTGACATATGCCCGTTAAGCAGGGTCCACATCCACAATTATTCTGGCCCCTTTGAAGTCTTTTTGGGAATTCAGAAATACGGTCTTTTCCACCAGTTCCTGCTTGAATAGGGTTTGGGCATTCCCGGTCCGGTCAAGCTTGGCCCACAGCTCGTAGATATATTGGTTCTTAATCTTAGCGACCAGCCCCTTTTCCGGGCCTAAAATTATTTTCTTTACCTGTATGTCCATCAAAAGGTTCCTAAGATTTTTGGCGGTTTTTTCGGCTACGAACCTGTCCTTGTGTTTTACAGTTATCTTGATGTTTTTAACAAAGGGGGGATAAAAAAAACGCTGTCTTTCAGCGATTTCCTGCTGATAGAAATCAATGTAATTTCCTCTGATAATCTGATTGAAAATCAACTGATCCGGCTTTCGGGTTTGAATGATGACGTGACCCATTTTGTCCCTTCTTCCTGCCCTACCGGCAACCTGGGTAATCTGTTGAAAGGCCCTTTCCCCAGAACGGAAGTCCGGAAAATAAAGGATCCGGTCCGCATCCACTATGCCTACCACAGTCACTTTATCAAAATCAAGCCCTTTTGTAATCATCTGGGTGCCAACCAATATATCAATATTTCCGGCACCGAAATCCTCCAACAGCCGCTGGTAGCCATATTTTGAGCGGGTGGTATCCAAATCCATCCGTGCGATTCTGGCTTCGGGAAATAAGAGGGAAAGGTTTTCCTCTATCCTCTCCGTTCCCGTTCCTACACTGGAAAGCTTTTGACTCCCACAGGCATGACAACTGACCGGCACTTTGTCTTTAAAACCACAATAATGACACCTCAATTCCTCTCCAAACTGATGGTAAGTAAGGCTGACATCACAATGCTCACATTGAGGTATCCATCCACATTCGTCACATGAAATATAGGGTGCATACCCCCGCCGGTTTTGAAAAATCAACACCTGTTCCTGCCGGTTGAGCGCCTCCTGGATTTTCTCCCTCAATAACCTGGTAAAATCCAGCTTTAGCAGGTTCTTTTTCTTGTCCTGTAGTATATCCGCTAAATGGAATTTGGGAAGCTGCGCTTCCCCGTACCGTTGATCAATAAACACATACCCATATTTCCCGTTTTCTGCATTGTGGAAAGACTCAAATGCCGGGGTGGCGCTTCCAAGCAGCGCATTGGCCTGATGCAGCCAGGCCAACATGACAGCAGCATCCCGCGCATGAAACCGTGGTGCAGGATCAAATTGCTTGTAGGAAGGTTCATGTTCCTCATCCACAATGATTAACCCCAAGCTGTCAAAGGGTAAAAAAATGGAAGAGCGTACCCCCACTACAAAGTTGTATTTGCCTTTCAGCACCCCCTGCCACACTTCCACCCGCTCGTTATCAGAATATTTGGAATGGTAAACCCCCATCTGGCTGCCAAATACGCTTTGAAGTCTGGTTACCATATGGGTAGTGAGTGCGATTTCAGGAAGCAGCAACAGCACTTGGGAGCCGCTTTCCATCACTTCCCTGATAAGCCGGATATAAATTTCCGTTTTACCGCTTCCGGTGATCCCATGCAGCAATACGGTCTGCTTGGATTCAAATTGACGTTTGACAGCTTCCAGTGCTTCTTCCTGAAAACCGGAAAGGCCCATCCTGTCGTGGTCCACCATGCGGTCTTCAAAACGGCTAATGGTCACCTTAAACTCCTCAAACACCCCGTTTTTTATCAAAGTGAGCAGTGAGCTCGGTGAACAACCTCCTTCGGTGACGGATTTTTTTATCAAACCCTTATCATTCAATTCCGGTTGATGAAATACAGGAACCTGCTGCAGGTACTTAAGCAGTACCTCTTCCTGTTTAGGTTTTCCCGCTATGGTTTCGAAAAGTTTCTCCAACGCTTCCTTGTTCTCTACATAAGCGTTTTTCAGCCGGATCCTTGTCTCAATCTTTGGAGTATATTTCTCCTTTAGTTGTTCGTACACCAATATCGCCCTCTTTAAGAGCAGGCTTTTGATGATTTTATGGGTGGACTTGGATTCCAAAAGATGTTCACAAGCCTCTACACTCAGTTCATCCCGCTTTTCCAATGCTTCCAGGATGATCCATTCCCGGTCATCTATGGGGATTCCTGGGTTTTCGAGGTCAAAATCAGGATGCAGCTGAACTTTGCTTTCGGTGCTGAGCTTAAGGCCGCTGGGCAGGGCTGCATTCATCACTTCTCCTATATGGCAGCAATAATAGCCGGCCATCCAGTTCCAAAATTTTATCTGAAGGGCATTCACTACGGGAAAATCATCCAAGAGATCCATAATGGGTTTGGCAACGTATTGCGCCGGTGGTTTTTGGTGCACCTTTCCCACGATGCCTGTGAGGATTTTTTTCTTGCCAAACTGCACAATGACGCGGAAACCAATCCCAATTTTATCTTGGATTTCATCAGGCACCCTGTAAGTGAACCACTTGGGTATGGGCACCGGAAGGATAACATCAGCAAATAAATTCTTTGATTCTTTTTTTACAGATGCTGTCTGGCCAAATAAATCTTCCAAAAGCCTATTGATTAAAGTTCATTTATACAAAAAAACAAGTTAAAGCTTCGGCAACTGCGGAAGAGCCTCCTCGATCGCCGTGACCGGTCTTTGACAGGTTTTGTTGAAGCACACATAAATAAGTGCCTCTCCGTCTTTATTTTCAGTTTTATCAGACAATAAAGGTATCTCTTTATCCGCGGTATCGGAAGCAGCTATCACGCTATTTGGGTGATAAGAACGATGTAAGCCCAATGCTTTTTGCTTTGCCCCTCTTCCTACAACAGCTATTTCAGCTGTAGGCACCAGCTGTTCCAGATACAGACTGGCCCAGTTAGCCATAAACCCGGGCTCCTTGATCAAAATGCCATGCAATAGGCCCAACATCTTTTTCGCCTGTTTTTGGAAAGGCTCATGGTAATAATACAAGCCCAACTGATGGAGGTTTCTGGCCATCATGGAATTACTGGACGGGATCACGTTGTCAAATAGTTCTTTTTTATTGGCTATCAGTTTTTCTGCGCCGGGGTCATTGAAATAAAACAGATGATCTGTCCGGTCCAAATAGCGCTGAAGCGCTCCCTCCGTCAATAATTTAGCCCTTTGCAACCAGGCCCCGTCAAACCCGGTCCCGTACAGATCAAGGAATGCCTGGATCACGGCGGCATAATCTTCCGAAAAAGCCGGGGTATAGGCCTCGCCATGTTTATAATTTCTGTAAAGGCGTCCATCCACCACCATTTCAGACCAAATGAATTCCCCACATTTGCGGGCCATTTCCAAAGCTTTCTTATTGCCGGTGGCCTTGTACACCTGGCTTAGTCCCGAGATGGCAAGGCCGTTCCATCCGCTGATGATTTTATCATCCAGGCCCGGCTTGATTCTGTTTTCTCTTACCGCAAGCAAACGTGTTTTGATTCCGGCCAACCTTGCTTTCAATTCATCCGGCTTTAAACCGGCTTGCCGGGCGTTTTCGTCATAAGATGTTGTCTGAAAAAGAATATTTCTGCCAGGTTCCCAGTTCCCCTCTTTTTTTACAGCATATACGTTGCAAAACCAGGCCATATTCTCTGCCAAGTGTTCAGTCAGTTCTTCATGGGTCCATGTATAGTATTTCCCCTCTTCCCCTTCGCTGTCCGCATCCAAGGCCGCATAGAAACCGCCTTCGGGATCAGTCATTTCGCGCTCAAGCCAGGTAACCGTTTCTTCCAGTTTCTCTTTGTAGAAATCATCTTTACTGTATTGATAGGCTTTGGCATAAAGGGAAAGCAGCTGTCCGTTATCATATAGCATCTTTTCAAAATGGGGGGCAAACCACTCACTGTCCACACTGTACCTGGCAAACCCTCCCCCTATGTGATCATAAATACCTCCCATGCCTATTTTTTTCAGCGTGAAAAGTACTTTTGCTCCCAGATCAGGGTCCTCATTCAAAATGGCCAGGTCCAATAAAAATGCCCAAATCGCCGGCATGGGAAACTTGGGGGCCCTTTTCAGCCCTCCCCATTCCGGATCAAAGCCGCGGATAATGTCCTCCCCTATTTTCAACAATTCGGCTTTGGATAATCCCTCCTTCTCTTCCTTTAGCCCATATTTTTCAATGGTCTCCCTACTCAGGCTCCTCCCAAATCCTTCGGCGCTTTCCAATAACTGCGCATGTTGATCAACAAAAGCCCGGCTAATGCTGCCAAGTACCTGGATCCAGTTTTTTTTGGGAAAGTAAGTCCCTCCATAAAAAGGTTTCTGATTGGGCATCAGGAAAACATTCAAGGGCCATCCTCCCTGTAATCCCATCACCTGCACCGCCTCCATATAGATATTGTCCAGATCAGGCCGCTCCTCTCTGTCTATCTTGATGCAGACAAAGTTAGCGTTCATCATTTCAGCCACTGCAGCATCCTCAAAGCTTTCCCTTTCCATTACATGGCACCAATGGCAGGAAGAATAGCCTATACTGACCAGTATCGGCTTATTTTCCCTCTCCGCTTTGGTCAACGCCTCTTCCCCCCAGGGAAACCAGTCGACGGGGTTGTGGGCGTGCTGTAACAGATAGGGGCTTTTGCTGTGGATCAGTCGATTGGGCATGGCGGTTATGCTGTTTGTTTTATTTGTTTGTCTATGGCTTCCATTTCTTCAGAATAGTCCAAATAATCCGGCATTTCGGTTATTTTTTCCAGCAATCTCATCAGGAACTCCTTGTGGGCATTTGACCGGGGATTGAAAGGTCTGTGGCTTAGGGCTTGTTTTACATTTTCCACCCTTTTAAGTAGCTTGCTGGTCCCGCTGTCAAAGTAGCAAGCTTTAAAATGTTCCCACACATAATCCTCCGCCGGACCGGAGGGGTGAATCATGTCCGGTTTATAAAACCTGTAATCCCTGAGATCATCCATCATCAATTCATAGGAAGGAAAATAAGATACTTTTTCAAAATCCTTCTCTAAACGATGGCAAAGTAGCCTCAATTGGCTTTTGCTGACCTGATTCCGGAGCATTCCCTCTCTGATGTGTCTGACGGGGCTTACGGTAAGCACTATTTCCACGTTGGGATTATGCGCCATCTGCAACTGGAAATAGGTTTCAAAAGCAGCCATCATTTCGTCCGGCTCGAGCATCCTCCTAGCAAACCGTGAGGCCGGTTGTTTGTGACAGTTGGCCACCAAGGCCTTTGGTTCCAATAGCTCAAAGACAAAAGCGGTTCCCAGTGTGATAAATACATGGCTTGCTTCCAAAAGGCACCGTTTTACCAGCCGTTGGGTGTCTCTTAACAACAGCAACAATTCCTCCCGAGAAGAGGCATTGATTTCAGAATGCACCTGATAGTGAAAGTACCTTTCGTCTTTGGCAAGCACCAAGGTTTCCGGAAATTCCTTATCCGACAAAGCATTGCTCAGTAGAGAAAAAAGGGAAACCGGGTTATAAACCACGCCGTAGGGATTAGCCAGCACTTTGAATTTTCCCTGAAGAAGTTTATCGCCGATTATATCTGAAAAACAGGAGCCGATGCTTAACACTTTCTCCTTATGGCAGATCTTTCTCTCACATGCGGGTATCTCAAATGTAGTTCTGAACACTTCCATAATTTATCCTAAAGAGAGATTAAAATTAGCACAAATTACAGGGCTTTGCTATCAAATAGGTTAGAATAAAATCATCCCACAGGTCTTTAATTAATTATCAATTCATCAACTATGTTTATTCATTGTTATTAAATAATTAATAAATAAACTCTCTATTTGCATAATAACAAATAAATACTGAATATTGCCCTATATATACTAACAATCATCCTAACTCAATAAATTCATCATGAAAACAAGCGTATTAGAAAAAACCGTTGAAAGCACTATTGAAAAACTGAACAAGTTAAAACTCGACGATACATTGACTGCAGAGCTGCAATGGTGTCTCGGGAGCTACAGGCACGACAAAAATCCGGAAGGATTATTAGAGAAGTCCCTTATTGCCCTGACTTTATTGAAAGAAAAAAGAGAAGAAAACAGCAAGGCTGTTTCTAAAAAACTGATAGCAGATTTGGAAAAGTTGGTTGTAGACTAAAAAAGCCAGGAAAATTCCTGGCTTTTTTAGCTATATGCAGTAAAGCTTATTCAGCAACTACACTGAATTTTACGTTGGTTTTTACTTCCCGGTGCAAATCAATTTCTGCTTCAAAGTCACCCGCGGAAGTAACAGGCTGGCTGATGGAGATTTTCTTTCTGTCCACATCAATGCCTTTCTCTGCCAGGGCATCTGACAACTGCAAAGTGGTCACTTTCCCAAATATTTTACCGGATTCACCGATTTTGGCTTTGATTTCCAAGCTTACCTTTTCTAATTTCTCAGCAATGGCTTCGGCCTCTTTTTTGATTTTATCGGCCTTATGGGCAGCCTGCTTGATATTTTCTTCCAGAATTTTCTTATTGGAAGGAGTAGCCAAAACGGCGAAACCTTGGGGGATCAGGTAATTCCTTCCGTAACCTGGCTTTACATCTACCAAGTCATTTTTATAACCGAGTCCTTTTATATCTGTCTTTAAAATAACTTCCATTATTGTATTAATTTAATTGGATGAATGAAACCATCTTAGGATTATTTCAATCCGTCTGATACATAAGGCAACAGGGCTAAATGCCTGGCCTTTTTGATAGCTTGGGCCACTTTCCTTTGGTATTTGGCGGAGTTCCCGGTAAGCCTTCTAGGAAGTATTTTTCCTTGTTCGTTTACAAATTTCAACAAGAAGTTGGGATCTTTATAATCGATATACTTGATCCCCAGTTTTTTAAACCGGCAATATTTTTTCTTGTTCTGTTCTCTGTTGATCGGTTCGTTTTTTAATGTCATTTTGCTGGCTCCTCCTTAGCTTCTGATTTTTTGTTGAATTCCCCTTTTCTTCTTCTTTCAGCATATACGATGGCGTGTTTATCCAATGCTGTGGTCAAAAACCGGAGAACGGTCTCATCTCTTCTGAATTCAAGTTCAAATTTCTTGATCACAGTAGGATCCGCGTTGAACTCAACCAACACATAAAACCCGGTACTTTTCTTCTGGATGGGATAGGCGAGTTTCTTCAACCCCCAATTTTCCACATTAATAATTTCTGCCCCCAATTCTTTTAACAAGCCTACATACTTGTCAACGGTATCCTTCATCTGGATTTCAGACAAAACGGGAGTAAGGATGAATACCGTTTCATAATTCTTTTGGAACATTCTTTTTGTTTTTTTAATTAAACTTCCTAAAAACAGATCGCAAAATTAGCGTTTTTGATCCAAACAACAAAATAGTGTGGGCCTATTTTACCTCAAAAGTTCTGCTGCCAATCTCCTCCCCATCTGAAAAGATCCTAATGGTATAAACCCCTTTCGCATAATCCGACTCCTTTTCATAAAAATAGGTCAGCTGCTGCTTCGTGTTATTGAACACGATGTCTTGTTTGGCAGTAAAGAATTCTTCCCTGCCATCGATTTCAAAAGTTCCGGATCCTTTTGCGATATCAAAAATAACCTGGTCATTAGGCCCAAGCACCTGCACGTAGATATCCCTCGTTCCAGCCGGGGCCACCTGGTTGTCGGCGATATGGAAGGATATTTTCAGTTTGGAGAGTTGCCTGTTTCTAAACTCATCCTCTCTTTCCCGGCCCCGTGCATTCACTGCAGCCACCGCAATATTTTCCGCCCTGAGTTTGGCTGCCAGGTTCACTTTTTCAACCAACTCTTCAGCCCGGATATTGAGCTTCACCACTTCCTCCTCAATTTCCGCCTTCGAACTTTTCAGCTCTTTGTTTTCTGTATATAGCTGTTCGTTCTGCTCTCTCAATCTGACAATATCGGAATCCTTTTCCTTCAACAGTTTTCCATAACTGTCTATTTGGGCGTTCAGCTTGGTTATTTCCTCGGTAGTTCTGCTTCTTTCGAGATTCCTCTCTCTGATCAATTGTTCCCGGATGGCTACCAGGGAGTCTACATTTCCGCCCAGTTTTTCTATTTCCTGAATCCTAAGATCCAATTGAAAAGTAATGGAATCCAAACGAATATTCAGATCACTGTTTTCTTCCGTGAGGATAAGTATCTCTTCGTTCTTCTGATTTTTTTCTTTATGATCCGAAAAAAGTCGCCATCCACTGATGAGCACCAACAAGATCAAGACAATGATCAGAATATTTTTACCCTTTTCCGTGTTGATTATTTCGGACTTGCCCTTTTCCTCATTCATTATGTGTAAATTTTTAATATAGGCTAATGTGTATTACAGATATTATTATTTGATATTCAAAAACCAACCGATAACAATCCAAGTGCAGCGTAGCCCTGGTTTAATAGAAAGTACAATCATAATATTATGCAATTTTTAGACCAATTCTTATACATTTTTAAAAAGAGATGATCTTACCACAAATAACGGTGATTATCAGCTAATTACTTAATTCAAAGCAAAAATAAAAAAACGGTTATACCAAAAAAAACCTCAGTAGTATAGAATACGGTTACCACGCTGCACTGATGGGTTGAAAAACAACACGCCACATTCAAAAAAATCCAAACTTAAAGTCACTCCTGAAAAGTCTTTTACCGTTTCCCAGGCCTTCTTCATGCCTGAAGACCAATGGATGTCCCCGATTACCATAATACTTTCTGCATGCAGGTAGGGCCATATCATCTGACAATACGCCAGCGTGGCCTCATAAGTATGGTTCGCATCCAGAAGGGCAAAATCAACCGGCAAACCTTTCTTTAAAACAAGGGGCAGGTTACCGGTTATGTCCCCCTCCACAAAATGTATATTCTCTTTCCCATCAAGCAAATTTCTGGCCAACGCCACCAACGAACCGGCCCCTTCAAAAGTATACAGGTCCCCTTTGGTCACCTCCGCCAAATAAGCCGTATTTAATCCCACACTGGTACCCAATTCCACTACCATGTGCGCAGGAGTGGACCGGCACAAAAACTGATAAAGCAGGGAATATTTCAACGGGCTGCTGCTATAACGTGTAATCGAGGAGAGTTTGCGCCGATTCCCTGACAAAAACCGGGATCCTGCCCCCATATCCTTTATCTGCACATATTCCTTACTCCGACGCAGTGCTCTTCTTCTTTCCTCCAGGACGGGATTTCCTTTTTTATTTTTCTTTCTATAATTCAGAAGTGACGTATATAAATGATAGAGGAACGGAGATTGAAGGCTGTAGGCGCTTTCCCGTAAAAAAAAATATTTGCCATATTCCCAAAGATGAAAAAACAATAGCAACCGGTTAATTATCAAAAACATCAGCTATCAACTGAAACTCCGGAATCCCCACTTCGATGATTTTCCCATCCATAAGCTTTTCCACCTCATATTTACCTTTCATTTTTCCCATTCCTGACCGCAGGTTACAACCGGAAACATATTGATGGGTTGCCCCTGGTTCAAGAACAGGCTGTTGCCCTACCACACCGTCTCCCTCTATGATTTTAAGCGTTTCACCTGCGTCATATATTTCCCATCTTCTCCGAAGCACCTGTATGGTGGCTGGGCTGTAGTTTTCTATGGTGACTTTGTAGGTAAATACAAAATGATGCTGATGAGGACTGGAAAATTCCTGCTGATAAGTCGATTCTACGCTTACTTTTATCCCTTCCGTGATTGCAGTTACCATTTTGATTTTGTCTTTCAAAAACTTATTCGAAATTTAGGGTTTGGAATCAAATATACCAATTTATATTATTTAAATGGACGTCAAAATTGAGAAAACCTGGAAAGAAATGCTATGCCAGGAATTTACTAAACCCTACTTTGAAAATCTGGTAAATTTTGTAAAGAATGAATACAGGTCCAAAATCATTTATCCTAAAGGTAAAGATATATTCAATGCTTTCCACCATTGTCCCTTTGACCAGGTAAAAGTGATCATATTGGGTCAGGATCCTTACCATGGACCCGGACAGGCACATGGCTTGTCATTTTCTGTGCAGGAAGGTATCCCCTTTCCTCCATCACTGGTTAACATTTTCAAAGAGTTGAAAGAAGACACAGGTACTCCCATCCCGCCCCATGGCAACCTTGAAAAATGGGCAAAACAAGGAGTGCTTTTGCTTAATGCCACCCTCACCGTAGAAGCCCATAAGGCAGGAAGCCACCAAAACAAGGGCTGGGAACTGTTTACCGATGCGGTGATCGAACAGCTGGCTGTTAGAAAAGAAAACCTGGTTTTTATGCTTTGGGGAGGCTACGCGAAAAGAAAAGCGGACAAAATCCCCCCAAACAGGCACCTTAAGCTCTATGCCCCCCATCCCAGTCCACTGTCTGCCCATAGAGGCTTTTTGGGATGCAGGCACTTTTCCCAAGCCAACGCCTATCTACGGGAAAACGGGATGAATGAAATAGTTTGGTAACGGGAAATAGAAAGTCTTCGTTTTGCTGTGGGGCATTGGTCTTTTGCGGCCTCTGATGGGGTTGAATAGAGCGGCCTCGATTACAGCGAAGCTAACGGAATATCGTCACAAACGACCTTACGGATGCTATTGCAATGAATGTGACCTGTCATATGACAAAATCATCTCAACGGCTTTTGTCTGGAAAAACGGATATTGATCAATTCGATTTGCTTCTTTCTTGGCTTGAGCCGATATGTTGCTTTTGGCTTTTCTCCGGTATCTCCGGATACTCTCTGAGAAGCTCAAAAAAACCGAAAGACTGGCGAACAAACTTGCTGACCTCTTATTCTGTAAAATGGGTTTCAAGGTAGACAATGATCTTTGCATAACCTGTTTGGACGCGCTTGGTCCAAACAATATCTAAAGCCATTTTTTATATTTTGACATCACTTCCTTGTGGGGAGTTACCTCGTCATGATCTGCTTGGGCAAGACCTTCTGCTATTTCGGCCCGCTCTTCCGCGTCGATCTTATCCCACCAGTCCGCTTCTTTTTTTTCTTCAAAGAAATGAACTCATTAAGTATTTTGACATCATTAAGCCCAGCAATCCATTCTATCAATCGCAATTTCTCTGCCTGAATGTCCATATCAATCCGTTTTTTTCAAAACAACAATTTATTGGCTCAATCCATTCTTCAATGGATGGATTTGAAGAACCGGCTCCACCTGATTTTGTTGAACATGGACTTGTGTTTTTCCAATGAAAGCCACAAAAACCAGGCTTTGCCCACCACGTGATCTTCGGGAACAAAACCCCAAAACCGGGAATCAAGTGAATCATGACGGTTATCTCCCATCATAAAATAGTAATCCTGACGAAAGGTATAGCTGTCCTGCCTTTGCCCGTCTACATACAAATCATTGCCTTCTATATTCACATTTTTCAGTCCTTCAAATTTCTCGATGGTATAGCCATATTTACGGACGTTATCCTCATCCAACGGGATGGTCCAGCCTTTTGCCGGAACCTCCAATGGACCGTAATGATCCTTGTTCCATCCAAAAAATGCCCCATCGGGGAAGATGTTCGGATCCCCCTGACCCGGTTTGTTGGTTCTTTTTTTCACAGAAGAAACCGCAGGCGATTTTTCCAATTCTTCTACCATTTCGGCCGTAGCAAACACGAAATATCCGGAATTATCAGAAAATGGATAATAGCTGTCCGGGTTGATGCCGTAACGGTCAAAGAATTCCATATTCAGTGTTCTGTTGGTCATCACGTCATAAGAAAACTGCATTTCCCCGGGATTTTCTGTAGGAGTACCGTTGATGTATATCTGGGTATCCCGGATCTCAATCACATCTCCCGGAATGGCCACCGCTCTTTTGATATAATTGGTTTTCAGATCTGCAGGGTGCCAATATTCCTCGGGATAGTTGAATACGACCACATCATTTCTTTCAATACTGGAAAAGCCAGGCAACCTATAATAGGGCAATTGTATGGCATCCGAATAGGAAGGGATTTCCGTCCCCCATATCTTCTGGTGGGTCAAAGGTACCTGTAGAATGGTTTTGGGGATTCTGGTTCCGTAATGCATTTTGCTCACGAAAAGAAAATCCCCCACCAGCAGTGATTTCTCCATGGAAGCAGTGGGGATGGTAAATGGCTCCAACAGCAACCACCTTATCAAGCTGGCTGCTATGACTGCAAATAAAAGGGCATCCACCCATTCTCTTATAGCTGATTTCCTCTGGTTCTTTTTGCTCATTTTCCGGTTTTATTAAAAGGTCAAAAAATCATTCATATCCAATACTCCCTTTTTGTCCTTTATCCATTCGGCCACCAATACGGCTCCCAATGCAAATCCTTCCCTGCTGTGGGCAGTATGTTTAATTTCAATGTCGTCTATTTTTGAGTGGTACGTGACGATATGGGTGCCGGGAGCAGGATCTATCCTCTTTGCTACGACAGGAAGTTCCTGATCTTCAACCTTTTCCTCTTTAACCAACTTCCAGGTTTTAACCTTTTCCATTTCTTCAATGATTCCTTCAGCCAATGTAATGGCGGTCCCACTGGGTGCATCTTTTTTTTCCGTATGGTGAACTTCTTCCATGCTTACTTGATAATCACGCTGATCGTTCATAAGCCTGGCCAAAAAGCGGTTGACTTTGAAGAAAATATTAACACCTATACTGAAATTGGAAGCATAAAAAAACGCACCTTTTTGCGCTTCACAAAGTTTTTCTATTTCGGGTTTCTTTTCAAGCCAGCCGGTGGTGCCACTTACCACAGGTATATTGTTTTGCAAACACCATCGGATATTGTCGTAAGCTGCCTCCGGTTGGCTGAATTCAATGGCTACATCCACTTTGGCGGTGTCCAGCGTTTCCAGGTCACTTACATTTTCTATGTTAATTCTGGCTGCTATCTTATGTCCTCTTTCTTCGGCAATTTGGGAAATGATCCTGCCCATTTTCCCGTAACCCAAAATCAATATGTTCATCATCAAAATTTTATTTTCAAAGATATTCCCACCGAGGCACTGGAGGCCATAATTGGTTCTACCGATGGTTCTATTTTAAAACTCAAGTCGTCACTGACATCAAAACCGGCCAAATGCGCGTCCACAAATGCATCAACTGCCCCAAAAGCGTAGATGGCGCCAAACACCAAATATATGGCGTCCCTATTCCTCCTCCAATAATTAACGTTCCTCACGATACCGTCCTGATTGAGATTGGGAAATGGATTAGGTTCTGTTCCTTCCCTAATGATATCCAAAGCAACCAGAAAACGTTGATACCTCCTATTATTGAATTCCAGAAAGTATATCGAGGTAATCACTCCTCCATATAATATGGGAAGTTTCCATACTTTTTCATTATAAACCTGACCAGCTCCGGGAAGCAGCAGAGACAGCCACAAAGCTTTATTCGGATCCTTGTATTTTGGAGAAGTTTCCTCAGGTAGCGTCTCCTCCTTTCTTTCCACCGTATCACTTTCTACCTGTGCATTCCCCTCACAGATGCCCAAAAATAATAAAATAAAAACTACAATAGTATTTCTACTATAAACTATTATCCGCTTCATTCCATCCCCCTCCATAAAAAACCCGGCAAAGCTCACGGTGGTGGTCAGATCAATTCAAGAATTTCAAGAATACGGTTAAGATCACTGGTGGAGTGAAATGGAATCTTGATCTCGCCTTTGTCCTTAGCATCTGCCTTTAAAGAAACTTTAGTGCCAAAATGGGAAGCCAGCTTTTGTTGCAGTTTATTGATCTCATATTTTTTTACAGGATCCATTGTCCCTGTTTCCGGTCTCTCCTTTTCCTCCCCGCTGTTGTTAAGCGCTTTCACCAAGGCCTCAACTTTCCTCACACTCAATTCTTCGGCCACAGTCCGTTTATAAATGGCAAGCTGCCTATCCACATCCTCAATATTGATGAGCGCCCTGGCATGGCCCATGCTGATTTTCTGGTCCCTGATACCCGCCTGGATATCAGGAGGAAGCTTCAATAACCTTAGGTAATTGTTTACCGTAGTCCTGTTTTTGCCGACCCTATCTCCCAACTGCTCCTGCTTCAAATCACACTCTGTCAACAACCGCTGGTAAGAATGTGCTATTTCGAGGGCGTTAAGGTTTTCTCTCTGGATATTTTCTATAAGCGCCATCTCCAGCATCTGCTGGTCATTGGCTGTCCTGATGTAAGCAGGGATTTTTTCCAATCCTGCAAGTTTAGAAGCCTGAAATCTCCTTTCTCCTGAAATCAACTGGTACTCGTTGTCAGCCAGTCTCCTTACAGTAATGGGCTGGATAATCCCCTGCACGGCTATGGACTCAGAAAGCTCCTGCAAAGCTTCTTTATCAAAATGTGTCCGTGGCTGGAAGGGGTTTACCTGGATTTCTCCGAGAGGAATCTCGAATATCCCGGCCACGGGATTAGCGGCTTTTTCTGTCTCTGCGTTACCCTTTTGAGGAGAGTCCTGAAGCAATGCCCCCAGTCCTCTCCCCAAAGCGCTCTTCTTCTTGCTGCTTTTGTTGGTTTTGACGTTGGTTTTGTTTTCAGCCATGCTGTATTTCTTCTATCAGTTTACTTTAGCCATGCCGTTTTTTGTGGCAATTTCGTTAGCCAGGTTAAGGTAAGACACCGCCCCCTTTCCCGTAGCATCAAATGCGACTGCCGGCATCCCATAACTTGGAGATTCACCCAATTTGACATTTCTCGGTATAATGGTTTCGAAAGTCATATTCTTAAAATGCATCCTGACCTCTTCCACCACCTGATTGGAAAGTCTCAATCTAACATCATACATGGTCAAAAGAATCCCCTCAATTTCAAGTCCCTGGTTAAGGCGGGTTTGTATGATCTTGATGGTATTCAGCAATTTACCCAGACCTTCCAATGCAAAATATTCACACTGAACGGGAATGATGACGGAGTTGGCAGCTGTCAATGCATTGATCGTAATCAAGCCAAGTGAAGGCGAACAATCAATGATCACAAAATCATAATCTTCCCGTACCTCCTGGATCACTTCCTTCATTTTTTCCTCCCGGTTATCCAGGTTCACCATTTCCACTTCAGCTCCTACCAAATCGATGTGCGAAGGAACCAAGTCCAGATTCTCAATTTCCGTATGGATGATGATGTCCTTAATTTCATCTTCGTTTACCATACATTCATATATGCTGGTACTGATGTTTTTGGGATCATATCCGAGGCCTGAAGTTGTATTGGCCTGGGGATCTGCATCTATAACCAACGTTTTATATTCCAAGACAGCCAAACTGGCCGCAAGGTTCATAGCAGTGGTTGTTTTACCAACCCCACCTTTCTGATTTGCAATCGCTATTACTTTTCCCATTATTTCTTAAAGGGTGATACTTTCTCCAATATTAAGTAAAACCAGTTCTTTCCCGGCAGTTGTTGCTGTTTTTTTTGCGTGGTCCTTATCTATTTCCACATAAGGGAAGGTGTCATAATGCATTCCGATGATTTTGTCCGTGCCCACAAAATCGGCGGCCCTCACCGCATCTTCGATTCCCATTGTAAAATTGTCTCCGATCGGCATGAGGGCAAAATCAATTTCAAACTCATCCGCTATCAGCTTCATGTCATAAGTAAGGGCCGTGTCCCCCGCAAAATAAAAAGTCCGGGATTCGCTTTGAACCACAAAACCTCCTGGATTGCCGCCAGGACTTCCATCGGGGAGGGTGCTGCTGTGGATAGCGTTAACATATTTCACTTTCCCAAAATCAAATTTTTTAGCCCCACCATGGTTCATCGGATGAACGTTTTCAATTCCCTTATCCTGAAACCAGCTCACCACTTCAAAATTTGAGACCAAAGTGGCGCCACTGCGTTTGGCTATACTTTCCACATCTGCTACATGGTCACTATGACCATGGGTTACCAATATAAAATCCGGATGGAGATCCTCTGTATTTATGTCTTTGGCAAGTTCATTAGGTGTAATGAACGGATCAAATAAAACCTTTTTACCCCCAATTGTCGCAATAAATGCAGAATGTCCTAAATAAGTCAATTCTATCATGTCCTTTGTCAATTTTAGTTCACGAAAGGTTTACAAATATATCATTTAAATCGAAACTACAGAGAGGAATTTTTCCAAATGAGGGTTCATCCAACCCATAAATCATTCAATTTAAACGGTTTAAAACATTTTATTAAGGACAAAGATTGGGATTAAAAAGTTACGATACAAAAAGAGGGACATGTAATCCATGTCCCTCCGGCCGTTTTGTGAAAACTTATCACATCTTTTTTCTTTTCTTTTTTGGCGCTGTGTTTTTTGTTTCAGCAGCCTTCATGGCCTCTTCCAATCTCATTTGGAACTTTGATTTTTTCTTGTTGGCATTCTTGATTTTGCTCTCTTCGATTTTCTGTCTGATTTTATCGTCATCCACAAATTGCTTGATCAAAGCCTGCTGCCCAAAAGTCACCATATTGGAAACAAAATAGTAGAAGCTCAATGCTGCTGGAAAGGAATTAAGCACAAACATGAACACTACCGGCATGATATAACCGATGTTTTTCATTGGTCCCTGTGCTGTGGTCAGCTGGTTATTGAAATGCGTATAAGCCAACTGTGACAGCGTCATCAAGAGGGTAAACAAACTTACATGCGCGCCATAGAAAGGAATCGTGAAAGGCAGATTAATGATGGAATCGTAAGTAGAAAGGTCATGTGCCCAAAGAAAGGACTCCTGCCTCAACTCAATGGAGTTCGGAAAGAAAAAGAACATCGCCAAGAGGAAAGGCATCTGCAGCAGCATCGGCAAACACCCGGAGATGGGACTCACCCCCAACTTGCTGAAAAGCTTCATCTGCTCCTGCTGCATCTTTGCCTGGTCTTCACCGTACTTCTCCTTCAGCTCATCAATTTCAGGCTTGATCACCCGCATTTTAGCCATGCCGATATAGGACTTATAGGTAAGCGGCAACAAAAACAACTTAATGATGAAAACAATCAGGATAATGATCACCCCGTAATTGTCGAAGAAGTTTTCCAACCAGTGAAACAGGTTTACGATGATGTATTTGTTTACCCAACTCACAAAAAAGTACCCCATGTCCACGTTCTTGTCAAAATCAGGGGCCACTCTCCGAAGGATGTTATAATTGTTGGGGCCAAAATAGTAGCTCACTTCGCCATCAGTGGGCAGGACCAGTGTGGCATACATGTTCTTTTCCGCTGATTCATCCAGCGGCGTATCCTGTGCCAGGTTTCCGCTTTGGAAACTATCATGAGCGATAATACCGGAAGTGAAAAAACGCTGTTTAAAGGCGACCCACTTAAGCGGCTTGCTCACCTGATCGGCATCTTCGGAATTACCGGTAGTCAGGTAATCATAAGAGCCATCAACCGTATAGTAATTCATGTAGGTCTTCCTTCTGGATTCTTCGAGGTCTCCTTCCAACCGCTTCAGTTTACTTTCCCAGTTTACCGTAAGATTTTGATCCGCCAGCTGATTGCTCAACCCTTCTGTGGTCAGCCTATGGTTTAATAAGAAACCTTTCTCCGGAAGTGTATAAACCCTTTCCAGCCTTCCTGAGCCGGTATTGGCCGTGAAGACAACCTGCCTGGCGGATTGTCCATCCACCTCTGAGCTCCTTTCGGATGCTTCGAAAAAAAGCCGGTTAACACTCAGGTTCCCCTGGGATGTATTAAGCTGGTAATCAATGGTACTGCTTTCGGAATCCATCAATATCAAGGGATTTTGGGCCCAAGTCTTGAAGTTCTTCAGTTCCACATATTTTATTTCACCCCCTTTGCTGGAGAATATTACTTTGATGTCCTGATTTTCCAGCACGACTTCCTTTTCCACACCTTGTGTTAAAGCGGCAAAAACACCGTACTGTTGACGGAGTCTTTGGTCAGTCACACTGTCCACTTCATCTGTCCGGAAAGTGCCGTTCTCTTCCCCATCTTCATCATAAGACCTTAACTCTGTCTGTGAAGGAGGGGTCTGCTGTTCGGCCGGTTCCGGCGGATTCGCAAAAAAGAGAGAATATACCAGAATGACCGCCGCGAAAAGGATAAGTCCTGTCGCTTGATTTTTATCCATAATTCAATAATTTATTCATTGGGCACGGGCCCTTAATTTTAGCTCTGAAATGATGGTTTATTTGTCCTGTTTTCTGTCAGAAACCGCTTTGATAAAGCGCACAAACAAGGGATGCGGATTGAGAACCGTACTCTTGTATTCCGGATGAAACTGAGTCCCCAAATACCAGGGATGGTCTTTAAGTTCTATGATTTCCACTAATCCTGTACCAGGATTCCTCCCTGCTGCCAACATTCCTTTTTCTTCAAATTTACTAAGGTATTTATTATTAAACTCATACCGGTGCCTGTGTCGTTCCGTTATTTTTGGTTTGCCATACGCTGTGCCTGCCTTGGTACCCTTCACCAGTTCACATGGATAAGCTCCCAGCCTCATGGTACCACCCATCTGGGTAATGGTTTTCTGGTCTTCCATTAGGAAGATTACCGGTTCCTTGCAATCCGGATCCATTTCAGTGGAACAGGCGTCCTTCAACCCCAACACATTTCTGGCAAACTCAATAACGGCAATCTGCATTCCCAGACAAATCCCAAAATAGGGAATGAGATTCTCCCGGGCATATTTAGCTGCCTCAAGTTTACCATCCACACCCCTTAAACCAAAACCCGGCGCAACCAGGATCCCATCCATTTCACCAAGTTTTTTGTCTACATTGTCCTTGTTGATCTCCTCCGAGGAGATCAGGTGCAAATTTACCCTGCATTCCAACGATGTCCCCGCATGGATGAAAGACTCGATAATAGACTTATAGGCATCAGGAAGAGATACATATTTTCCGACCAACGCGATTTCCACTTCCTGGGTAGGGTTTTTGAGTTTCCCCAAAAACTCCTTCCACTGTTCCAACTCCGTATTCGTTTTGGAAGGTATTTTTAACCTGCTCAACACCCTCTCATCAAGTTTCTCCTTTTTCATGAGCAACGGGACATCATAAATGGATTCCGCATCCATGGCTTCTATGACACAGTTGAGTTGCACGTTACAGAATAAGGCGATCTTCTTCTTCACATCGAGCGGGAGATGCATCTCCGTCCGGCAAACCAAAATATCCGGTTGTACCCCTGCCTCCAAAAGCTGTTTGACAGAATGCTGTGTAGGCTTGGTCTTCAGCTCTTTGGCCGCCGCCAAATAGGGTATAAGCGTAAGATGAATTACCAAGAAGTTATTGGGACCCAGATCCCATCGTGCCTGCCTCACCGCCTCCACAAAAGGCAATGATTCAATATCTCCCACACAACCCCCTATTTCCGTAATGATGACATCATATTTTCCATTCTGTCCCAACTTGTAGAAGTTGTTCTTGATCTCATCGGTTATATGGGGAATTACCTGCACGGTTTTGCCGAGATATTCCCCTTTTCTCTCCTTGGTAATGACATTGTTGTAAATCCTTCCCGTCGTCACATTATTGTCCTGGGAAGTTGTCGTATTCAGGAAACGTTCATAATGACCTAAATCAAGATCGGTTTCCGCACCATCCTCCGTTACGTAACACTCCCCATGTTCATAAGGGTTAAGGGTTCCCGGGTCAATATTAAGGTAGGGATCAAATTTTTGGATGGTCACCGATATGCCTCTGGATTGTAACAGTTTGGCAAGAGAAGCAGCAATTATACCTTTTCCAAGTGATGAAGTAACTCCACCCGTGATAAAGATGTGTTTTGTAGACGAGGCCATAAGAACGGTTGTATGAAATTTTGTTTAGATTCTTATGGGGCTCAAAATTAGACAAAATTATTGATTTGATGACGGTGATTAGCGGTAAAATTTTGTCAGTTCTAACAGTGGTCCTTTAAAGGTTTAATTATCAATTCTATGATTGAATGCCAAAACATAAGGCATAAATGTTTAAAAAAACCACTATGGGCACAAAACATCAAGATTATCCGTACGAAAAACCATATGGGAGAAAATGCCGAAATAACAAACTCCAGACATTCACGGACAAATCCTTACCACCTTACTGGTTGAAAAGACCATTCAGGATGTATCTTTTTCATTTCGGTTTCATCATCCCTTTTCCTGAATCCACAGCGAAGGTAATTTTGGTGGAGTCTATCCAAAACATCCCTGTCTATTTCCACCCCTAAGCCCGGGCCGGCAGGCACGGCCACTGCTCCTTCTTCAAATTTTAACTTTCCTCCCTTTATCACTTCGTCCGGTTGCCAGGGATAATGGGTATCCAGTGCATATGGCATATCAGGTAAAGCGGCACCCAGATGCACCATCGCAGCCAAAGATATACCCAGGTGGCTATTGGAATGCATGGACAAATCTCTGCCAAATGTCCGGCAGATGCGCGAAAGCTCTATGGAAGCCCGCAATCCTCCCCAAAAATGGTGATCGCTCAATATGATATCCTCGGCCCCTAACCGTATACTGGAAGGTATGTCGTCAAATGATGTCGTACACATGTTGGTGGCCAGCGGAGTACCCAGCTGCTTTCTTAACCAAGCCATATTTTCCTGACCTCTTACCGGGTCTTCCAGATATTCAAGGATGGGCTCCATTTCTTTACCGTACCGGAGCGCGGTCTCGGGTTTCCATATGGCATTGGGGTCAAACCTTAAAGGGATTTCGGGACCGAATTCCCGAAAAAGCGCATGCATACTATCTACTTCCAACCTGGGCTCAAAAGCGCCTCCCTTCAACTTGATGGATTGGAAACCAAAATCCTTACACATTGCCTGAGCCTGTCTGACGATACCTTGAGGATCCACCGCTTCCTCCTGTCGTGCCGCGGCCCATCCGGCTTCCCCCGGGGATTTGCCAAAACCCTGCTCCCCCCCGGCACCTTCATACTTAAAAAACAGATATGCTGCAAACGGTACCCGATCGCGCATTTTACCGCCTAACAGATCCACAACAGGACGGTTGATTATTTTGCCAATGATATCCAGGCATGCGACTTCTATCGCGCTGAATACATGGACCAATTTCCGTTGGTCCCAAGGCGTGTCTCCCCTTTCCATAGCGGACTCTTTCCCAAAAAAACGGTCCAGACGACGCTGTATATCGGACAGGTGAAAAGGATCACTCCCCACGATAATATCTGCGGCATTCCCCAAAGACTGGTCTATTTGTTCATTTCCCGGAATCTCGCTGATTCCGCTTACGCCATCCGCGGTCACCAATTCCACAATGGTGCGCAGCGCATAGGGTGCATGCAAACCCGCCGCATTCAAAAGCGGCGGATCCACAACGGCAATGGGGGTAATGCGTATTTCCTTTATGACAGGACCTTTTTTGGCACTAAAATTTGCAATTTGCATAGGTATGGTGTCTATAAAAAGTTATTCAAGGTTGGCCAATTTTTCCATTAACAACGCCAGGGCACTATGGTCTTTTTCGCCTTGATCAGATGCCAATACAGCATCCATATGACTCGCCACCAAAGCAGAGCCGTAAAGCGGTACAGAAAACTCCTTACCCGCCATCAGGGCGATATTCATGTCTTTTCTGTGTAATTTGATTTTAAAACCGGGATCAAAGTTCCTGTCAATGATACGCTGGCCATGGAGGTCCAATATGCGGCTTTGGGCAAAGCCTCCCAACAAAGCTTCTCTCATCTTTTCAAGGTTCACACCCGCTTTTTTTGCCAGGGTGAATGACTCCGCCACCGCCTGTATGGTCATGCCCACAATCATTTGGTTACAGGCTTTGGTCATTTGGCCTGCCCCGGCATCCCCTATGAGGACCGCACTTTTCCCCATTACTTCAAAAAGCGGCTTTACTTTGTCAAAAGCTCCCTGACTTCCTCCCACCATGATGGAAAGCGTTCCCGCCTCCGCTCCTACCTGACCACCGGAAACCGGTGCATCCAATGCCTCAACCCCTTTCTCTTTCAGAGCCGCATCTATTTCCCTAGCCGTGGACGGGGAAATGGTAGACATGTCTACGAAAACAGAACCGGGTTTGATGCCATCAAGAACACCATCCTTTCCAAGAACTACTTCCTTTACCTCCGGAGAATCAGGCAACATTGTAATCACTATTTCTGAGTTTGCCGCAACTTCTTTACAGGTGGAAAATGCTTCCGCACCCTTATGGGTCAAATCCCCCGCAGCCTTGTTCTTGTCCAGCACAATGATTTCATAGCCCGCCTCCATTAAATTCAAGGCCATCGGTTTTCCCATAATTCCTAATCCTATAAATCCTATTCTTTGCATGGTTAATTGGTTTTATTAAAAATATTGGTTATCAGTTATTTACGTATTTAAATTTAAGTCAAAACTATAATGGTTCAGCGCCTGCTTTCAATGAGCCAACGCGGGGTAGTATCCTCAGGAGGAGTACATCCTTAACCCATGCCTGAACTGTAACAGAAGGTGTCCGCCTTCTTTTTTAAGCGTCATCAGATACAGCCTGCAGCAAAGCAATGATATAACCGTAAGCAAAAGAAAACGCCTGAAGGTTAGCTCCTTCCGCTTCGTGATAAGGCACATGGTCGGGCATCACCATACCATCATATTCCACATCCCTCAAAGCCCTCACCACATGGAAGAAATTCATGTCTCCGTTATCCGGATAAACTTCCTGAAAATTATTCCAGCCGCCTTTAATATTTCTTAAATGCACGTTGAAAATCTGTTTTCGGTTTCCTACCCAATCGATAATAGGGAAAATATCATTTTTGGGATCTTTCAAGCCCTCAGCTATGGATCCAATACAGAAATTAAAACCGTGATAGGGACTGTCATATAGCTGGGCAAACCGCTTTATTCCCTCAAACACATCCGGGCTATTCCATCGGGTAACACCCCTAAATCCCTCTGGGGCAGGAGGATCCGCAATGTGGTTGGCGAGTTTCACTTTGTATTCCTCTGCCACAGGGAGTATTCTATCCAAAAGATAAGTAATTCTTTCGAAAATCTCATCAATTCCCACGTTTCCCGCCACCGTAAGCGGCTGTTCGGTTTTCAGGGCTTCTTCATAGTTCCATGTACTGTAGGTTGCATTACCACGCTTGGGATCAATTGTTCTTGCCGTTCTCAATACCGGCAAAATCGTGGTATTATAATTCAACAAATGTACTCCGGTTTTAGCCGACACTTCTATCATTTGTTGCACCATCTCAATCTCTCTGTCCCGTTCAGGGCTTTTGCCTAACATGATATTGGGTACGGAGACCCTGTCGATCCCGGCGGAGGTCAATGGAAGGTGATAGGCATCCAGGCTAATGCCGTATTTCTCACATGCCTCTCTTTTCTTTAGAGAATCCTCCAGGTCCCACCCTTTTCCTTCGATAAAAGCCGGCATCCCTCCGTCCAGATGATAGACACCATGCCGGGCCTTGAATGCCAGGTTCTCCTCAGAAGTTCCACCCGATTGACATCCAACCTTCATCAATACTTTGGGAACCGCTTTTTTAGGTTCTTTTTCGCTGTTGTTTTCACTTGAAGCACACCCTGTCAAAGCAGTGCTTCCTGATGCTACTGCTCCGGCTGTTCCCGCAGCAAACAGCTTTACAAACTTCCTTCTCTGGAGATCATTTGATTTTTTTTTCATGGTATCCTGGGTTTTAATATTCATAGTGAACTAAATCATACAATCAATTCAATGGCAATAGTTTGGCAGCGATCATGACCACGAGAAGACCGGCCACTCCCATGATGGTCAACAATGGGGAAAAGGTCCGCAAAGCTTCCTTTTCCGTCAGATTGCTCATCTTGCAGACAATCCAAAAGCCGCTGTCATTCATCCAAGGGATCAGCTTGGACCCGCAGGCAATAGAAAGTCCGAGGTACAAATGGTGATAATCCAGGGTTGCCTGGGACATTCCTGACATAATTCCTGAAGCCGTGATCATGGCTACTGTTGCCGAACCCTGGGCCGTCCGTACCAACGCCGTGATAAAAAAAGCCAAGGGAATAAGGGCGATTTGGTAATCCTCTGTCATAGCAGCTATCCGCATGCTGATTCCTGTCTGCTGCAGCATAGCCCCAAATGCACCTCCGGCTGCAGTGATCAGTATGATCACCCCGCCGCTGGTCAAGGCTGCTTGAACAGCGCCTTTTAACGCTTCCTTCTCTTTGTTTTTCATCAAAAACAGGGTAAAGAGGGCGGCCAGCGCCCCAAGAATCAAGGCAATGTTTTTCTCCCCTATAAAATAGATCCCCTCCCATACAGGATTCCGCCCACTTGGCACAGCACCAACAAAAGTATCTATAGCGGCCCTCGCACTGATAAAAACCAGAGGAATCAAAATGGGAGAAAGAGAGAGGAACAGACCGGGCAGTTGGTCTTTACCTTTCTCAGCCAAAGATTGTATCTCTTTTAAGGGGGCATCAAGGGAGTCACGCAAAGGGATCTCCCATTTTTTATTGGCCCACACGGCAAAAACATACCCCGCCAAAATCGTTATCAAACCCACCAAAAAACCTCCTATCATCATCATGCCTATGGGAATGTCCATTTCAGCAATCAGAAACAGCGGACCAGGTGTTGGCGGGACTAGGGAGTTGGCCATGGCCGCTCCTGCAGTCACACAAAGTACGAGGAGCAAATAGCTTTTTTTCAGCCGCATTGCCATGGCTTTTGCCAAGGGAATCATCAGGTAAAATACTGTATCAAAAAATACCGGAATCCCGAGAAAAAAACTGCTGCTCAAAAAAGCGAAGGGAGCCTTACTTTCACCTGTAATTCCCAAAATTGATCTTACTATCCGTTCTGCCGCCCCACTTACCAACATACATTTCCCAATAATGGCGGCCATGGCTATCAAAATTCCAATCTGTCCGGCAGTAGTCCCAAAAGCGGTAGCCACACGCTCCCCAATAGATCTTTCAGCCAAAGTTGAGGCTTGGGCAGCAGATTGGCCTTTTTGAAGCGCATAAGCGACAATGGAAGCATCCGGGGTCATCCAGGCCACCACCAATGCAGCCAGCAGCAATGCTAAAAATGGATTCAATTTGAGCCCAATGATACCGCCTACCACGATGACCATTCCCACTAATAAAATAAAGAAGGGGTCCTGAATCATCAACCTATCTTGATTTGGGTAAAGAGGTTTTCTTCATGCAATTCAGGTTCTTCGCCAAATCCCTGGCTCCCTGGGCCACGAAAGTGGCATCAGACCCGCAGGCTATCAACTGTATCCCCATATCCTGATAAACCCGAAAATCTTCGGGGTTAAAGATGAGAATGCCAGTTGCTTTTCCAGCTCTTCTTGCTGCATCAAGAATTTTCCCCAGCGCTTCCTGAAATAAGGGATGATCTAATTGTCCGTAGATACCCAATGCCATACTCAGATCCGCGGGCCCGATAAACAACACGTCCACGCCATCTGTAGCCGCTATTTCGTCCAATTCATCCAATGCTTCCCGGGTCTCTATCTGGATCACACCAAGTATATTTTCCCTGATACCCGTGGAGTAGGCATCAAAGTTCAGCCCAAAACCCGTAGCCCTCACCATCTTGGCTACTCCCCTAATCCCTTGAGGCGGATAATGTACCCCTTTTGAAGCTTCTTCCGCTTCTTTGGCGGTTTTGATACGGGGGCACATAACACCTTCTGCTCCCAGGTCCAACACCCGGTGAATCCTTTCTTTCTGAAAACTTTCCACCCGCACAATAGCGGCAGCCCCCGTGTGTTCGAGTGCCTGAAGCTGGTGGAGCAGTATCTGCTGCTCCCCTGCTCCGTGTTCCAGGTCTATCAATACCCAGTCAAAACCGGACATGCCGACGATCTCCGCAGTTAAAGAACTGCCAAGGTTAAGCCAGCATCCGGACAAAGTTTCTCCTTCTTGTAATCTTTTTTTGATACCCTTCATTTGGTTTGGTTTATTGTTCAATTAGATTTCAGTAAAAAATAAGGATTATCCACCAAAATACCTATGGCACATCCCACCAAACCCTGGTATCCATGATATTCGGTCCCTGCCTGCTGACCGCTTGCTGTACATTGGTTGCATTGACGTTGATTTCGGCATCTGTATAAGTCAGTCTCCTGATAAAATCCTCTGTTTGAAGATCACTCCCCGGATAGTTATTGGGAGACAATATAGGATAGCCGCTTCTTCTGAAATTGGCCCAGGTCTCTGGCCCTAAAAGGAAGGTTGCCACCCAATATTGGGTATTGATCTGTTCGAGTTCCCTTCCTGGTTCCAGCGGGTTTGCCTGCAAATAGGCTTGGATGGCCCCTTCAGAAATGGCCACGGAAGCTCCGTAATTTGCCAGTTGCTCCATATGGGCTCTTATTCCATTTGAATAAAGTACTCCCGCATCACCCTGCGTCCAGCCCCGGTAAACCGCTTCAGCCAACAAAAGCTGGGTCTGCCCATAAGTCACCAAAAAACTGGGAGCCTGGGGATTGGCCATTCTCGTCCTATCCAGTTGACTGTAATCCCATAAGCTTACCAGGTTGCTGGCTTCTACCGCCTGACTGACCGTTGTGTTATCATATCCAAGAGGCATCCCTATTTGGATAGCCGGATCCCGGTTAGCCACACTTTCATTTTGGGAGGCGCCACTGCTGGCTCCTACATAGCGCACCGCTATGGAAGCCAACCTGGGGTCATCATTCTCCTGAAGAAAGGACACGAAATCCTCTGCTAAGTAAAAAAAGGCCGATTGTCCTCCATTCAACTGGGCTCCAATATTATTGGTGAAATCGGCGGTATGCCTGATAACGGCGTTGTCATCATTGGACATCATCAGTCCTCCGGCCACCGATTTAGCCACAAACTCCGCCGCCTTGGTCGGGTTGACCTTGGATAACCGCATGGCAGCCCTCAGCAAGAGCGAATTACCCAGCCGCTTCCATCTGTTCAAATCCCCGGAATACAAAACCTCACTGGGAACTCCAGGCCCTCCCGGGTTAATGGCCGCAGATGCTTCCTCCAATTCTTTTAAAATAGCATCATAAACCTGCTCCTGAGGGTCATATACCGGGTTGGTAATCCCTTCCCGAAAAACCTTCCCCGCTTCAAAATAAGGAACATCTCCATAAGTATCGGTCAAAAACATAAATGTATATGCTTTCCATATGCGGATCAACTGGTGGAGATTGTGATACTCAGGCTTGTCCAAAGTAGCATGATAAGCATCCTCCAGGTCCTTTATCATATTTCTGTACCCCCTCTGCCAATTGCCCGCGGCTACACTTCGGTTATCCTGATTAAAGTTAGCAGCTGCTCCTACCCCACTGAAAGGAGTGATCATCTGTTTCACAATGGTGGTTTCATAACTCAGGTTACCGTAAACAGGCGCGCTGGCTACAATGGCCGTATTCAGCTGGTAAACGGGTTCTATAGCCGTCAGCGCATTGGGATTGATATTCATTTCATCAAAACCGCTGTCGCATGATGCCCAAAAAACCAGGCCCGCCGCTACTATATATATTTTTAAATTTTTCATGACACAATGGAATTAAAGGGTTAAAACTTTAAATTAAGGTTGAAGCCAATGCTTCTTGTGATCGGCAAACCGGTTGCCTCCAGCCCCATCATATTATCAGAAGGGAACCCAAATTGGTCCGGATGGATATGAGGCACCCATTTCTTGATCACCGCCACATTGTTGGCGACTGCATTTAGTCTCAATCCCCTGACCGGAAAATTTCCAGGCAGCATTTTGGTAAAGTCGTAACCGAGTGAAATTTGCCTCAATTGCCATAGGCCTGCATTGAAAACCGATTCCTCGGAAAGCTGCAAAGAGCGGACCGATTCATAATACAATTGGACCTCAGCTGGAGTGGTGTTGATTTCCCCGTTGGGATTGACGCCCTCTCCCACCACAAAGCCAACATCTCTCCCCGGTAAGGTTCCCTTGTCCAGGCCATGTCGCCAGGCATTGGTGTGGGTGCCGGAGATCATCTTATGCCCCAGCTTAAAGTCTATCAAAAAAGAAAGGTTTATACCTTTATAATCAAATCCATTGGTAACTCCCCCCACCCAAAGGGGAATGGCACTGCCAAACGAAATCTGCTCGGGAGTACGCAGGGGTCTGCCGTTGCCCGGATCGTGTATAATTCTTCCCTGATCATCCCGCAGGTAGCCAAATCCATAAAGCTGGGCCATGGGTTGGCCTACCACGTGCCTGAGTTCCCCATGGAAATCCGCGGTACCCACCGTGATGCTGTTATCACTCACATCATCCCCCAAATCCAGCACTTCGGTGATATTGTAAGCAGCATTCAGATTGGCAAACCACCTGAAATCCGGAGTGGAAACGGGCTGTAAGTTTAGCATCATTTCCACCCCTTCATTCTTACTTTGTCCGACGTTGATCAATTGGTTCAAAAATCCTGTGGCATCGGACAGTTGGGCCTGAAGAATCTGGTCTGTAGAAAGCTTGTGGTAATAGGTCACTTCAAATCCAACACGGTTGTCAAAAAGCTGCATTTCCAATCCAAACTCCCGTTCAGTAACGGTCATGGGCCTTAGGTTTTCATTGGGAACCACAGAGCCGCTGATCCCTCCCAATGGCTGTGGCATCCCGTTGGAGTTGGGAAACTGTTGTGCGTTGATGCTGTAAAACAGGTTATTGGAATAAGGTTGCACATCTGTGTCACTGCCCACTTGGGAGTAAGCTGCCCTTATCTTTCCAAATGATATCCATTCCGGCAAAGTGGCCCCAAAAGCCTGTGAAAAGATAAAACTACCGGTAATGGAAGGATATAAAATGCTGCGGTTTGCGGGAGACAATGTGGAAAACCAATCATTCCTTAAAGTGCCGTTGATGTAAATGAATTCTTTGAAGGATATTTCGGAAGCCATGTAAAGAGAATTGACCTGACGTTCATGGAATTGGTATATCGGATCCCTTAAACGGCTGTTGCCGATCGTATATAGCTCTCTCGAAAAGAAATCCTGGACAAAGACATTGTGGCGGCTAAACCTCCTGTACATCTGATTGCCTCCCAGGTTCAGGTCTATTCCAAAGTTGCCGAACGTTCTGTTGGCTCCCAAAAGGAAATCTGCATTAAGCTCCCTGACCATACTGGCATCCTGCACATATTGGCCATTGACAAATCCGGGAGGTGCCGGCACTTGGCGCTGGGTACCGTGGGGAAGATTGTATTCCTGTTCCCTGGCAAAATAGTCCTGTCCCACCCTGCCTTGGAGAAACAACCAGTCCGTGAAATTATATCTTGCGGTGATGTTGCCAAAAACCCTGTCTCTGTCTATCAGATCAAAACGCTTCAAAGCAAAGTAGGGATTGGTCCGGTTTGTGAATCTGGACCATACCGTTTCATTGCCGTTTTCATCCTCCGCATTGTCTCTCAATACATCCAAGGGCATGGAAGTGGCCAACGTGTAAATGACTACAGGGCTGTAATCCTGTTCAGCTATGTTGGGAGGGTTTCTACGGTGTTCTTTGGAATAGTTGATGTTACCTGACACGGTCAGCTTATCCGCAAACGTCTGGGTAAACCCCAAATTGACCGTTTTCCTGTTAAAATCCGATTTGGGCACAATCACCTGGTTATCCATATTGGAAATCATCAGGTTAAACCCTCCGTTTTCTCCTGCTGAGGACAGGGTGATGGAATTGGTCCAGGTGTATCCTTGTCTGTAATAATCCTTCACGTGGTTACGCTGGGGCTCATAAGGCACTTCCAAACCGTCAAAAAGCGTGTGCGTCATGCCGGGTTCAAATTTTTCGCCAAAACTCCAAACACCTGAGGTTGGAAACGGAGAGGTAGGCCTGTTACCATTTTCTCCCTGTCCGTACTCATATTGGTAATCCCTGTAGTCCAAAGGGGTGTCTGTGGTGAAATTGCTGTTGACCTCCAAGCCAATTCCCCTTCCTTCGCCTTTCGTTTTGGTGGTAATCATGATTACGCCGTCCTTCGCCCTGGATCCATACAGTGCAGACGCTGCACCGCCTTTAAGCACCGTCATGGACTCGATGTTGTCAGGATTGATGCTGTTGAGGCCGTCTCCGCTATCGGAAGTCCTGTTGCTCCCTCTGTCAGCATAATCCCCTCTGGCTCCAAAGTTGGTGTTATCTATGGGAATTCCGTCCACCACTATCAAAGGGGAGTTATTCCCTCCAAAAGATGACTGCCCTCTTATTCTTATCTTGCTGGTACCGGAAGGTCCGGCTCCAAGAGGGGTGATGTTGACGCCAGCCATTTTTCCCTGAAGGGCGTTCATAAAATTGGGTGTCCTGTTGATGGTCATTTCATCCGAGGCCACCGTCGCCGTGGAATAACCCAAGCTTTTCGCTTCTCTTTTGATACCCAAGGCAGTAACCACCACTTCATCCAATCCGGAGATATCCTCCTGCATGACAACATCGATCACACTTCTGTCTCCAACGATGATCCGCTGGCTTTGAAAGCCGATAAAGGAAAAAACAAGGACAGCACCATCATCTACAGAAATGCTATAGTTGCCGTCCAAATCCGTAACGGTGCCTTGGGTACCGCCTTCTACCAAGACGGATACCCCGGGAAGCGGCACACCGTTGGCATCTACAACCTTACCGTTTACCGTTATTTCCGCGATAGTCAAGTAAAGCGATTCCGATGGCTTATCAGATAATTTCACATGGATATTGCCATTAACCTGTTTAAAACGATAACCGGATATGGAGGAAATCCTGTACAGGAGATCATATACGGAAACACCACTTTCATTCAGCGAAAAAGTATGGGGATAGGAGAGAATGGATTTATCATATACAAATTTAAACCCAGTCTTATTTTCAAGTGTCCTGAAAAGCTCCCTGGCATGTACCTGTTCCACTTTCAAGGTAACTACGGCATCCATTTTGGTCTTCATGGATCCGTCCTGGTCATTTACCCTGGCTATTGCCAGCACCTGGTCGTTTTGGGCCGCACAAACCATAGGCAGAATCGTTTGGAGGATCAATCCAAACATCAAGATTGCCGCCTGTCTCATGTAAGATCGTAGTTTTTTTCTCATAGTATTGGGCCATTTGTTAATTGATTATTCTCAGTTTCCGTTGACATCCAAAAGCATATATTTCTATTGGAATATCCGTAAGTGTTTTTTTGTCAAAATCTTAGTCCTTTATTTTGATCAGCACATTTTTGCCGTTGATTTGATAATCGATGCCATAGACAAACTGTAATCCTATAAGAATATCTTCCAGTTTTTCATTTTGATATCTCCCGTTGATTTTCCATGGCGACTTAGGTGTACCAAAGACCTGTATGTCCACCCCGTACCACCTCTCCAAAAGGTCGATGAGTTCTTTCATGCCTGCGTCCTCAAGCAGGATTACGCCTTCTTTCCAACCTGCCACTTTTTCTACATCAAAAGGCTTGAATTCATACTCCCATGAGTTCCTGTTGACCAGTATTTCTTTGCCGGGTGTCAGGTAATGAATATTTTTGTGGTTCCCCATGGGTGAAGGAAAATGCACCTTGAGCTTGCCGCTGACCAATGACACATCGGTTTCCATATCGAATTTTCTGGATCTGACATTAAATGAGGTGCCCAACACCTCCAAAGTCACCCCTTCCGTCATCACCACAAAGGGAAAAGATTTATCTGACATCACTTCGAAAAAAGCCTCTCCCGTCAGTTTCACCTCCCGTCTTGACCCTTTGAATGCTTTGGGAAACGCCAACACTGTTTCATAATTCAGATGCGCCACTGTTCCGTCCGGCAGTATGATTTTTGATTTTCTTCCTTTCCCGTTGTGGCTGGTTATCCACTCTATGGCTTCCGGCTCACCAATGTCGCCAGGTATCGGGCCGGGGACCAGCGCATCCCATACATATCCCGAAAACAGACTGATCACCAATATCGCGGCTACTCTGGCCCAGGGTTTGAATCCCCAGAAGCTCAGTCCTCCCCTTTCCCCTTTCTTTTCCTTTTGCTTGTTTTCCTCTGACAAAATGTTCGAAAGCAGGGTTTCCGACTCATCCTGTGTCATATGCCTTTCCCTGAATTTCAGCCTTGTTAAAAACTCCTGGGCTTTCAAAAACTCCTTTCTGTGCTGCGGGTGATTATGGATCCACTTTTGCCAAAAAACAGTACGCTCCTCATTGGGCTTGTCATGCCAATCCACAAAATCCCTGTTGGAAATCAATTCAAAAAAGATATTTTCTTGCTGTTTGCCCACGAGATAAGATGCTTTTTAAATTTATAAGGGGACAATTCTCAAAATGATACCGGGTTTTGACAACTTTTTTCAAAAAAATATTAAAGACGCCGCAAGGAACAGCTTTAAATTCTCTTTTGTTCTTGTTTTAACAGTGCGCTATTTTTGGCAGAAATCAAATAATGGCGTTTATTGTATCCGCTTTCTAAAAGTATATGCTTAAATTTATTCCAATAAACAGTTTAACAGAACCTGAATGAAAATCATACTATTTGGTATATCTAAAGAAATCATCGGCAACAATCAGCTTACGCTCCCGGAGGGACATGGCCTCACTACTGTACTTGAGTTAAAAAAGTGGCTTTTGAAAAAATACCCTGTCATGGGCAGCCTCAGTGCCGTGGCCATCGCAGTGGATCAGGTATATGCGGAAGATGAAACACCCATTTCGGATAACCAGGAAATAGCATTGATACCACCCGTAAGCGGAGGATAACATGAAGACGATCAAACTGGTAAAACATATCGATCTGAATGAAGTTTTCGGGCTTCTGGAACATCCTGAAGCGGGAGGAATGGATATTTTTGTGGGCACCGTAAGAAACCATGCCCACGGAAAAGAAGTGATGCAGCTTGATTTTGAGGGTTACGAGCCCATGGCTCTGAAAGAAATGGATAAACTCGCGACCAAAGCCCTCGAAAAATGGCCCATCATGAAACTGGTGATGATACATGCTCTGGGGCCAAAAAAAATCGGAGAACCTGTGGTGGTCATCGGCACGGCCACTGCACATCGGAGAGATGCCTTCGAATCCTGCCGGTTCCTTATTGATGAGTTAAAAACATCGGTGCCTATTTGGAAGAAAGAATACTTCGGAGACAAAACTGTATGGGTAAATGCCCATCCATAAGATATTGGAACAGAAATTTTGAAGAGGCAGCTTTATGCAAAAAAAATTGGTAGACAAATACGGACGTGAACTGAATTACCTAAGGCTCTCTGTCACTGACAGGTGTAACTTCAGGTGTTATTATTGCATGCCGGAAGAAGGAATTGACTTTGTCCAACGCAAGGACCTGCTCTCCTATGAAGAATTGGAATACCTCACCCGCATATTCTGCGGGATGGGGGTAGATAAAATAAGAATTACCGGTGGAGAACCCTTTGTCCGTAAAGGCATCATGCATTTTTTGGATCAGCTCAGTAAAATTGACACCCTCCAACAGATCACCGTAACCAGTAATGGCACCATCACGGCGGAACAAATAGATGACCTGAAAAAAATGGGCATCACAAAAATCAATGTCAGCCTGGATTCCCTTGACCGGCAGCGTTTTTTTGAAATGACCAGAAGGGATAAATTTGACGAGGTTTTTACCTGTATTCTCAACCTCCTGGATAAAGGTTTTACCGTCAAATTGAATTGTGTAGTGGCTGACGATAAGAATGTGGCGGACATTATACCTTTCGTAGCGCTCACCGAAAAATATCCGCTTGCTGTCAGATTTCTGGAAGAAATGCCTTTTAATGGTACCGGTAAATTCGAGACACCTAAGTGGAATCATTTGGCCCTCTATGATTACATAGCAAAGCATTTCCCCACCATTCAAAAACTTAGGGATGAGAAAAACAGTACCTCTACCAATTATAAAATCCCAGGTTACAGCGGTTCGTTTGGCATCATACCTTCTTTTAGCCGGACATTCTGCGGCAGTTGTAACAGAATAAGGTTGTCGGCCACAGGGGAAATGAGAACCTGTCTTTATGGACCTCCATCCACTAACCTAAGGGATGTTCTTAGGCAAGGCGCCACCGAAACCGAATTGATGGACGAAATTCTCCGCGCTGTGGCCAGGAAAGAAAAAGATGGGTTTGAAGCTGAGGCACTGAGTGCCAAGGCCCCAAAAAAATCCATGTCTTATTTGGGTGGCTAAGTGCCGTATACCCATAAAGCAGACCCCCCGTAATTTAATCTATCAATCGACCCCGTTTTCAAGAATAATCTCATAAAGACATCATGACAAGCGTAGAAGAGGCCAAACAAATTATTTTAGCTCATAAAATGCCTCAACATACAGAAACCGTTCCGTTAGGTGAATCACTCCACAAGGTTTTGGCCCAGGATATTTTTGCGGACAGGGATGCTCCACCATTCCATCGGGTCACGATGGATGGCATCGCCATCCGCGCATCAAGGCTTCAGGAAAAAAAAGGGTTTCCGATTGAAAATATACAAGCCGCCGGTCATCCTCAGCTGACGTTAAAGGACGAAAACCATTGTATGGAGGTGATGACAGGTGCTGTTTTGCCTGAGAATACAGACTGTGTTATCCCCTATGAGCAGTTGAGAATCGAAAACGGTACCGCTTATGTTACCGATGGTACTTTCACAGCCCACCAGAACGTGCATATGCAAGGTACGGATGCAAGACAGGGAGAGGTGCTTTTCCGATCAGGGCTGCACATCAATCCCGGAGCCGTAGGGGTCATGGCTACTGTGGGCGTAGAAAATGTATCTGTGATCAAAGCTCCAAAAATCATCATCTGCTCGACGGGAGATGAGTTGGTGGATATTGACGAAAAACCGCTACCCCACCAGATCAGAAAGTCCAATGTTTACATGCTCCAAACTGCCCTGAAGGAATTCGGCATTGAAGCCAATACCATTCACTTGGCAGATGATCTGGACATATTGGAGCGGGAACTTAAAAAGTTGCTGGATGAAAATGACATTCTCCTTTTTTCAGGAGCCGTTTCCAAGGGAAAATATGATTATCTTCCCGAAGTATTGGAAAAGCTGGGTGTCAACAAAAAAATACATGGCATAAGACAAAAACCGGGTAAACCGTTTTTGTTTGGGCAAATGGACGATCGCCTGGTTTTTGGCTTTCCCGGAAACCCTGCCTCTACCATGACGTGCTTTCATCTCTATTTTAAACCATGGCTCATGACCCATCTTGGTTTAGAAGGCGGAAAAACGACGGCCGTATTATCTGAGGATGTGGTATTCCAGCGCCCTGTCACCTACCACCTTCTTGTAAAAGTGGATACAGCCGGTGCCACCTTGACTGCCACACCTGTCAGGAACTCGGGATCCGGAGACCTGATCCACCTGGCAGAAGCAGATGGCATCCTATCACTACCCGCGGATCAGGAACGGTTCCCTAAAGGTGACAAGTTTCCTTTAACCTACCTGACGAATAAATGGCTGCTGTAATGCATTTCAGGGGGCATGTTTTCCCAAATTCATGCAGGGATATGAGAAATAAGGGTTATCCTATGATTGATTAATTCAAATCCTATTCAAAATGAAAGAGATTAAAGAAATCATAAAAGCATTCGATACAGCGGTCCAGGCCGGGGAGCAAGTTGCTTTGGCCACGGTGGTGCGGGTGGATGGATCTTCTTACAGACGTCCGGGCGCGCGGATGTTGGTTACAGAAAATGGCGCTCTTACGGGCGCTATAAGCGGTGGGTGCCTTGAGGGGGATGCCCTGCGGAAAGCACAGCTGGTGATATTCCAAAAAAAATCCATGTTGGTCACTTATGATACCACCGATGATGATGATGCCAAATTCGGTGTGGGCCTGGGCTGCAACGGCATCATTCACGTCCTTATTGAGCCCATCGACCCTGAACAGGAAAACCATCCGGTTACTTTGTTAAAAAAATGTCTGGAAGACCGTGAAGATAAAGTTTTGGTGACTTTATTTGACATAGACAATAAACGGAGCGAGCAAAAAGGCACCTGTTTGCTTTATCGAAATGTTAAAGGTGAATTCACCGGGACCGAAAGGCACTACGGCCCGTGGTTAACAAGTATAGAGAAGGACATACACGAGGTGTTGGCATCAAAAAAATCCCTGATCACTTCCTATCAACAACCCCAGACCATTTACGCATTTATTGAATCGGTGCAAGCTCCGGTCACTTTGATCATAGCCGGTGCAGGAAATGATGTCATTCCTTTGGCCAAGCTGACACAGGTGATGGGTTGGGATACCATTATTGTAGATGGCAGGGCCGACCATGCCACAAGACACCGGTTTCCTCATGCTGAAGATATTCTGGTAGGGAAAGCCGAAGAGCTGGTTCCATTACTCCGCCAAGACAGCAGAACAGCCGTAGTGCTGATGACCCACAATTTCAATTATGACCTTACCATTCTGAAAGGGCTGTTACCCCTTCAGATTCCTTATTTGGGCGTATTGGGACCGAAGAAGAAGTTGGAAAAAATGATTGAAAACCTGGAAAAGGAAAACATCCATCTTTCTGAAGCGAACAGGGAAAACATATTTGGACCTGTGGGGTTAAACATTGGGGCCGAAGCCCCGGAAGAAATTGCCTTGTCCATAGTTGCCGAAATCAAAGCCGTGCTGTCCGGAGAAAAAGGGACCTTTTTAAAAGAAAAACCGGGTCCGATACATGATGAAGAGAGAAAAAGGATAACAGATGAATCCAACGAGTTTAAAAAGTCCCTCCAAGGGAATTGACCTTGGAGGGTATGTGATCTATAAAAATTACTGAATGGAAATCTGCTTAGGCGTGGTATCCTTTTTGGATTCCTCCTGTTTTGGGACTTTTAATTTCAAAACCCCTTCCTTGTATTCTGCGGAAATTTTTTCTGCTTTGATATTTTCAGGCAGTTGAAAACTTCGCATAAATGAGGAATAACTGAATTCCCGTCTGGTTATTTTTTTATCCTTTTCTTCTTTTTCCTCCTTCTTTTCACAGGAAATCGTCAGGATATTGTCGTTTAGATTGATTTTTAAATCTTCTTTTTTCATACCGGGAACAGCTACATCTATCAAAAACTGACCGTTTTCTTCTGAAATATTCACTGCCGGAACAGAAGTACCTAATTCTAGTCTGCGACTAAAAGAATCCTTATTAAAGAAATCATCCCACACAGAATTAAATGAGGGGAACAAGTCGCTGGTCCAAGGGAAATTTGATTTGATTAATGTCATGGCATTGAGGATCTATTTGTATACAAATATCCTTAACGCCCTATCAAGATGGAATGACGGGAATCATCACGATCCTGGATTTTTGTCATTTACCCCACTTCTTATTTTTATGGGCTTTAAAACTTCATTTAGCGGCAACAGGTAAACATCGAGACCGCCGCACTCCTTTCCAGCCCACCAATCCCCTAAAAGGGTTCACAGTGATGAAATACACCATCGCGAGGAGCAGTACCCGGTCGTCAGGTTTACCGTATCACTGTCTGCGCCGAAGCGATCCCATGAAGGGTCCGTATAGAAAAAGATTGCTTTCCCTGTTGGCCGGGATAAACTCCTACTGATGATGATAGACGGCTTTCTTTGACGTTCTTGCTCCGGACTCTCGTTAAACTTAACTGTCTTTTTCTTTTAACGTAGCCAAAAAACTCACCAGATCCCGGATTTCCCTCCTTGTCAGGTATTCCTTCATATCGGGCATGCTAGAGGGGGCATCCCTTCTCTCTACGATATGTTCCTTGAGCACCACGGTGTCAGGTTGGTTCCCTATCTTTATTTTGATGGTATTGTTATTTTCCTCGGCTTTAATCCCAGCTACCTTCTTATCATCCTTTAACCGCAGGGTTACAACCCCAAACCCCGGAGCAAGTCTTTTACTGGGATCAATTAATGCCTCAAGGAGTTCCTGCCTGCTTAACTCACCGGCAATCCCGTTAAGACGGGGGCCGGCATTTCCCCCAAAATCATCATAAGCGTGACATTTTATACATTGTCCGGTGGGATGCTGAAAAAATATCCTTCTGCCTTTTGAAACGTCGCCGCCATACATGCTCCCGCTATAAGAGGCCAGCAACTCGTCTTCGGAGAGGCTTGCCTTGATTTTGTCATATCTCGAAAGCAACTTGTCTGCATCCATCATCTCAAGTGCCTCATGAAGCTCCAATTCTATAGCGGGCGATACATCCCCCGCTTCCAGTTTATCCAATATTTGGCTGAAGATCGGTTCGGAACTTGGCTTTTCCACCTTTGCCAGTGTCAATAAAGCCGCCTGCTGTTCTTCAATTGTCCGCTTTTCGATAACATCAGCAAGTAATTCAGCTTTTGTCGCATCAGGAATATCCAGTTTTTCCATCAGGTCCAATCCGGCTACCCGCACATTTTTATCGCTGTCGGAAAGCGCTGTTTCTATGGCCTTATCCATAGCAACCCCATTCATGACGGCCATGGATCTCAAAGAGGCTTCCCTGACCTCGGCGTTGGGGTCGGTCTTTAATTTGGACAACAACCGGTCGGTTCCGCCTTCAATACCCAATAAGCCAATGGCATTCACCGCTGCAATCCGTAAATCTTTATCCTGATGGTTGATCAGGTTCATCAAGGTACCGGAAGCCACTTTCCTGACCAAGCCGGCATCTCTTTTCATTTCCCCGCGATACCAGCCGTCCACCCTGTCCAGTACAGAAGGATCTGCCCAGGTACCCAGGGCGTCCAGGGTCTCCATACGCATATTCTTTGGAGCATCCTGTCTAGCTGCGAATTCAAGCAGATTATTGAGCGCTTCTTGGGTCCCCGTTCTAAAATTGGCATTGATAGCCCTCCTCAGTAAAGGCTCTGACCGGAAGCGGTTGTCTTTCAAAACGGCTCCCAATGCTTCCAAAGCATCAGGAATGGAAGTATCGTCATTGATTGCCCTGGCAGCTTCTGCCACAATATACTCATCCTTGTCTTCCAAAAAAGAAGCTATCCCAGGATCTTTCATCCTCCTCAATGCCACCACCGCTGCGAGCCTTACGGCCCTGGAAGGGTGGTCCTTTAAAGCCACGACGGAAGACGCATCCCCCATCCTGCTCAAAGCCAAACTTCCGGCATGCCTCAGATAAACGTCCTGATCATCATTTTCCTCCAGCATGGTCACGATAGACGAGAGAGCCTTTTTGTGACCGATTCTTCCCAAAGCTTCCGCCGCAAAAAAGCGAACCCGGGGTTCAGGGTCCTTCAACAAGGTGATCAGACCATCAGCGGCACCTTCATACCTTATGTCTCCCAGCCATCGGGCTGCCTGAGCCCTGATTTCCCCATCTTGATCATTAAGATAAGGAACCAGCACCGCCGCATGCTTCTCCTGTTTTCTGGCTAGCTGACTGATGCCCCAAATGGCGTGTATCCTGGCAAGACGGTTATCCGTTTGGTCTAGCTGCCGCTCAAAAGCTTCCAGTGACTTGTCTCCTCTTTTGGCCAACTCAAACTGGGCTTTTTGGCGCAATCGTTTGTCCTCATGGCTCAAAAAATATTCAAGCTCGGAGATTTCCAGCCCACCAAAATCTTTGGCCAGGTTTTCTGCCGTGGATTTTCTGATTTCCCGATTGTCGGATTTTTGATCGTCCAGCTTCCATATCCTTCCATAACCCTTGTTTACCCATCCGTCGATCCAGTCCGCAAAGTATAAAGACCCATCGGGTGCAAAATCCATTCCCGTGGCCAGAGTGCCACCCATAATCTGCTGTGTTTCCGCAAGCTCGAAACCTGCTCCTTTGGGATTTAATTTAAAGGCATGGATTCCCGAACGGGCGGGGTTTCCGGCAAACTCGGCCACAAAAAAAGTATTTTTCCATTTCGAACCCAATGCGGTTCCCGGATTGTAGACCATGCCGGTCGGGCCGTTAATATAATTGGCTATGGCAGGAATGAAGTAAGCGGCCTGGTCATCTGACCGGGGTGTATGCATATTTTCCTCCATCCATACTTTATAGGGGTTGTTTTTAGGATCCCTGTATTTGCCAAACTGCCAGTTGATCCGCCATCCCGTATCAGAACCCTCCACCAGATAAACGATCCGTTCCCTTTCTCCCCTGTGGTCTCCATCATTATCCACACTGATCAAATTTCCGAAATCATCAAAAGCAAATTCATGGGTGTTCCGCACCCCATACGCAAAAATCTCAAAGTCACTCCCATCCGGATTGGCCCGGGCAATGACCCCGCAATTGGGATATTCATGTTTGTTTCCATCCCCGTCCTCACCGTTGAAACCGATATCCCCAATACCCCAATAAATCTTCCCTTCAGGCCCAACTTTCAGCCCGGACATGTTGTGGCCCCCGAAGCCAATATGTACCCCAAAACCATGGGCCAGGGAGGTTTTTGCATCCATCAAACCATCTCCATTGGTATCTTCCATCCTCCATAGATCCGGAGCCACACCTACAAACAGAGCGTCATCATGATACATGACGGCCCCTGCCACATCGGTTATCTCTTCATGGAAATCCTCGACGGTCAACTGGGCCCTATCAGCCAGACCGTCGCCATCCGTGTCTTCCAGTCGATAGACATTTTCCTTCTCCACCGTAAGATCCCGCCAGTCATGAGAGCCGTCCTGGTTGATGTCCGGAAGCCATTCATTTTTATGGCTGTTTTCCGGAGACAGTTCCTGATGCAGAAATGCCCGTCTGTCCTCAGTGGTTTGCATACTTATAGAAGCGATTTCCCAATCCTGATGGCTTCTTATATCAAATTCAGAAATTTTTCTGCGATTAGTACGTGAATAAAACACCCTCCCTAAGTCATCTACCTGAATGGAGATAGGATCTGCCACAAGAGAGTCCACCGCCCAGATTTTCATTTCCAGATCCTCATGCAACTCCGGCTTTACCATCTCCTCCACAAGGCCGGCAAGTTGCTCCGCCCGTTCGGGAGAAACGGTTTTTATTCTTAAATCCTCCGGACTTTTCTTACAGGAAAAAAACAGGAATAGGACCATACCGCCTATTAAAAATCTCTGTAGATGGGTTATCATTAACTGTGGTTTGTTCATCACGCTGAATACAATTCTTTATTCTTCTGGTGGTATTTGTCCAATACCTCATGCATACATGTTATTGCCAATTATAATCGCTCATTCCGTGTCTGTAAGGGTAGCCAGAAAACTCACCAAGTCCCTGATCTCCCGCCGTGTCAGTAAATTTTTCATGTCCGGCATGGAAGACGGCGCATTGTCTCTCTGGGCAACGTGTTCCTTTTTTACCACGGTATCGGGCTGGCTCCCCATTTTCAAGCTGATGCTCGTGTTGTTTTCAGCTGTCATGACCCCGGATACGGTTCTATCATTGTCCAATTTCAAAGTCACTGTCCCAAATCCCGGCGCCAGCCTTTTTCCCGGGTCGATCAATGCTTCGAGAAGTTCTTCCCTGCTCAATTCATTGGCAATACCGTTCAGTCTGGGGCCTGCATTTCCTCCGATATCATTATAGGCGTGACAACGGATGCACTGCCCGGTCTGATGCTGAAAGAATATGCTTCTCCCTTTTCTGACATCCCCTCCATATAGGCTGCCGCTGTAAGAAGCCAATAATTCGTCCGGACTTGAGGAAGAGCGGATATGCTGGTAACGTTCCATAAGGGAATCGGATCCCGAAGCTTCCAAGGCTTCTGCTAGCTCCAATTCAATTTCCGCCGAGAGGTTCCCGGATTCCAGCCTGTCAAGGAGTTGTTCGAAAACAGGCGCTGAATATTCAGGATCAACTGTTCCCAAGGTCAGCAAGGCCGCCTGTTTTTCTTCGGTTGTCCTTTTCCCGATCACATCAGCAAGCAATTCCGCCATCAGATCGCCTTCCATTTCCAGTTCGGACATAAGATCCAAAGCGGCCACCCGCACATTTTTTTCCCTATCCCCGGTAGCCTGTTCTATGGCATCGTCCATCCTTTTCCAATCCATTTTTGCCAGTGAACGAAGGGCCATCTCCCTGACTTCTGGTTCCCTGTCCTGCTTAAGCATGGCAAACAGGGCGTCATGCGCATTTTCAATATCAATTTTCCCTATGGCACTGACTGCGGCAAGCCTAATGGCTGCATCATTGTGGGAAATGAGCTTAAGAAGTACATCTGCCGATAACCTTCTGACGTCACGCAGATCTCTGCTGATTTCACCCCTATACCTGCCATCAACCCGGTCTAAGACAGATGGGCTTCCCCAGGTGGCCAAGGCATCCATGGCTTCCACCCGCATGGCCGTGGGGGCACCTTCTCTCGCCGCAAAATTCAAAAGGTTACCAAGAGCCTCATCCGTCCCTACCCTCAGGTTGGCATTGATGGCCCTTCTCAATAAGGGCTCTGAACTGAACCTGCTTTCATTGAGGACATTGCCCAAAGCCGGTAAGGCAGGCTCAATGGAAAAATCATCGTTGATACCTCTGGCCGCTTCGGCCACAATGTATTCGTCAGGATCCTGTAAGAAATCGGCTATGCCCTCGTGTTCCATTCTTCTCAATGCCACCACAGCGGCTATCCTGACAGATCGTGACGGATGGTCTTTTAATGCCGTTACCGCGACACTGTCTCCTATTCTTGCCAATGCCAGACTCCCTGCATGTCTTAAGTAAACATCCTCCTCGTTGTTTTCCTCCAGCATGGTGACAAGGGGTTTTATGGCCGGCGAATGAGCGATTCTGCCCAAAGCTTCGGCGGCAAAAAAACGAACCCTGCTGTATTCATCTTTTAGTAAAGGGATAAGCTGATCCCCCGCACCTTTATGTCTCACATCTCCAAGCCACCTGGCAGCCTGAGCACGTATCTCTTCATCCTGGTCTTTGAGGTAAGGGAGCAAAATTTCTGCATGGGAAATATCTTGCCGTGCTAGCTGACTGATTCCCCAGATAGCATGGACCCTTGCCATTTGATTGCTTTTCTGCTCCAGCTGGCGCCGGAAAATATCCACTGAGGCCTTGCCCCTTCCGGCCAACTCAAATTGGGTTTTCTGCCTTACCCTTTGGTCTTCGTGGCCCAGTAAATTTTCCAACCTGTCTGTCTCCAGCTTTCCAAAATCCGCTTTGATCAAGGCCTCGGTATCTTTCCTGATTTGGGAATCGACGTTTTCGCGGTCCTCCAGCTTCCATATCCTGCCATAATCCTTGGTTCCCCAGCCCTCGATCCAATCAGCGAAATACAACGCGCCATCCGGTCCAAAGTCTATGCCTGTGGCGAGGACACCGCCCATGATTTTTTTGGTTTCTGCCAATTCAAACCCGGCTCCCTTAGGCTTCAGCTTAAACGCATGTATACCGGAGCGTGCCGGGTTACCCACGAACTCCGCCACAAAAAAGGTGTTTTTCCAGGAAGGACCCAATGCGGTTCCCGGGTTATATACCATACCTGTAGGTCCGTTCACGTAATTGGTGATGGGGGGTATAAAATAGGCTGCCTGATCATCTGATCTGGGCGTATGCATGTTTTCATCCATCCATACTTTGTAGGCATTGTTTTTGGGATCCCTGTATTTGCCAAACTGCCAGTTGATTCTCCAACCGGTATCCGATCCATCCACCAAATAGACGAGCCTTTCCCTTTCTCCCCTATGATCTCCGTCATTATCCACACTGATCAGATTTCCGAATTCGTCAAATACGAATTCATGGGTATTTCTCACGCCCATGGCAAAAATTTCAAAATCAGTCCCGTCCGGGTTAGCCCTGGCAATAACCCCACGGTTGGGATATTTATGGTTACCGCCGTCCGTGCCTCCTCCGTGGAATCCTATATCCCCAATGCCCCAATAAACCCTTCCATCAGGTCCCATAATCAATCCAGACATCCCATGGCCTCCAAATCCTATGTGGACGCCATAACCATGGGAAATAGATGTCATATCATCCGCCAATCCGGTTTTTTTATTTTCCCGGATTCTCCACATATCCGGTCCTGCCCCCACAAAAAGATCATCGCCGTACTTCATCACCGCGCCGGCTACATCCGTCACTTCCTCATGAAAGTCTTCCAATACCAATTGGGACCGATCAGCCAGTCCATCACCATCACTGTCTTCCAGCCGGTATATGTGTTCTTTTTCCAGGGTCATGTCCCTCCAGTCATGGGAGCCATCACCGTTGAGGTCTGCTAACCATTTGTTTTTATCGCTGTTTTCAGGCGAAAGTACCTCTTTTAAAAATGCACGCTTGTCCTCAATGGATTGTAAACGGATAGAGCCGATTTCCCAGTCCTGATGGCCCCGGATATCAAACTCAGAGTTCTTCTGTCTGTTCGTCCTGCTGTAATAAAGCCGTCCCTGGTCATCGAAATTTATGGAAATAGGATCATACACCAATGAATCCGGCGCCCACAAATGTATACTGAGTCTCTCATCCAGTTCCGGGTTCACGAGGTTCTCTATTTCCCTGGCCATTTCCTTTATCCTGGCTGGTTCTATTTCCTTAATCCGCAAATCCTGGGGAGAAGGATTGCAGGCAATGAATACCACATTGATGCAAATAAAAACGACTAAGCGGGACATGATCAAGCCAGTCTTTTCTGACAAAAAAGAACGATGCATTTTATATTTTTAATGATAACATGTTTACTCCTACTTCAATAACCAAGTAGGATATGTATTGATTTTTCCGGGGCTTAATATAGGTAAAAGAAAAGGATAGGAAAACGGTTTTTTTATAAAGGTATTAAATTTATGCTGTTTTCACTTTCCAAAGCCATCAGCGGTGTGAGCAAGCGGACCGGGATGCTTTAGCCTTTCCACACAATTTGCCAGTGACCTGAAATTATGGTAAGCGGTTTTCCATATATGCCCCTTAGGGGTTTTGCTGTGGTGAGGTTCCTTATCCAACCCTCCTGAATACCATTCCCCATGCTCGTGGTCAATGAGATACTTTTGGATATAATCCCATTGTTTCTCGAATTTTGAGAAGTAATCCCATTCGTCATCCGGATATAAATCAGCCATGATCAACAGGGTGTTGAGCCCCTCCGCTTGGGCCCACCAGTTTTTTGTATCTTTTACCACCTCAGGTTTCGTGTCCCCCTTGAAATAGTAGCCACCGTCATAGAAGCCTCCCACTTCATCGTCCCACCCGTATTTCAGGGCATGATCCACCATTTTCTTTCCCACCTCCCAAGTCTTTTTGTCATTTTTTATACCCAATACATGGGAAGCTTCCATCATCAAATAGGCCGTTTCTACATCATGGCCATAGGAAACATGGTCAATGGAATGATGCCTCGCTATCTCTTCCGCGGTACCCTCCCTAAAACTTACCGGCTTCCAGTCCGGGTATAAAAAAAGTTGCAGGTAACCCTCTTCCTGTACAATGCGGTCCCTTATAATCACCAGTAACTCTTCAAGTCTTTTTTTCAATAAGGGATCTTTCCAAACGGAATACAGTTCTGTAAATGCTTCCAAAAGGTGGATGGAACTGTTTTGATCTTTGTAGCCGATGGTAGCGGTGGAAGGTGTGTCTTGGGCTCTTTTAAGCGGGGAGCCATCTCTGGTCAGGGACTGAAAATATCCCCCGTAAACCGGGTCATGGCTATGTTCTTCCAGCCATCGAAAGGCTTTTTGGGCAAGTTCCAACGCACTGCTGTCCCCGCTTACCGCAAAATAAGCTGCCAGTCCATATATGCCAAATGAGTTGCCATATGCCGTTTTTTCCTCATCGGAATTAGAAATGACGTTGCCCTGCCGGTCCAACAGGGTATAAAATCCCCCATACTCCTTGTCCCAAAATTTGTCCTTTATAAAAACAAAACCGTGTTTGGCTCCCTCTAAATAATGTGGTTGATCAGGGTAATACATCGCCGCCTTCGAAGCGGTCCACAAATGCCTGGCCTGGGATACGATCATTTTATTTTGGCGCTCTGAAAGCGAAAAATCATATTCAAAACTGCTCAAGTATCCTCCATATTCATCGTCATAGGCAAGCGGATACCACTTGTTAAGCATTTGATGGTGAATGGAATATTCCATTTCTTTGGCCAAGCGTTCGCGTCTTTCATTTTCAAATGCAGATAGGCTAAAGCCAAAAAATAACCATACAAATGGCAACACAATCTTAAACGATAAGCTCATATGATTTTTCATTTTTAGGTTAAATCGGGGATGGGATTAAAATTAAAGCCAAAAAATTGTTTTTCCTAATCCCTTACAGAGACTTCATCCGCTCCTCTGAAATACCTCAATATCAAAGCATGTCTTATCGGCATTCTATTATTTTAACTTTTTGTAATGGGGGTTATTTCTTCCCTTTTTCTTTTTTCTTTCTTTTCCAAATTCTATAAACGACTATTACAAAGATGGGAAGCAGCAACACCGGCCAATAATCCGAAAAAGGATAAGAAACCCTGACTTCCTGGCTTCCCCCACCATTTTGGGCGATGGTGTTTAACATACCCATAAATATCAGCGTTGCAAACAGTATAAATGATTTTATCATGCTCCAAAATAATGTATTGCAGAATATATAACAATTCCCCGGTTAAAAATAATGTACTTGGCTTTTAAAAAACCATGTGTGTTTCTCTAAAATTCTCTCCGCCCTTTTATCTATAAATAATAAAGAAAATAATATATCGAATTCAACAAAATTTAATTTTTTAAAAAATGCAAGGTCTGTTTATTAAAAAAACCGTCTTTCTCGATAAAAAATGAAAGTTTCATTAGGCTTTAATGAAAAATACATAAAAAAGTGCTTTTTTTGCACTGCTTAAAAAATTTGTCTACCTTTTTGACCCTTATGAGGGGATCAAAGGGTGGGCAACTGGAACACTCGACATTTTGGGTATTAAATTTTAATTTACGTCAATTAACCACCATTATGATTTTAGGAGTACTAAAAGAACCTTCGCCGGAAACCCGGGTTTCCCTTCATCCAGAAGCGGTAAAGAACCTGGTGGCAGCCGGAAACAAGGTTCAGATAGAAAAAGGGGCCGGAGAAGCTTCTTTTTTATCTGATGAACTGTACAAAGAAGCCGGGGCGGAGATTCATGAAAGAAGTGCTGTTTTGGAAAGTTCGGAAATGATTTTTCAGATAATGCCGCTTTCGGAAAGTGAAAGAAAAGGGCTGACTGAAGGTAAATTTGTGATCGGCGTATACCAGCCGCTTGTGGCCAAAGAGTTAATGACTGAAGTAGCTTCACAAGGCATTACCTTGTTCAGCATGGATTCCATTCCGAGAATCACCAGAGCCCAGAGCATGGACGTCCTGTCTTCGATGAGCACGGTAGCCGGATACAAGGCTGTATTGCTCGCAGCCAGTCAGCTTCCGAGATTTTTTCCTATGCTTATGACTGCTGCGGGAACGATTGCACCGGCTAAGGTTTTAGTGATAGGTGCGGGTGTGGCCGGTTTGCAGGCCGTGGCCACCGCCAAACGCCTCGGAGCTGTAGTGGAGGCTTTTGACACCAGACCTTCTGTAAAGGAACAGGTAGAAAGCCTTGGGGGAAAATTTGTGGAAGTCCCCGGTGCGGTGGAAGACAAAGCTGCAGGAGGTTATGCAGTGGAGCAGTCTGAAGAATACAAAAAGAAACAATCAGAGATGTTGGAAAAATCAATCGTCAAGTCCGACGTCGTGATTACCACGGCCCTGATTCCGGGAAGAAAAGCCCCCATTCTGATCACAAAAGGGATGCTTCAACAGATGAAACCCGGCGCTGTAGTAGTGGATCTGGCGGCTGCGAATGGAGGTAACTGTGAAGGAACCGTCAACGAACAAACCGTTGTCGTCGAAGGAGTGACCATTATCGGAAGTTCCACGCTTCCGTCCACCATGCCGGAAGATGCCACCAAAATGTACAGCAAAAACGTACAGAATTTCCTTAAGCTGCTCTTAAAGGAAGATAAAATAAACCTCAACTTTGAAGATGAAATCATTAAAGGCACTTGCATTACCCATGAGGGGTCGATTGTCTACCAGCCTTTATTAAAATAATAAATAATGGAAGATATTATACAATACATTTCAGAGAACCAGCAAGAGTTTTACGTGTTTATTTTGGCGGTGTTTGTGGGAATTGAAGTCATTTCCAAAGTTCCTACCGTTTTGCACACGCCGCTGATGTCAGGTTCAAATGCTTTGTCAGGAGTCGTCATCGTGGGTTCCATCATCGTCTTGGGAAAAACGGCACCCGATAACTACGCTGCGCTGACCCTGGGCTTTTTCGCCGTGCTGCTGGCCACACTCAATGTAGTGGGAGGGTTTGCAGTCACCAACCGGATGCTGGAAATGTTTAAGAAAAAACCTGCTAAAAAATAACACTTATGATTTTATATATAATCGATATATGCTACCTGGTAGCGGTAGTACTCTTTATTTTAGGTATCAAGTTGATGAGCCATCCCGATACCGCCAGAAGGGGCAACGGAATAGCACTATCGGGCATGATACTGGCTATTGTGGCCTCCTTTTTTACACCAGGTCTGAATAACATCATCCTGATCCTCGTAGCCATGGCTTTGGGTACGGTAGGCGGCCTTTACTTTGCAAAGAGCGTGAAAATGACGGCTATGCCCCAACTGGTTTCTTTTTTCAACGGTATGGGGGGTGCCGCGGCTGCTTTGATCGGCTTGGTAGAATATGGGGATCTTCCAGTGGACGAAGTCGGCAAAGGTGCAGTGCTGATGGCCAGTTTGGTAATCGGATCCATCTCATTCTCCGGTTCCATGATTGCGATGGGCAAGTTGCAGGGAGTCATCAAAGATATCCGCATCAACAAAATGCTGGGTTTTACCATTCTGGCCGTGGCGGTAGCCCTTGCCGTTTATATTATAGCTTCCGGTCAACCTCAACCGGTGTTGGTTTACGTGGTAGTCCTGCTGGCTTTGGTATACGGATTGGCTTTTGTTTACCCTATTGGGGGAGCCGATATGCCGGTAGTGATCTCCTTGCTCAATTCCCTCACCGGTGTCACCGCTGCCACTACAGGTTTGCTGTATGACAATAAGGTGATGTTGATGGGAGGTATCCTGGTGGGTTCTGCCGGGCTGCTGTTGACTTTGTTGATGGCCAAAGCCATGAACCGTTCTGTAGCGAATATCCTGTTCACTTCTTTTGGCACCGCTGCCGGAGGAGCCGCCGCTGGCCAGACCGGTGATCAGGTGGTTAAGGAAATCAACCAATATGATTCCTCCATCTTGCTTTCGTACGCCAAAAGGGTGGTCGTAGTGCCTGGATATGGTCTGGCAGTAGCCCAAGCTCAGCATGCTGTTCATGACCTGGAAAAAGCGCTGGAAGAAAAAGGTGTCGAGGTATTATATGGTATTCACCCAGTGGCGGGCAGGATGCCGGGCCACATGAATGTCCTTTTGGCTGAGTCCGATGTACCTTACGACAAACTGATTGAAATGGATGACATGAACGAACAGTTGCCCAGCACAGACGTGGTCATGGTAATCGGCGCCAATGATGTGGTCAACCCCGCCGCAAACGACGATCCATCCAGCCCCATATACGGTATGCCGATTCTGGAAGTCAATAAAGCAGCCAATGTTATCGTGATTAAAAGAAGTATGAGTTCGGGTTATGCGGGAATAGAAAATGCCCTGTTCTTTGATCCCAAAACCCGGATGCTGTTTGGTGATGCCAAAAAAGTGTTGACGGGATTGGTGTCAGAAGTCAAGAACATGTAACCACATAGAGAATTTTTATACCATAAAACCTCCGGCTTATCCCAATTCAGATAATCACCGGAGGTTTTTATTTTCCAAACCGAAGGTTTTTATCCACGAAGTATGAATAATATTTGGTAAAACAATTCAACCGTCCCGGATCATTTCATGAAATCCGCGTCAATCCGTGGAATTCGTGGACAACCAGCCACTTTTGAAAAATAACCGTTTCAAAACCCGAAATCCACTAACAGTATCAGGCAAGCCCCGCAGCTTCAAATAACACCTCCACCGGGTGCAGGGCTTTCCTGCCCGTACCGTCGGCGATCTGATGCCTGCAGCTGGTTCCCGGAGCGGCCACCAAAGTATCTGTGGCAGCTTTCCTGACGGCCGGAAAAAGTACCATCTCTCCTATTTGCATACTCAGTTCATAATGCTCCTTTTCGTATCCAAAAGAACCTGCCATACCACAACAACCGGAAGGGATGACTTCCACCTCATAGTTTTCCGGCAGGGAAAGCAGCCGCTTTGAAAAGTTGGGTGAAGAAAGGGCTTTTTGGTGACAGTGACCATGCAGCAGGACTTTTTTCTTTTCCTGGCCAAACTGCTCCTGGGTGATGTTACCGGCTATCACTTCCTTTGCCAGAAACTCGTCAATCAATTCGCAATGCACTTTTAGCTTTTGGGCGTCTTTAACCAGTTCCTTTGCCACCAGCCTGGGATATTCGTCCCTGAAACTCAATATGGCGGAAGGTTCCAGACCGATTAAAGGCGTGTTCCTGTCTATGATCTGGCTAAAGATTTTCACATTTTCATTCGCCATTTTGCGGGCGTATTCCAATAATCCCTTGGATATGGCTCCCCTGCCGCTTTCTTCATGATCTGTCATTTTTACTTCATAGCCCAAATGACGCAATAGTTTAATGGCCTTGATCCCAATAAGGGTATCGTTGTAATTGGTAAATTCATCACAGAAAAAATAAACGGTTTTAATGATGGGTGTTTTGCCCTGTAAGCTGCTATAATTCTTTCTATACCATTTTTTCAGTGAAACCGGGTGGATATTAGGCAGATTCCTTTTGGGAGCCACGCCTAATATTCTTTTCATCGCCGCACCTGTGACCTTATTGTTCAAAAAGAAGTTGGAAATACCCGGAATGGTGCTTCCCAATCCATTGAGTTTATTGATAAAAGCAAAAGCACGTGCCCTTAGAGGTACACCGTTGGATTTATAATATTGATATTGAAATTCCGCCTTCATGGAAGCCATATCCACATTGGAGGGGCACTCGGAAGTACATCCCTTGCAAGAAAGACACAAGTCCATTACTTCTTTGATCTCTGCATGGTCAAAAGGGTTTTTCTTGTTGCTTTTGGTCAGAAATTCACGGAGCGTATTGGCCCTGCCTCTGGTGGTATCCTTTTCATAGCGGGTGGCTTGATAGCTTGGGCACATCGTTCCGCCGCCGGAGTTGGGCAGTTTGCGGCAATCCCCCGAACCGTTGCATTTTTCGGCCATCCTCAGGATTCCCCCTACCTCACTGAAATCCATAACGGTATCGTGTTCCGGCGTCACCATATCCGGCTCATACCTCAATGAGGTGTTCATGGGAGGTGCGTCCACAATTTTGCCGGGATTGAAAATAGCTTTGGGATCCCAGGTGTATTTTATTCTTTTCAGTAATTCATAATTTTCGTCTCCCACCATAAGCGGGATAAAAGCCGCCCGTACCCTGCCATCGCCATGTTCCCCACTGAGAGAACCTTTGTATTTTTTCACCAGTTTGGCACAAGCTTCACTGATTTTATAAAATTCCTCCACATCGTCGGACTGTTTCAGGTCCAAGATAGGCCTGAGGTGTATTTCGCCGGCCCCGGCATGGGCATAATACACCGGCTCCTGGCCAAAACCTTTCATGATTTCTCCAAACTCATCAATATAATCCGCCAAATCCTCAATATCCACAGCCGTATCTTCAATACAGGCAACCGCTTTTTTATCACCCGGAATATTCGCCAAAAGCCCCAAACCCGCACTTCTCAGTTCCCAGGCACTGCCGGTCCTATCCGGTCCGATCATGGGATAGGCATATCCCAAACCCGCTTCTTCCAGCGCCGCAATAAATGCCTTACCCTGCAGTCTGGCCTCCTCAAGCTGCTGGCCTCTGAATTCTACCATAAGAATGGCTTTAGGATCGCCCTCCACAAAATCCCTGTTTTTGCTTTGTTCCACGTTCTGTTTGGTACAGTCCAGAATGATTTTGTCCATCAATTCCACAGCCGTGGGCTTAAGCTTCATGGCCACCTGCGCCGCTTTCATGCTCTCATGGATGGAGTCAAAATGGGCCGCCACCACAATATCAAAAGGATCGGGCAAGGGGTCCAGGTGAATCTTGATTTCGGTGATAATGGCCAAAGTGCCTTCAGACCCGCACAGCAGTTTACAAAAATCAAATGGATTTGATTTGTCCGAAAACAATTCGGAATCCAGCAAATAGTCTACTGCATATCCCGTATTCCTTCGATGGATGGTAGGTTTGGGAAAATGCTCACGGATGTTCTTTTGGTTGATGGGATTACTGAGCTCTTCTTTGATATGCCTGTACAATTCACCTTCCAGATTGTTGAGTTGGCACTTGTTCTCAAACTCCTCTTTGGATGTGGATTTAAAGACCGCCTCGCTGCCGTCGCTCAATAAAACCGTTAACTCCAGGGTATGTTCCCGGGTACTGCCGTACACAATGGAAGTTGTGCCACAGCTGTTGTTTCCCACCATACCTCCTATCATGGCCCTGGTGGCGGTACTGGTGATGGGGCTGAAAAAATAGCCGTGCGGCTTCAGGTAATTGTTCAATTCATTTCTTATCACACCCGGCTGCACGCGCACCCACCCTTCTTCTTTATTGAATTCAATGATTTTATTCAGGTATTTTGACACATCCACCACAATGCCCTCCCCCACACATTGACCCGCCAGGGAAGTTCCCGCAGTTCTGGGAATAAGAGAAGTACCGTGCTGAGTAGCAAAGCCTATGAGTTTCCGGATATCTGATGTGTTTTTGGGCAAAGCCACCGCTACGGGAAGGGAACGGTAAACTGATGCATCCGTGGCATATAAGGTACGCATCAAACTGTCAAAGTGCAATTCCCCGTCTAATTCACCCGCCAGTTGGGCCAATAAGGGCTTCAAATCTACTGTAGTTTCACTCTTGGTCTGAGTGGAAAGGTTTACATCAAGATTTCCTTTGTGCTTCAAGTCTACTGTGGTTTCACTCATGGCCCAAAAATAAAACAGATCAGATTAGGAATGAATAATCCCTCTGTTTTTTTATTTTACGAAAATGCTTTTAAACAGCTTGATCTTTACCCGGAAGCAGTCCGGTATTTAATTTTTAAACTGGGGCAGATCCGGGCTCTCCGCGCCTGCTTCCCTTATAAAGTTCAAACACGAGCAACCTGCAATCAATGGTCCCGTTATAGAACGGGATCCGTCGTTTGGGTTTTAAACCGACTTTTTTTCCCAAATCCAGATTTCCGGTGAAAACCAAGCCTGTATAACCTGAGCAGCGCTTCTTCATGAAGTCACCTATTTCCCGATACACCAACTCTAGCTCATCTTCCTCCCCCAGCCGTTCCCCGTATTCCGGGTTTAAAAACATGGCGCCGGTTTCCGCCTCTGGAACAGTCGTGTCCCTAAAATCACATACTTCAAACCGAATCAGGTGTTCCACTCCGGCTGTGGAAGCGTTTGTTTTGCTCGCTGTTATCGCCCTGTTGCTGATATCGGAGGCGATGATATCAAAATCAACATGGTCATTGATCTTCCTGTCCAATTCCTTTTTTAGTTTCCGGTAATGACCTGGGTCGTAGCCTTTGATATGCATAAAGGCATATTCATCCCTGTAAAGCCCGGGGTACCTGTTGGTGGCCAATAAGGCAGCTTCAATGGCCACTGTTCCAGAACCGCACATGGGATTCACAAAAGGGCTTTTCCTGTCCCACCCCGAAGCCAACAGGGTAGCCGACACCAGGGCCTCCATCATCGGCGCATTGCCCGGTATTTTACGGTAACCGTGTTTGATTAAAGTTTCACCGGAAGTGTTGATGTAGATAGATGCCTCGCTTTCTTTCCAAAAAAATTGGAACACCGTACCGTTCAAAGCAGAACCGGAATCAGGGCGTACCCCAAATTTCTCCCTGAACCTGTCAGCAATGGCATCCTTGATTTTAAGATTGGCAAACAGGGGGTTGTCTACAGATTCATGAGCTACGTTGCTGATGACAGAAAAGTAGCCATCCTTCTCCAAATAATCTTCCCAGGATATATTTTTGACTTTTTTGTAAAGGTCCTGGATATGTTTGAGGGTAAAAGATTGTATCTCGAATAAAACATGGCTCGCCGTACGAAGGTGCATATTCAAAAAAATACAATCTTCCAGACTTGCCTTCAGTTCAACGTGGGTTCTATGAACATCAGCGGGAGAAAAACCGAGTTCCTTTAATTCCATTTCCAGATAAGGCGCGTACCTGTCAAAACAGGTGATCACGACCTTTCCCTCTTTGCTAAAATCGATCATAAGGCAAATATACCGTTATAATCGAAAAATAAAGGATTTCCCTCATTGGATGATCATCCACCCCTCCGAGGGTGGAGGTCTTTTATTGCCGCTTCAAACTCTTCCGGATAGTTTATATTTCTGAATTCCCGCACATCGGGAGCTTTTAACAGTTCAATATCCGTGTTGATCAGTACCTTCCTCGGGCAGCTGTAGCCCTGGCTTAAAAACTGAAGCAATAGAGGATAACTTCTGGGCTCCCAGATGGTAATCAAGGGTTCCGGAAATTTTCCTTCCGGATCAAGAAAGGCAGTCGCATGTTTGGAAGGATTACGGCGATCTATTAAATATTTGATGGTGCCTTCCGTCAAATAAGGGAGATCGCAGGCTACTGTCAGCCAGGCATGGTCAGGTTCCTGCATAAAAGCCGAAATCAACCCACCCATCGGGCCGAGTTCCAGTACTTTGTCCTGGACTACCGGGAATTTCTCTTCCAATATGGGGGCCTGCACCGGGTTGCAGGAAAGGTAAACACTTTGACAATAAGGAGCCAGCATATCCATCATGTGTTGCCGTTGGCTTTTACCATGATAAACCAAATCGCCCTTGTCTTTTTGCATGCGGGTGCTTTTTCCGCCGGATAACACCAAACCATTGACCGGAGCCGTATTTTTTTGCAGCCATCCAGAGATAAATCCCGTTATTTTCTCCGTCTCATCTATGGTATAACATGGAAGCTTTTCCCAGTCCGGAAGAAGCTTTCGGATGACATCCGGCACGGTTTCCTCATTGGTTTTCAGCAAGATCATCTGTACATCCGTCAACTTATCCAGCTTCTTTTCCAGGGATTTATTGGAATCAATGACCAAGATCTGTGATTTGGCTTTGAAATGGTTTGCATTTATTAAAATCAGGTCCTGTTTATTGAACCACTGCCTCCGCTCAAAAGGGCTATTGCTTTCAACCGCCAGGTCTATTCTCTTAAAAAGTATCTTATCCCTGAATTCCATGGTACCGGTTACCGACATGAGGCTGTCCTCTTCTCCCTCTCCTGCCAAAAGCCTGTCTCCTTCTTTGTGGTCAGCATCCACATAGGCCAACCGGTAACTTTCGGAAAGTGATTGGATCAGTTTTTTGGCAAGTTGCTGTATCAATCCACATGAAGTACCCAAAACACCTAGTTCGTTCCGGCCGAACTCACCATAGGCAGGTCGCTTCATGCTGACATGTTTTTGGTGTTTATCTTTTGAAGTCACTTTTACCTCCGGTTTTTTCTGCAAGTTGCAGGTTTTTAATCAGAATATCGTGGGAAAAACCTTTGCACATATCATAAATGGTCAATGCGGCCACAGAAGCCCCGGTGAGCGCCTCCATCTCCACGCCGGTTTTTCCGGTTACACTGGCGGTGCAGGAAATCAACACCTCGGTGCTATTTATCACTTCTATATCGATTTTGCAATTGTCCATTCCCACGGGATGGCAAAGCGGGATAAGGTCGGGGGTCTTTTTTGCAGCCATGGTTCCCGCAATAATCGCTGTCTGAAACACCGGTCCTTTTTTGGTCAGAATATCTTTATTTTCGGTAAGCCTCGTCATAATATCCTCCCCCAGCGCTACCACGCAAGTCGCTGTCGCAACCCTTTTGGTCACCGCTTTATTTCCCACATCCACCATGTTGGGATTGCCGGTGTGTTTGTCGAGATGGGTAAAGTCCTTTTCTTCCATTATTCAGCTTCATTTACTTCGAGGCAGCATCCCCCGTCATCTGCCGGTAACTTTCTTTCACAAATTCGATGGCAAAATCTACTTGTTCGTCCGTAGTGGACTTGCCTAATCCAAAACGCAGGGTACTTTTGGCCAGTTCATTTTCGAGCCCCATGGCTTTCAAAACATGGGAGGGCTTGTCTGTAATACTGCTACAGGCCGATCCCGAACTGACGGCCAGTTCTTTATTGATCCGGATCAGCCAGTCTTTGCCATTTACACCCGCAAACGAAATATTGCTCACGTGGGGGAGTCTATGAACCGGATGGCCGTTTAGCCTGCATCCATCCAAAGCCAACAAAGCATTTTCGAGCTTATCCCTTAAAGGTTTAAGCCTTAGCCGGTCCCTATCCATTTCCCTGGATGCAATTTCGGCAGCTTTGCCTAGACCTACAATTCCCGGAATGTTTAGTGTACCGCTTCGTCTTCCCAATTCCTGTCCGCCCCCGGTTATACAAGCTTTCAAATATACGCCGGGCTGGGATTTTCTTATATACAAGGCACCTACCCCTTTGGGGCCATAAAATTTATGAGCAGATAAAGGTACCAAATCCACGTTCAGTTCGCGGACATTTAATGGCATTTTTCCTACCGCCTGTACGCTGTCAGAAAGCAAGAGCACGCCTTTGGAGCGGGTCAGGTCTGCGATTTCCTGAATCGGCTGCAAAACCCCCGTTTCATTGTTTGCAAACATGGCCGCCACCATCACCGTATCGTCGCGAATGGCCTCCTCGAGTTGGTTTAAATCGACCAGACCATCTCCGTCTACGGGGAGCACGGTGACTTCAAAACCCTCCTGTCGCAGGTCTGCCAAAGTATCCAGGACGGCCTTGTGCTCAGTACTGAGGGTGACAAAGTGCTTCCCTCTATCCAGGTTGGCATTGCCCACTCCCCTGATGGCAAGGTTGACAGACTCCGTGGCGCCGCTGGTGAAAACAATCTCTTTTGGCGCGGCACGTATAAGATGGGCCACCTGTTCCCTTGCTATCTCCACCGCTTCTTCGGCCAGCCATCCATAAACATGATGGCTGCTGGAAGCATTCCCGTACAATGAAGTAAAATAAGGAGTCATGGCTTCCAAAACTTCCGGAAGACAGGGAGTTGTTGCATTATGGTCAAAATAAATAGGAAATTTCATTTCCTTCAAGAGGTTTAGTTGATCAGTTCAATCACTTCCTGTCAATCCAACGGTTTTAAAGCAATTGCAGACCTTGGGTTTACTTTGAGTGTTATTTTGAATCGGACATGGACTCCGCCATTTCCAATGCCTGATAGGCGTTGACCAGCCCACCGGTTATGCTCAAGTCACCAAAGGCTACTTCTTTTTCCTGTCCAGGTTGGATGACACGGTGCTCGGCCTTGCTGTACACTGATTTTTTTAAGATCTCTTTTATTTCTTTGGGTTTCAGATCAGGATAGTAAGCCATCAATAACGCCGCAACTCCGGAAACACTGGGAGCAGCCATACTGGTACCGCTGTTGGAATCATACTCGCTTCCCGGCATCGTGGAATAGATGTCCACACCTGGAGCAAAAAGGTCCACCGCATCGGAACTGAAATTACTGAAACTTGCCGGCAGATTTTCATTCAGCATCCAGGAAGCCGCACCTACTTCAATCCACCCGGAAGCCTCGCCCCTTCTCTCGTACCAACGGTTGGGGTAATTGTTGTGTGGGTTGATTTCTTTGGCACTGTTGCCCGCCGCATGGATCAACACCACCCCCTTTCTTTCCGCATATTTTACCGCTTTGTCCACATGTTTTTTTCCCGGAGAGTAGGATTTCCCGAAGCTCATGTTGATGATATGTGCCCCGTTATCCACCGCATAACGGATAGCATTGGCAATATCCTTATCCCTTTCATCCCCATTGGGCACCGCCCGGATGGGCATGATCAATACGTGCTCTGCGATTCCCTCTATGCCCAGATCATTCTTTCTGTCTGCGGCGATGATACCCGCCACATGGGTGCCATGCGAAGCATCGGGACCTATGGGGTCATTGTTCCCATAATGTTTCTCTTTATAATTTTCGGGATCATCACCGACAATGTGTCTGGGATCAAAGTCAGGATTATAGGCATATTTGGCTTGTGTTTCAAAATGTTTGACAGCCTTTTCCAATTCGGAAAGGATCTCATTGATAGTGGCCTCCTGCCCCATGAGCAATGAGAAAAGCTGCTGCAGCATCTCAATGGCGCCCTTTACCTCTTCGCTCTCAGGTTCAAAGGAAGATAGATCCTTTTTATCAAAATCATCCACCTCAAATTCATCTTTTACCAGGGCTGTCATGTTTCTAAAGCCCTCCAGCATGTTGGAATACATGCCATAGTTCATTTCTGCCTCTTCTTTGCTGCTTTCAAAATTTTCCTTGATGCGCTTCCAGTAAGCATATTCCTCCTTTTGTTTTTTCCTCAGCTTTTCAGGGTCTGCGTCCTCGAATTTTTCCCTCAACCTCACAAATTCCCGCGTAAGCTCATGAGAGTCCTCGGCCACGTGTGTACCGTCCTCGCCTCCTATAAAGTTCCAGCCATGCACATCATCTACATAACCGTTACCGTCATCATCTATCCCGTTACCGGGAATTTCACCTTCATTTACCCAGATTTTGCCCTTCAAATCTTCATGGTCCATGTCCACCCCGGAATCAATCACCGCTACAATCACCGTCCGGGCGGGGCGTTTGTCTTTTAAAAAAGTGTTGTGTGCCCTCTGGGCACCGGTTCCCATGATACCGTCTTCTATGGGATCAAGCAGAAACCAGTTTTTGGGGGCCTTAAGACTGTCAGGGTTGGTAAACAGGTCCCCCGTACCGGCAAAGGCACCTGCTCCTAAAAAGAAAAACAGCAAATAAAAATACAATTTCAGATAGATTTTCATTAACGTATGGTTTTGAGATAATAAATCATTTTCACGTTGAATAAACCTCAGGTATAAACTGACGGTCCGGAAATCAACATCTTAAGCCGGATTGTGCTTAAGTATGGCACATATTTTTCCAATATATTGTAGTTAACGTTGGATTCAAAATTAGTTGTTTTCTTCGGATGTCAACTTTTTTGATCGGTGATTTTTTGCCAATAAGACGACTTCCTCCCACCGTCTCCAAAAGCTTCCCTATCGCATTTTATTCACTATACAGTTAGTTAATTCGGCTTTTATTACTTACTTTTATCGTTGTCAATTGAAAGTTTTAGTTCCTTGATTTGGAAATAAGAAACTAAATGGTTAAGTTTAATGTAATCAAACGATGTACCCATGAAACCTCTTACAAAAGCTGAAGAACAAGTCATGCAGATTCTTTGGAAGATTGACAAAGGATTTGTAAAGGATATTTTGGGAGAAATGGATAATCCCAAACCTGCTTATAACACCGTCTCCACCTTTGTGCGGATTTTAGAAAAGAAGGGTTTTGTGAAGCACAAAGCTTATGGAAAATCCCATCGCTATTATCCCTTGGTATCCAAAGACGAGTACAGAAGTTTTACCGTAAAAAACTTGCTCAAAGATTATTTTGGCGGGTCCTTTTCGCAACTTGCCTCTTTTTTTGCCAAAGAGAGAAACCTGGATATTAAGGAACTCGAACAACTTTTACAGGAAGTAAAACAAGAAGTTAAAAATTAATATATGGCGGCTTTGATCAACTATACCTGGCAAAGTATCTTTTGCTTAACCTTTCTTTACGGAATTTACTGGGTTTTTTTAAATGGAGAAAAAACCTTCCGGTTTAACCGTGCCTATCTTTTGATATGCCCCTTGCTGGCGCTGTTGTTTCCCCTAATGGAAATACCGGTTTCCTTCGACAAACCCAGTATTTCCCTGGAAAACACTTCTTTTCTGAAGGCCCTCAAGGTACAGGAAGACCAGGAAATAGTAGGCACTTTCAGCCTCCCCGAAATCACGGTTACCGATACCAAGCTTCCTTTACTCTGGGAGCTAAAAGATTATTTGTGCCTGCTATACTTGTTGGTTACCGCTTTTTTGTTTTTCAAACTTTTCTGGCAATACCTTCAGCTGCGCCAATTGCTGGAAAAAGGCTGGTACCAAACCGTCTATAAATTGAAAGGCAATTATTTTCTTGTCCCCACTTTTGGGCTGGCTCCTGTTTTTTCTTTTTTCGACAAGCTGTTTTGGGACGATACCCAAAAACTCTCGGAAGAAGAAGAAGACCAAATCATCAGACACGAGTTGGAACACATACGGCAGCGGCATAGTTGGGACATTTTATATTATCAATTTCTTAGCATTCTATTTTGGTTTAATCCTGTTATCCATCTTATGCGTTATTCATTGGTGGACCTCCATGAATACCTGGCAGATGAAAAAGTGCTGCGGCAGATAACCAACAAAGAAACATATCCGAAACTCATTGTCAAAATGGCTTTCAAGGGGCTGGATCTTCCAATTGGCAATTACTTTATCCGATCTACAACCTTAAAAAGAATTCTGATGATGAAAAAGAAAGCAAAAATCAACTGGTTCAAACTTGTGATGGTCATACCTTTGACCATCATGCTGTTTGGCCTGGTAAGCATGAAGTCCGAAACCGGACTGGTGTTTTTCAACCAATATCAGACTGCCAATCTACACACCATCTCGAAGCAGGTCACCGACCTGAAAGACACCCTGGACGTTGGGATACGGGTGCGCAGCTTGAAAAACCCCAAGCACTATGAGTGGATTGGCCCGTTGGAAAACGGAAAGCTGAAAGTACAACTGGGTGAACTTGAATACGAGTTCTCCGGAATATCCACCGATGATGAGTACATTAAAGTACGGGAACTGGTCAATATCCTGCGGGCCAATTCAAGGATGAGCAAAACCTATGAAAACATCCAGTCGGAATATGCGGTGGAAGAAAGCCCCGAACCCAGGGACGGTTGGGAAGCCTGGGAAAGCTACCTCAGGGAAAAAGTCAGCATTCCGGAAAAAGAACAAGAACTTGGCCTGTCGGGCATGGTTGACATTGAATTTGTGGTAGATCAGGAAGGCCGCATACATCATCCGGTGATCCGGAGAAGTTTTGGAGGAGGTGTGGATGAGCAGCTTCTGGCTATCATTCAAAGAGCGGATACGCCGCTGTGGAAGCCAGGTAAGGATAAAAACAAAGCTGTTCCGGCGGTAGTCACTTCCCGTATCGCTTTTAACTTCGGGGAGGGTATGGCCAGCAGAAGCAGTTTTTTTCCTGAACCTCAAAAATCCCTCGACCACCGCACCTACACTTCCCAACGCCTGGATGGGGATGAGGTTTTCGATGTGGTGGAATCCATGCCTGTTCCTCCCGGCGGTATGGAAGGATGGAACGCTTATGTCAGGGAAAATCTCGACTATCCTGAAGCTGCCTTAAGAAACCAAGCGGAGGGTACAGTATACGTGATGTTTGTGGTCAACAAAAAAGGGGAACTTCTCCATCCGGAAATCCTTCGGGGGGTAGGCCATGGCCTGGACGAAGAGGCGATGCGTTTAATAGAAAACTCCCCAAACTGGGAACCCGGTAGGCAACATGAACAAGCGGTGAATGTAAAAATGAGGTTACCCATCCGGTTTAGAATGGCCGACCACCAAACCAGAGCAACCCCTATATCGGTTGATAATGATCTGATAGCAGGCCTAATCATTCCCAGCGAGGCGTTCCTGAAATATTCTTTACAAAACCTTCAATATCCCAAAGAAGCCCGCATAGACCGGGAAGCAGGTACGGTTTATACTAAACTCAAATTCAACAGGGAAGGGGAAATCCTTGATGCCATTATTTTTAAAGGCATATCCAAAGAGATCGACAAGGAAGTACTGGATATTTTCCAAAATGCGCCCAAGTGGACCGTGAAAGGTGATAAAGAGACTTACCAGGCCATCTATCCCATCACGTTCAATATGGGAGAACACCAGGCGGAAGCAAAAAATGCTAAAACAACTTTTAAGGGCGGTATTATTGTAAATGCTTACCCCGCCTCCTTAACTAAAGAGAGGATAAAAAACCCCGTTTTCGACGTGAAAATCATTGATGAGAAGCTGTTATCCTTCCATGGAAATTTAATGAGAATCAATGAGGATTTGGAAGACCGGATAAAAGACCTGTTGGCACGCAGTGGGCTGGATGCAGAAACCGCTACCATACAGCTGACCGCTGAGGAAGGTGTGAGGATGGGCACGGTTCAGGATGTCCAAGCGGCTCTAAGAGTAAATGGTCTCAACAGGCTATTGTACACCAGCCGGTCTTCTGAGGAGACTGGGAAATACGGAACGGACCCTCAGATCAACTTGAACAGAGGACCCGATCAGCCATTGGTGATATTGGATGGCAAAGAAAAAACCGATATGAACGGAATTGACCCTATTGATATTGAATCCATTACCGTGCTGAAAGGGAAAAAAGCCACCAACCTTTATGGCGGAAAAGCAAAAAACGGGGTGATCCTTATCGTCTCTCATGACAATTAAATTTGGGATTCACCTTTTGTTCAGCATACCATTTGGTAAGCGGCCGTTTTAAAGGACCAGCTGTTTTGGCTGGTCTTTTTTTTGCTATATATTGCAGCTGCCTTATTGACCCGATATTCACCAGAACAGTATGACCTCTATGTGTAAAATAAACCCAAAGTCCTTGATTGTTGCCTTTTTCCTTCAAGCCAATATTGTTATCCCGACTTTTGCCCAATCTCCTGATGGTTTCAATTACGATGAATCCCGCATCTCTGCTTACAGTCTTCCCGATCTTTTTGTAAGCTTACAGGGCCAGCCTATCAGCAGCATCCATCAATGGGAATTTACCCGCAGGCCGGAAATCCTGCGGCTGTTTGAAAACGAAGTCTATGGGCAGGTTCCCCGGGATTTGGACCACATTGCTTTCAAGCTGGTGTCTGAGGACAAAAAAGCGGTGGACGGAGCTGCACATTTAAAAGAAGTGGATATCACCGTGGCGAGAAATGAGCGTGAAATCACCATCAGGTTAATACTTTTTATACCTAACCATAAGGAAACACCGGCACCTGTTTTTCTTTTAATTACCCACAGAGGCCACGAAAACATAGACCCTACCCGGCAACAGAAATCCGATTTTTGGCCCGTGGAACAACTTATAGCCAATGGATATGCCGCAGCGGCTTTCCATGTCTCGGATGTCTCCGATGACCATAAAGATACCTTTACAGAAGATCTACTCGAGCGGCTTTACCCCGAGCAACTGAAAATGGAAAACGGTATGCGGGGACTCGGGGCCTGGGCCTGGGGTGCCATGCGGATGATGGATTATTTTGAGCGGGATCCCGATATTGACGCCAAACGTGCCGGGGTGGTAGGTCATTCAAGGGGAGGTAAGGCTGCGCTGTGGACGGGTGTCCAGGACACGAGATGGGCCATTACCGTATCCAACGAGTCCGGATGTGGCGGTGCTGCTCTCTCACGGCGCCGGTTTGGAGAGACGGTCAAAAGGATCAACACCAATTTCCCTTATTGGTTTACGGATAATTTTAACCGGTACAACGACAACGAAGACGCTTTGCCGGTAGATCAGCACATGCTGGTGGGGCTGATGGCGCCCAGGGCAGTATATGTAGCCAGCGCCTCGGAAGACCAATGGGCCGATCCTAAAGGCGAGTTCCTGTCCCTGAAGCTGGGCAGCAGAGTGCACAGGGAAATTTACGGCATCCCTGTAGACCTCCCTGAAAAATTACCGGGCGTGGCCCAACCCGTACATCTGCCTTATATAGGCCACCATATCAGAGAGGGCAAACACAACCTCACCCTTTATGATTGGGAGAGGTTCATGGATTTTGCAGATCAATTATATGCTATCAAAAATGACTAATCCACGAAGAAAATTCATCAAAAAGTCCGCTTCCCTGGCCGCCCTTTCCATGGCAGGAATCTCCGCAGTCCATAGCAGAGACATTAAAACATGGAGCGGAAAGACTTTGGCCAACGCTGAGAAAGATATGGGATTACAAATGTGCCTGGCTTATTTCTGGGGCATCGAACCCAGAAAAGTAGCATTGGCACGCCAAATGGATGTTTTGGGCGCTGTAGGAGGCATCAACCCTGGCATGGCAGGTTTGCAAGGAGAAAAACCCTGGGACAAAAAAGTAATCAGGGGAGTGAAAGAAGCCTGGAAAAAAGAGGGGTTAACTCTCCGGGTGATAGAAGGCCCTCCCTCCCTTGGCACTTCCACCAAACTGGGCCTTGCTGACCGGGATGAGGAGATCGGGAACTTCATCACATTCATGAAAAACCTTTCACTGGAAGGCGTCGATACCATCTGCTATAACTGGATGCCTGTAATAAGCTGGGCCCGCACCACCCTGGACCGGCCCAGCCGCGGCGGGGCGTTGGTCAGTGCTTTTGATATGGAAGATGTACTGGAAAGAGAAAAAATCACCGACTACGGCGAATTGAACCACCAAAAAATGTGGGATAACCTGGAATACTTCCTTAAGGCTGCGGTTCCCGAAGCCGAAAAATATGGCATCAGACTCGCATTGCATCCGGACGATCCACCGGTAGACGATATTCAGGGAATTCCCCGTATCATGACTTCTGTGGATGCATTTAAAAAGCTCCTTGACCTCTACCCCAGCCCTTATAACGGTATCACTTTTTGCCAAGGTAGTTTTGCCTCTATGGGAAATGCCCATGACGGTGTGGACATCCCGGCGGCCATCCGGTATTTTGGCCAAAAAGAAGCCATTCATTTTGTCCATTTCAGGGATGTGAGGGGCCACAAGACCAACTTTGAGGAAACCTTCCATGATGATGGCAAAACGGATATGTTTGAAGCCATGAAATGTTATTATGAGATCGGTTTTAAGGGACCCATCCGCCCTGACCATGTGCCCACCATGGCAAGCGACAGCAATGACAAGCCTGGATACAGTACAATCGGGACGCTATTTGCAATCGGTTACATGCGTGGATTGATGGAAGGGGTAACTAAATCTGCCCAATAACCGGAGCAATAAAAAACCTGTCCAAAAGACATCGAGTCCGACCGCCATAGCCGGCTGATTGCCTATTGCATGAAAAGGCCATGCCATCTCAAAAGCAACTAAACCGGCTTCACCATATTCCTGTATAAAGCATTTATCCTTGGTTGTAAGATCCAGACACCAACCGGAAAAATCAGTGCCATCACAAACTCCCCATAGTATTCTGAAGGCTTAATGTGACTTTCTCTTTCCGCTCTCACCAGCGTCTTGGCCAGATAATTTAACGCATAAAGCCAGGAAGTAATGGCTAGAAGAGAGATAATACTCCCCAATATGTAAACCCAAACCGTGTTCTGAGGAGGTTCCTGTTCATGTTCCCAATAGATGGAATTAAATACCAACAAAAAGAAAAAAGAAAAATAAGATACAGCAACGCTAATTGAAAAATTAGATGAAGGGGTTGCCAGCTTGTGGTGAAGATGTTGATTCAACAGTTTGCCTGCTGACCAGAGCCACAAAAAGTAGCATAAAAAGGGAATGGTCATGATTAATCTGGCCATTGCATCTCCGACAAACCTCTCTTCTTCCCTTAGGGTCAAAGAAGCACCTGCATAAAGGAAAATGATCAACGGAATACCGACTATGAGCAGGAAGAGCTGCCAGTGCCTTATTTTAAGAAATACTTCCATGGCTTGCCATTTAGGGTTTTAAGATCACTTTTGTACAATTATCCTTTTTCTTTTTGAAAATATCATAGGCATTTGGCGCCTCTGACAATGGCAGTGTATGGGTAAGGATATCATGAAGGACGACCTCTCCTGTCTCCAATAAGTCCATTAATTGATCAATGTAATGCTGAACAGGTACCTGTCCCATCCGAATGGTCAAACCTTTATCGAATATCCTATGGACGGGGAAATTGTTGTAAGGGCTTCCATAAACCCCTACCACTGAGACCATCCCTCCTCTTCTTACGACCTCAAAACACTGATTCATCACATCAACACTTCCTTTTTCCACATTCAATGTGGCCTTTATTTTTGAAAACAAATTCCGTTCCGCTTCCATTCCGACCGCGTCTACACATACGTCGGCTCCTCTTCCGTCTGTCATATCCCTTACCGTTTCTTTGACATCTGCAGAGCCAGGATTAATGCCAATGACATCATTGGTCTTCTTGGCCAAAGCCAACCGATAATCCAACGGATCCACTGCTATGACCTTCCCGGCTCCTTGTAGCCATGCTGCCTTTTGAGCCATTAATCCCACCGGACCGGAGCCAAATATGACAACAGTTTCGCCTCCTTTTATTTGACTCCAATCGATAGACGCCCAGCCTGTGGGGAAGATATCGGTGAGGAAGAGGACCTGTTCGTCGGAAAAATGATCCGCCACTTTCCGTGGCCCGGTATTGGCGTAGGGTACCCTGACATACTCAGCCTGTCCTCCGTTATATCCACCATACAGACCGGTGTAACCGAAAATACCTCCGCCTTTGTTATCCATCAAGTCCCCGTTAGGTCCATATTTTTTGGGATTTGATTGCTCGCAATGAGGATGGAGGGCATGGTTGCAAAAAAAGCAACTTCCGCAGGCTATGGGAAAGGGCACGATCACCCTGTCTCCTTTTTTGAAACCGGTCACGCCTGAGCCTACTTCTACCACATTGCCCATAAATTCATGCCCCATGACAAAATCATTGGTTTCGGGAACAAACCCATTATAAATATGTAAATCAGAACCACATATGGCTGTGGAGGTCACCTGCACAATGATGTCTTCAGGATGTTCTATTTCCGGATCCTCAATGGTATCCACGGTTATATCCCCCATTTTGTGAAACACAGCAGCTTTCATAACATAGAAATTAAATTAACATTTAGCTTTATACCTTCCACCCGCAATCAAACTGCCACCGATTGCCGTACCCCCAATTGGGGAGGGACTGCTTTTTGGAAACCCACATTATATTTCATAAAACAACCGCTCCGTTTAGATAAAATTTGCATGCACGGGATATGCCAAGCTTTCTGCACCCCAGCACTAACAGGCTATTTTTTTCCGATCCTAAAATAAAAGACCGCCAGGTTTAACCCCTTAGTCAAATTGGGGCTTATCCGTAACATATTGATCCTTTTGAAACAATACCCACACAAGAAAATTGCCAACATTTATAATACAAACAATAATAAATATAAATATTGCAATCTATTTAACATACAACTCGATTTTTCAAATATTGGTATGAGTTTGGTTCTTCTTCTCCCATCAAAGTTGATCAGGAACCAGAGACAGGAACCGCCACAGGACGATCACCCGGTAAATGTGGTTAAAAGACATTCGGCCATGGAAATTTCAACAGCATTGATTACAGGAGGCAGTAGTGGAATCGGCAAATCGATCGTCAAAGCCATCGCTGAGCTTGGCATTGCCACTATTAATGCCGATAAACAACCTCCGGTGGAATCCCATCCCATGGTGAGTTTTTTAGAATGTGATGTAGCGAAAGCTGAAGATGTTCAAAATCTATACAACATCGTAAAATCCAATTGGAATATACCTGAAATAATGGTGTTAAACGCCGGAATAAGTGTACACGAAAGATTGGATGAGGGGGATCCCGAAAAATGGCATCAAGTATATAACACCAATATAATGGGTGCGCTGCGTATGATAAGGGCATTTGCGCCTGAAATGAAATTATACAAAAGCGCCCGCATCATCTTTATTTCCTCAGTGGCTGCCGGAAAAATATACCCCTATGGGGGCATATACAGTTCAAGCAAAATCGCTTTGGAAACCATTGCCGAAACCCTGCGGGTGGAGCTTCATCCTGATATCAAAGTCACCATAGTAAGCCCAGGTATTACCACCACCGAGTTTTTCAATAATGAATTGGCCGGAAACAGGAGTTTGGATGACTTTCCACTTGCAGGATTAAACCCACAAGATGTGGCTGATCAGATCATCAACGTCATCAGGGGTCCCGAAAACCTCGTAATCAACAAAATAATCATTCGACCGGAAGCACAGGAATTTTAATCTCTTTATAATATGAAAAGGATATTGATAATTGGAGGAGCCGGTTTTATAGGCTCCCACCTCACAGATGAATTGATCAGGGAAGGTTATGCTGTAAGGATACTCGATAACTTATCTCCTCAGGTTCACGAAGGCGGTAAACTTCCATCTTATTTGAATAAAAATACAGAATTCTTTTACGGGGACGTAAGGGATCCTATTGTCCTGAAACGGGTCCTGAAAGGAGTTGACGCCGTGTTCCATCTTGCCGCCAAAGTAGGGGTGGGCCAGAGCATGTATCAAATCAGGAGTTATACCGAAACCAACAACCTCGGAACCGCGACTTTGTTGGAGGCATTGGTGGATCATCCTGTACAAAAACTGATCGTGGCCTCCAGCATGAGCATTTATGGTGAAGGTCTGTATCTTGATTCCAAATCCGGAAATACGCTTGACAATTGCCGACGTGATCTTTCGGCGCTTAAAGAGGGGATTTGGGATATCCATGACCACACCGGCTCCTTGCTGGAACCGCTTCCTGTTAATGAAGAAAAAAAACCTAACCTTTCTTCTGTGTATGCACTTTCCAAATATGATCAGGAAAGGCTATGCATGATGGTGGGTGAAGCTTATAATATCCCCACTACGGCTTTGCGGTTTTTTAACGTATACGGAACCAGGCAATCTCTTTCCAATCCTTATACAGGCGTGCTGGCTATTTTTGCTTCAAGACTGCTTAATGACCATCCCCCCCTCATTTTTGAAGACGGGCTTCAGCTCCGGGATTTTGTACATGTAAAGGATGTCGCCAGAGCCTGCCTACTTTCCCTGGAAAGCGAAAGTGTAAACGGAGAAGCCATTAATATAGGGAGTGGTCAAAAATATACGGTTCGGTATATAGCCGACACGCTTGCCAAAATAATGGATAAGACTTCCGTAGGCTATCAACTTACCGCCACATACAGGAAGGGGGATATCAGGCATTGTTTTGCTGACATCTCTAAAGCCGCCGGGCTTCTTGGTTATTCTCCGCAAATTTCACTCGAAGATGGACTGCAAGAACTATCAGAATGGTTGCGGACACAACTGGCTATAGACAGGGTCAATATGGCCAAAGAAGAATTGGAGCTTAGGGGACTTACGCTTTGAGAGTACCAATTATCTTACATGAACCCTTTATAATGAATTCGCCATGAAACCAACAAAAAACCACAACTTAAAAGAACCTACCATCGGAATTCTTGAATGGTTCAGGATTGGGGAATATGACCACGTTGAAAAAACCCTTGAGGATCTAAAAACACTGGGAATAAGCCACCTAAGAACAGGGATTTCCTGGGCGGATTGGCATATTGGAGCGTCCGACTGGTATGATTGGCTGTTTGATAGACTCAAAAACCAAGTCGATTTGTTGCCGTGTTTTCTATACACTCCACCGTCAATCGCCGAGGTCCCAAAAACCTCGTCTCCTCCACAATCCCTTAAATCCTATCCGGATTTCATCGATGTCATGATCAGCCGTTATGGAGACTGTTTTGAATGGGTAGAGCTGTGGAATGAACCCAATAACCGGCTGGAATATGATTTCACCCTGGATACCTCCTGGGAAAAATTCTCTTCCATGATTAACATGGCCGCTTATTGGTCCAAGCACAGGGGTAAAAAAACCTTGCTGGGCGGAATGAGTCCTATCGATCCAAATTGGCTGCAACTGATGTTTGACAAAGGCGCCATGAAATACATTGATGCGATAGGCCTGCATGCTTTCCCTGATGTATTTGACCAACAATGGCTGGGATGGGATTATAATCTGGAGCAGGTGAAGGAAGTTTTGAAAAAAAATAACGCCGATAAGACCCAGATTTGGATATCTGAAACCGGATTTTCCACCTGGCAGCATGATGAAATGAAACAGTTGGAAGAATATAAAAAAATAAAATCCCTTGATAAAAATGAAGTAAGCAGGGTTTATTGGTACAGCTTGTACGATCTAGACCCCGCGCAGTCTACCATCGGTGGATTCCATTTGGATGAAAGAGAATATTTCTTCGGCTTGAAAAAATTGGACGGGTCGGGCAAACTGCTTTACAAAATTCTGGAAGAGAGTAAATCCACCCGCCGGTTAAAGCATCAGGAATATTTAAAGAAATCCTACTACGTGAATCACCTCAAACCTTATGTCATGATAACCGGAGGCGCAGGATTTATAGGAACCAATTTAGCAGCCCGACTGGTCAAAGAAGGCAAGAAGGTGATGATATATGACAACCTTTCACGGCCGAATGTCCTTCATAACCTGCGATGGTTAAATGACAATTTCGGAGATAAGCTACTCATCCAAATAGCCGATATAAAAGAAACCAGGACCCTGGAAACTTCCGTGGCAGGCGCCACGGAAATCTATCACCTGTCGGCGCAGGTTGCGGTGACATCCTCTTTAACGGACCCTGGTCATGATTTTGAAGTCAACCTGCAGGGCACTTTCCAGCTTCTGGAAGCCATAAGAAAATCCGGGAATAATCCTCCCCTGTTGTTTACTTCCACCAATAAGGTATATGGGAATCTCGAAGACATAGAGCTCATCGAACTTGAAAAGCGGTATGTCCCTGTGAATGATAACTTGAATTCGGGTATAAGCGAACAGAGGGCTTTGGATCTTTACAGTCCCTATGGCTGTTCAAAAGGCGCCGCGGATCAATATATCCTGGATTATAGCCGCTCATTTGGGCTGCAAACCGTGGTTTTTAGAATGAGCTGTATCTATGGACCACACCAGTTCGGCACGGAGGACCAAGGTTGGGTGGCCCATTTTCTTATCCGGTGCCTGCAGGGAAAACCCATTACCATTTATGGAAATGGAAAACAAGTCAGAGACATTCTGTTTGTTGAAGACCTCATAGAAGCCATGTGTCTCGCCACCGGGCACATCGATAAAATTGCAGGGGAAGTATTCAATATGGGCGGAGGAGCAGCTAATATGGCCAGTTTAATAGAGGTGTTGGATTACGCATCCTTATTGGTCCCTTCCCTGCCCCAAATCCGTTTTGAACCCAAACGTCTTGGAGATCAGGATTATTATGTTTCAGATATTGGTAAGTTCAACGATAAAACAGGATGGAAGCCCAGCTACTCTATCCACAAGGGTATGAACGAACTGTATTCCTGGCTTATCCACCATCCCACACCGCTGAACCTGCCTTTTTCGCCCAATGGAATTTATAAAAAACCCACTGCCGTATGAATCAGCTTAAAACATCCACCGGAAAAACAGAAGGGCTGACCAAGGACCCCGCGTTAATGGAAAGTGCGGTGATAAAATCCCCGGGAAATATCCATCTGGAAAAATATGTAATCCCCCCTCCTTTGGAAAACCAATTGATCCTTCAGATGGAAGGATGCGGAATCTGTGCATCCAGTCTCCCCGTGTGGCAAGGAAGAGAATGGTTCTCCTATCCCCTAAACCCCGGGGAACCGGGTCACGAAGGCTGGGGGACTGTGGTAGAAGCAGGAAAAAAAATAACTCACTTTCGTCCCGGGGACCGCGTGGCTACATTAAGTACCCGGGCCCTTTCCACCCATGTCCTTACCGATGCGGAAAATGTAATTAAGCTGCCCCCTTTTCTTTTGGGCAAACATTTCCCGGGTGAACCTCTCGGCTGCACCATGAACGTCTTCAAAAGAAGCAGGATAAAAAAGGGGGACACTGTTGCCGTAGTGGGTGCCGGTTTTTTGGGTTTAATGTTAATACAACTGGCAAAAGCCCAGGGAGCGGGAGTGATCGCTGTCTCCCGCCGCAGATTTTCGTTGGATATGGCCACAGCTTATGGCGCGGATGGAGTGATCCTCATGGACGACCAAACAGCAATCATCGACCAGGTCAATATGATGACAGAGAAACGCCTTTGTGATTGTGTGATAGAGGTCACTGGCAAGGAATGGCCGTTAAACCTCGCCATAGAACTGACCAAAACCAGGGGCAGGCTGATCGTAGCCGGGTTTCATCAGGACGGGATGCGCCGGATCAACATGCAGCTTCTTAACTGGAGAGGTATTGATATGATCAATGCTCATGAAAGAGAGCAACATGTATATATTCAGGGCATAAATGAGGCCATACAGGCCATTTCGGAAAACCGGTTAAACCCATTCCCGCTGTTTACCCACAGCTACGATCGCTATCACCTGACAGAGGCTTTCCACGACCTGGAAGGCAGGCCGGATGGTTTTGTGAAAGGCATTGTTACTTTTTGACTTCCTGGCGATGAAAAAACCGCAGAGAAAAACGAGGCTAGGGTTCATAGGCGTGGGTTGGATAGGCCTTAACCGCCTCAAAGCCGTTTCGGATTCCGGAATGGCCGAGATATGCCAGATTTGTGAGCCATCGGAAATAAATGCAAAAGCAGCCCTACAGGCATGCACCAACGGCGCCCGGATCCGTTCCGAAGATGAAATAATAAACGATCCTGAGATAGACGGGGTGGTCATTGCCACGCCCAGTGCCTTGCATGCCCGCCAAGCTATCAATGCGCTGGAAGCAGGTAAAGCGGTCTTCTGTCAGAAGCCACTTGGCTGTACATCCACGGACGTTCAAAAAATCCTGGATGCTGCCAAAGATCACGACAAACTTCTGGAAGTCGATTTCTCCTATCGCCACTGCCAGGCCTTCCGGTATCTTATGGACACCGTAAAATCCGGGAATCTGGGAGAAATATTCGCCGTGGATTTGGTATTTCACAATGCCTATGGTCCTGACAAAAACTGGTATTATGATACCGGCCTCTCAGGCGGAGGGTGCGTGATGGATCTTGGAATCCATTTGCTCGATATGGCTTTTCATTGTTTAAGTTTTCCGGAAATCATTGACGTACAAAGTGACCTTTTTCATCAGGGCAGACGCCTCGCGAAAAACAAGGCCCACAATCAACCGGAAGATTATGCCCATGTTTGTCTACAATCCCCCGGCACTTCATTTAACCTGCAATGCTCATGGAACCTTCATGCCGGAAAAGATGCCATTATCAAGGCTGTTTTTTATGGAACCAAAGGAGGCGCAGCCTTTAAGAATTCAGGTGGCTCTTTTTATGAATTTAGGGCAGAAAAGTATGAGGGGACAAAAAGCCGGTATATCGATACGCCGGATGATGACTGGGGAGGCAGAGCCGGTATAAAATGGCTGCAAAAACTTCATGAAGGCCGCGGCTACGATCCACAGGTTTCAAAGGAAATCCTTTCTATAACCAAAACCATTGATCGCATATATGGAAGAGGATAAACTCAAAATACTGATGACCGCTGACACCCTGGGCGGCGTATGGAATTATGCCCTGACGTTGAGTAAGTGCCTGGCTCCCTATAATGTGGAGATCCACCTAGCCACCCTTGGAAGAACACTTTCTGACAAACAAAAAGCAGAAGTTAAAAAAGTGTCCAATGTCATCATTTATGAAAGTAGTTTTAAGTTAGAGTGGATGCCTTTGCCATGGGAGGATGTGGAACTTGCCAAAACATGGCTCATTGATCTGTATAAAGAAATACAACCTGACCTTATCCATTTTAATAATTTTGGCCAGGTATTACACCGATGGGACTGCCCCATTGTCACCGTGTTTCATTCGTGTGTAATGACCTGGTGGAAAGCCGTGTACGGGCATGAGCCTGAAGCGCTCCAATGGAAAACATACAGGCAGAAGGTGGAAGAAGCGTTGAGTCTTTCCAATATGGTCATAGCCCCAAGCTATGCTATTCTGCAGCAAGCAAAAACAGTATACAACATCTACAGTCCGTCAATGGTAATCCCCCACGGCACAGAGGAGTTGGATTTTCCCTATTTGCCCAAAGAACCGCTGATTTTTTGTGCCGCAAGGCTGTGGGATGAAAGCAAAAATATCAGGGCCCTGGACAAAATCGCCCCCTATATCGACTGGCCCATTTATGTGGCAGGTGATCTCAACGATCCCGTTACCGGAAAAACCTTCACGGCCGATAATATCCATTTATTAGGAAACATAGAAAGAAACGAACTGGCAGCCTGGCTTCAAAAAGCCATCATCTACACACAACCCTCTCTTTATGAACCTTTTGGATTAGGCGTATTGGAAGCAGCGAGCCATGGTTGCACCCTGATTCTTCAGAACCAGCCCACTTTTCGGGAGCTATGGAATGATGCAGCTTGCTTCGTGGATTTTAAAAATCCGGAAGAGGCAATCGCCAAATTCAATCAGATCATCAATAATGGATTGGTGCTGCAAAACCTATCTTTTAAAGCCAAAAAACGGTCAAAGCTATACAATGTTCTCCAAATGGCGGAAAAGTATATTTCCCTTTATCATTATCTTATTAAATCACATAAACCTTTAACATCATGAAGATTACCATGTTTTATCATTCCCTGTTCTCCGATTGGAACCACGGAAATGCCCATTTCTTAAGAGGTGTTGTTGATGAACTCCATGCGAAAAATCACGAAGTCACCGTCTATGAACCCTACAACGGATGGAGTCTCAGAAATATGTTGTTGGACCATGGCATGCAAACCATTCATCAATTTCAGGAGTACTATCCCAATTTGAAGGGCGCCTTTTATGACGACGACAACCGCGATGAAATAGAATTCATCGTTGAGGATTCGGATCTGGTCATCGTCCACGAATGGAATGCTCCCCACCTGATTAAAATCCTCGGAAGAATAAAAAGAAAACACGGATTCCTCCTCTTATTTCATGATACACATCACCGCGCCATCTCAAAACCGAAGGAGATGGAACAGTTCGACTTTTCGGATTTTGACGGCGCACTCGTCTTTGGCAAAGTTCTAAAATCGTTATACGACGAAAAAAATTGGTTTCCCAACGTCTGGATTTGGCACGAGGCCGCTGATGTAAAACGCTTCAAACCCTATCCCAAAGCCGAAAAAGAAGGGGACCTGGTTTGGATAGGAAACTGGGGTGACAAGGAAAGAGAAGACGAACTGATGGAATTTCTCATCCGGCCTGTAAAAGAATTAGGGGTTAAAGCAAAAGTATATGGTGTAAGGTATCCCGACCATGCCTTAAGGGAATTGAAAGCCGCGGGCATCGCTTATGGAGGGTGGTTACCGAATTACAAAGTGCCCGAGACGCTTGCCAAATACAAAGTCACTTTACACATCCCCCGGAAACCTTATGTACAACTGCTTCACGGCATTCCTACCATCCGCCCGTTCGAAGCCATGGCCTGTGGAATACCGCTTATCTGTTCTCCCTGGCACGATACAGAAGCATTGTTTCAGAAAGGTAAAGATTACCTTCCCGCCACTGATGGGGAGAAAATGAGAGAGCATATACAGGATTTGCTGGAGGACCATTCCAAAGCGGATGCTCTTTCTTTACACGCCAATAATACGATTCTGGACAGACACACCTGTTCGCACAGGGTCGGGCAATTGGAAACCATAGTCTCGCAACTGAGGCTGCAACAATCCATACCTATTAATTAAACCGCATCATTAATTATGAAAACATTAAAAAAAAAGATAGCCTTCTTCGGATCAAGCATCGTCTCCGCCTATTGGAACGGTGCGGCGACCTATTATCGGGGAATGATCAGAGCGCTCGCCGAATTAGGGTATACCACCACTTTTTATGAACCCTTAATCCTCGACCGGCAACGGCACAGGGATATCGCTGACCCGGGTTGGTGCAAGGTGGTTATCTACGAATCGACGCTGCCAGCACTGGATAAATGTCTGGAAGAGGCGGCTTCCGCCGATATTATTGTCAAAGCCAGCGGCGTGGGTGTATTTGATGATTATTTGGAAAAATCTGTCCCATCGCTCAAAAACGAAAACAACCTCATCATCTTCTGGGATGTGGATGCACCTGCCACACTTGACAGGCTACACCGAAATGATACGGATCCCTTCCACGATCAAATTCCCAAATTTGATCTGGTTTTGACCTATGGAGGCGGGGATCCGGTAACACAAGCCTATCATGAGCAAGGGGCTTCTTTGTGTTTCCCTGTTTATAATGCTTTGGATACATCGACCCACTTTCCCGTGGCCCGCAAGAAAGCGTTCTCGGCGGATCTCGCCTTTCTTGGGAACCGGCTTCCGGATAGGGAAAAAAGGGTAAGGGACTATTTTCTGGATGTAGCCAAAAGGACGCCTCAAAAGACATTTTTGCTCGGGGGAAGCGGCTGGCATGACTTAAATTTTCCGGAAAACGTCACCTACAAAGGTCACGTCTATACACGCGACCATAATGCCTTTTACTGTAGTCCTCTGGCAGTTCTGAATATCAGCAGAGACAGCATGGCTACTTATGGGTTTTCACCGGCCACCCGTGTCTTCGAGGCAGCCGGTGCCGGAGCCTGTATCATTACGGACCAATGGCCCGGAATAGAAACCTTTTTTGAACCGGAAAAGGAAATCTTAGTCGCCGATAGCGGAAAAGAGGTGGAAAAAATACTGCTTGGCCTCACCAAGGAAAAAGCAAAAAAAATCGGTGAGGCAGCCTTTGAAAAAGTACGTAAAATACATACCTATTCCCACAGGGCGAAGTTTCTTCATCAACTGTTTATAGAATACGGGGCAAAAAAGGAAGGACAGGATATTTTAAAAATCAATTGAAATACCACCATGAGAATAATATCAGGAAAAGAACTTTCCTGTTCCATATGACCACTGATAAATAAACTGCCACCATGAAAATCGTAATTATCGGGCTTTCCATTACCTCCTCCTGGGGAAACGGACATGCCACTACCTACCGTTCGCTGGTAAAAGCCCTTACCAGTTTAGGGCATTCCGTTTTATTTTTGGAGTTCAACACCCCTTTCTATGCCGCCAACCGCGACCTGCCCCATCCTTCGTTTTGCGAACTGGGTGTCTACGATTCATTTAAATCTTTACAATCTGACTTTTCTTCCAATGTGCAAAATGCGGATTTGGTAATAGTCGGCTCTTATGTCCACGATGGAATCCAGGTGGGCGAATGGGTACAGCGTCTGGCACAGGGAGTCGTGGCATTCTATGACATCGATACGCCGGTGACCCTGGCCCGGCTAAAATCCGGTAACTGCGATTACCTCTCCCCGGCGCTAATCCCAAAATACGATCTCTATCTTTCCTTTTCCGGGGGTCCTATTCTGGATGAATTGGAAGATAAATGGAAGTCACCCAATGCCAAACCGCTTTACTGCTCAGTTGATATTGACATGTACTATCCGCTGAGCCTGGAAAAAAAATGGCTCATGGGCTATATGGGCACATACAGTCCGGACCGGCAGCCGCCCCTTGATAAACTGCTTATAAAGCCGGCTGAAACATTACCGGCCAGCAAATTTGTGGTGGCGGGACCCAAATTCCCTTCGGAAGTGGATTTTCCGGCAAATGTGGAGACGATCGAACACCTGCCACCCCACCGGCACTGTGAATTCTATAACTCCCAGAGGTTCACTTTGAACCTCACCAGATCAGATATGATTGCAGCGGGTTATTCTCCCAGCGTGAGATTATTTGAGGCAGCAGCGTGCGGGACACCTGTGATTTCGGACACCTGGAATGGTTTGGATTCTTTTTTCACGCCAAACCAGGAGATATTGTTGGTGGAGGATACGGAGGATATACTTGTCTATCTTCAAGACCTTTTACCGGAAGAAGCCGTGAAAATCGGAAAAAATGCAAGGAAAAAAATCCTTAAGCACCACACTTCACAAATCAGGGCTTCAGAATTGGTTCTTTATACAAAAGAAATAATAAATCGATAACAGCAAACGTCACGTATTCTGAATAAACCATAATTAAGTTCCAATGGCAAGCGTAATAAAAAGTCGCAATTTGTTGATGCTTCAGGGCTGGTACTATTTGCTTACAGGAATATGGCCGCTGATACATATAGAAAGCTTTATGTGGGTCACCGGCCCTAAGTTGGAAATTTGGCTGGTGAAGACCGTTGGCGTGATCATCACCATGGTGGGCACTGCCTTTTTGCTGGAAGCCCATTACAATGACCGGTCCTTATCCATGAAACTATTGGCTGTGCTTGCAGCGCTTGGGTTCATCTACGTGGATATCCATTATGTGGCCCGCGGCACCATTCATCCCGTATATTTAACGGATGCATTTGCCCAGTCCCTTCTGGTGCTTTTCTGGATGATTATTTGGCTTAAACGAAAAGCATAAACCGGGCGTGGTGTTTCATCTGTTTATAATTGTTTTTTTAAGGTCACATGCTTGCGTGCCGTAATGCACTTCAGCATGCAGGCAGGGAATCTCGCATGTTTTCCCCCCCGATATTCTATCCACCTCCGTTAACTTAAGGACTAACCTGCTGACAAACAGGTTTTTGAGGACGGCGTAATTCCTCCTTGGAGGAATTGCGTAGTTTTTTCCCCATATTTGTTTAGTTATTTATTTGTAAATAAAAG
>NZ_JBHSJJ010000015.1:0-151913 GCF_042652345.1 Negadavirga shengliensis
GGACTGATTCTGTCAAAATCAATTTCACCGACTTCGTCGCAATGGAAAATAAACAGCGAAGTGCCAAAAATAACCCTATTCATTCACTGTCAAGCTTGTTCTATACAAGAAATTAGCCAAACTTAAGTGGGTGTAGATTGAATCTACACCCCAAATATCATTAGAAACCCACACGGAGGCATTTGTAATGCCGGTTCTCTCCCGTTCCGATAAGACGGGCACAACACGCTATCTGTTCCTGTGGCCATGAAACAGTCAGGGACCAAAGCTGACCAAGAACATTCCTTTTCTCAATGTTACTCTTTTTTGCTGCGGGTCAAAAAAGATAAGCAACCCCCCTGCCGGCAGGAAACCCCACCCCTACACCGTGGCGCACAGTGTGCATCTTTTGCGCTAAAATTTAAACAGCAACAAAACCCGCATATCAAACGCAATATATTGTAGTCAGGGGGGGAAACTCCTGGACATTATCGGTTTTGATTTTCTTATTATTTCATTACTTTTGATCCATCAAAATCTCAATAAAATATTGACATACACCTCAATTCCTTCTCTGGATTTGAGTATTTGTAAATGACTCTTGGCTAAAGGGTCTACTTCTTTTTTGTCAAATTTTATATGAGAAATAATGAAAACCAATAAAACAGCCGTTATAGGCGGCACAGGGAAATCCGGAAAATATCTTCTTAATCGACTCATTGAAAATCAATATAAGCTCAAAATCTTAGTCAGAAATCCCCAAGACCTGACAGTCGATCATTCATTTGTTGAGATCGTTAAAGGCGATGCAAGGGACTATGAATCTATTTTATTATTAGTTTCAGGTTGTGACGCTGTGATTAGTACGTTGGGACAGCCTAAAGGGGAGCCTTGCGTATTCAGTCAGGCAACTAAAAATGTTGTCAGAGCAATGCTGAAATGCGGTATTGATCGCTATATCGTCACAACAGGATTGAGTGTAAATACCTCATTTGATCAAAAGGATCCAAAAGTTCGATTTGCTACGGATTGGATGTATGACCATTATCCTGAGACTACCCGGGACAAGCAAGTTGAATATGATTATCTTTCTAAAAGTAAAATCGAGTGGACGTCAGTTCGCTTGCCTTTGATTGTTCAAACGGAAGAGAAATTTCCGATTGAGGTGAATCTGGGGAATTGTCCGGGCGAAAAGATCAGTTCTACTGATTTGGCGGATTTCTTAATCGTTCAGTTGTCGGATAAAACTTATATTAGAAAGAGTCCTTTTCTTTCTAATATTTGAATAAACTGGAGCGAGTCGGTTTGGCTCGCTCTTTTTTGGGGGCACTCTTCTGGGTTTAGATTGTATCCAAAAAACGGTCCTCACCCTACCTTATTCAATCGATCAAAATTCAGGCAAATCAGGAATCTGATTCAAAAGCCGGTTACCCCCATCCTCCTGCTTATGCAATTCAAAAGCATCATATAAAATACCATTGACTGTGTATGCCTTATATTTCAATGTGGTGTCATTTATTTCGATCAGCTGATAGGTTTGGGTCTGGGAGGCCTTCCGCTCCATCCAAGGGTAATCCCCGGCATCATACATTTTTATCCCTGCCATTGAAACCACATATACTGTACCTTCGTCCTCTGACACCACTTCTTTCATCGGTCCGTCCTGACCGGGTCCGATCATGCCCCTGCCATAGGCGTGGTCATGGCCCTGAAGCACCATATCTACTTTGTACTTGTCTATGATCGGCTTGAAATGTTTTCTCAGGTCATCATTGTCCCTGTTTTCCTTGGTGGAATAAAAGGGGTGATGGATGGTCACGATGGTCCATTTCCTGGGGTCATGCTGTAGCAAAGAGTCCAGCCATTCCTTTTGCTTTTGCTTGAGATAGGGGGATTCTTCTATTTGTTCGGCATTCAGGGATATGACCTTCAAATCCGGAAAATTCACCTGATAACATGTTTCCTCCAAACCTTCCGGACCATTCATTGGCAGGTTGAACTGGGGTCTCCATTGGGGTGAGAGCTGCCCGTCTCTGCCGTATTCATGGTTTCCGGGTGTCATCACACTGGGTACGGTGGCATGGATATGATCGCCCGCGTAAAACCATTCCCCCCATTCAAAATCATTGTTATGCCGGTTGATCAAATCCCCTGCATGAAGGATAAAATCAATGTTGGAGTCGGATTTGTGCGCCTGTCTGATCAGTCTGGACCAGTGGTCCCTGATGCCGTTTTGCGCATCCCCCAGGTAAAGGACTTTAACGCCCTTGCTTGCGGGATCCGGTGTTTCAAACTGGTACCATTCACTCCAGTATTCTCCCGAGCCCACCCGGTATACGTACCTTTGGCCGGCCTCCAGCCCATCCAGGGTTGCTGCGTGGTAATACGCTTCTACGGTAGGATTTTCGTCGTGCTCTACGGATAAAAATTCACTGACGGCATCTTTTGTCCTTACATTTTCCATAAAAGAAGTATTATGGGTAGCCAGTGCCCATTGCACCTGACCTTCGGAGACACGGGCGGACGTTCTCCAATTCACGCCTATTTTTTCCAATGGGTTTTCGTCCAGATTAAGGATGATTCTGTCCGGCAGTTTGGAAGGCAGATAGGGGAGAAATTCTTCGGCGACCTGGGAAGGCCCTGCTATTTCCTGAGCCATAAGGACCTCCATATAGGTATGAAGCAAAAGCACAAAGCCTAAAAAAAACATTCTTTTTTTACCCATAACTGATATCATTCTGAGAAATTTTTGATTTACAATCGGTAAACATCACCCTAAAATATGGCCTAAGGTTACGGCGATAGACAGGCCGCTTTATCCTTAATACTGAAAGTTTGCCTATGTGGCTATTTGCCGGAGCCGTTAATCCTATTGTACCTGAGTTCGATCATAATTAACTTTTGATACGTCATTGCGAACCCTTTTTAGGAAGTGGGCGGGTTGGAAAAGGGTGTGGCAATCCCTTAATAGGAGACTGCCGCGGCTTCATTCCCTCAAATCCACCCCTGAGCCTCGCATTGACGGTTTATATAATCGAACTGAGGTTATTTGAAGCAAGTTTGGGAGGGAGAAAAAGATTCGGCCCGGTTTTCTTTAAGGTATAAAAAATAAAATTCAGGTTGATTTTTTGGGGATACAGAAGTAGTGTTTGATATGGACTTTGATTTAGGTCAATGAAAAAACCCCGGCCTTTTTCCGGACCGGGGCTTAAAAAATGTTGACAAAAACTACTGTTACCAAGGTTTACCCGTCCCTTGCATGATCCAGGGCTTGGCCCATTGGTTGTTTTGTCCCCTGTTCGCACCTACGGTAACCTCTAATCTGTCAATGGCCTTCGCCACCTGCTGCGCGTTAAAGTTGATCTCGTTGTTGCCATAAGTAAACCTCACGGCAATCTGTGGTTCGGGAGCCGCCTCCCCAATTTGGAGTGAGGGAAATCCTGTTCTCCTCCAGTCAAACCAGGATTCCGTGGTTGTGGTCCAGCTTGCGATCCACTTTTGTTCAATGATTCTTTCCAGGGAGCCATCATAAGCCACGTTTGGATTTTGGATATAACTGTTATAGCTATCTCCTACTCCCCATGTCTGTAGGGAAAACCTCACCGCATTGTTATAGTGGGTTTCGGCATTGCCCACGGACCAACCTCTCTGGGCAGCTTCTGCAAGGATGAAGTGCACCTCTGCAGCAGACATGATCCTGGCCTTCAGGATACCTCCGCTTCTTCCCCTGTAATGGTCGGAAAGCTGAGAGACGTGCTGGTTCTCAAGCTGCTGCCCGCCTGTAGGATTTAGATTGTGGTCGCTGGGTCCCTGAAGCATGGGTGGCAGACCAACATATTCCCGTGTATCCAATTGCCTTCCCAACAAGTCGGGATTATAATGACGGGTATAGGTATTCCCCTCCGCTATCTTTTGAAGGTAAACCATGTCCTGATAAGATACCACTCCATTCAAAACCTGGCCGTTTTCCCTGATATAGGGATCAAAAGCCACAGGAAGACTGGTATCCTCCACCCATCGGCAATGCACCGGACGGAACCAAACAGACACCCTGGGATCGTCGTATTCCAGCATCCTATCCAAAAGTGTGTTGCAGGGCTTGATCCGCCTGAAGTTGGATCCCGCGTCAAAATCGGTGGCCGATGGCCAGGAGTCTCCGGCAGACGCGCCGATATAATCCATAACCACGTCCTCGTCCGCTCCCATCAGGTACACACCTGAGTTGTAAACCTGCTCAATACCCTGTCTGGCCATCTCCGGCATTTTCTCCGAAATCCTCATGTAATAACGAAGCAAGAGGGAGTTGGTGAACTTGTGCCACATGGTCGCGTTCCCGCCAAAATAAAGATCATACGCTGGAATAACTCCTTCGTTGTTGCCTGTGGCAAAAATCTGGGCAGCAGCCTTGAGATCGTTGATTACACCGGGATATATCACCTCCTGGCCGTCATACTCAGGAAACTCGTTCTCAAGACCGGGTTGATCGCCCCTCAAAGCCATGGTATAAGGCGCATCTCCCCAAAGATCGGTAACCGTACCGAAGATATAGGATTTCATCGTCAGTGCCACTCCTTTATGGAATTCCAAACCGGTTTCTTCTGCTCTTTGGTAAAGAAATTTATTGGTTCTCAAAAGGTTATACCAGCCTGTCCAGTCCCTCAGCCCCCAGTCAAACTGGTTGTGTCCGGTGAACCAGCCGTCTTTTTGCGTATGTTGCATAGCGCCCGCAATATCTCCGTACCCCAAATTAAGGATATCGGTAGCAGCAGGCCGCATCACGGAAGGCATCAGTAGATTGGGATTGGCTTCCGATGGCGACACCCCATTTGGGTTTTCGTTGATTTCGTCCAGGCTATCACAAGCCGAAAAAACCAGGATGGACGAAATAAAAACCGTTTTGAATATATGATTTAATATTTTCATCATGTAAATGTTAGAGTTGATAATACACTAAATCTTACCTGCATCAGAAGGTCATGTTGACCTTGAACCCGAATGGAATGGTCCACGGCATTACGTTCTGAAGTTCGATACCCTGTCTGAACAGGTTGGCTGAATCGCCCTGCCTGCTTGCCGTCACCTGGAAGGCCCTTTCGGGATCAATGCCGATGTTGGCGGCGGTCCAGAGAATGATATTTCTGGTAAACACCGATACGTTAGCATTTCTGATACCGGGAATATTGGGGAGGTCGTAACCTATGGAAAGCTCCCTGAGTTTCAGGAAAGATGCGTCAAAGGTAATCTGCTGGTTCCAACTCCAGGCAAACTGCCTGGAAGCGGGATAGATCACGGTACCCTCACCGCCGAGATGTTCCACATATTCACCTGGGGCCACCTCAATCACGCCGGGAATGAAAACCCCGTCATTACCGGGAGCGTCCGTGGTGTTGGTAGGCAGACCTCCGGTCTCGGGCGTATAACCACCGACCCTGGGGAAGTTGCCGTTTTGGGGGATAATATACCTCTCGGGATCTGATTTCAGTAAGGCTATCAACTCCTCGGTGCCATAAAGCCCTCCGGGTATCAGGTTGTCGATCTGTCTTTGGGATTTCCAATCCGATTCTCCATACCTATACGTGAAGGACTGGAAGTTGCCCCCCATTCTCCAGTCAAAGCTGGCCTGCATACTCCAACGCTTATACCTCAGGTTGGTCTGCATACCCATGATAAAATCAGGATTGAAATTACCCACCTTTACCCGGTCTTCCCTGTCATTTCTGGCGATCCATTTGCCGTTGGCATCCAATATAGGCCACCTGTAGTAAGGTGAATTGGGATCCTCAACATAGGCAAAGCCCCTGCTGTACAAATCCCCGATGTCCTGACCTACAAAAGTCTGGGCACCGCCGTTGTTATCGTCCCATAGAGTAATGAAGTCCATGCCCTCGGTAAGACTTTCCAGACGGGTGCGCATCCTGGTAAAATTCATGTTGATGTCCAACATCAAGCCATCCGCCCTCCTGATGGGAGTCCCTCCCAATGCAAGTTCCCAACCCCGGCTGGATATCATACCCGCATTGATCTGCTTGGCGCTGAAACCGGAAGAAGCAGGGGTCGGAATGCTCAGGATCTGGTTTCTGTTTCTTTGGTAAAAATAGGTACCTTCAAACCTCAACCGGTCATTGAAGAAGTTCAGGTCAAGACCGTATTCCTGTGAGGTATTGATCTCAGGTCTAAGGTCCGGGTTAAGCAGGGTTCCTGGATAGGTATTTGAAATCAGATTACCCCAACTCTGCATGCCCAAAACCGGCTCCAACGCATAGGGATTGGTGTCGTTACCCACCTGGGCCACACCTGCGCGTACCTTCAGCATGGAGATTTCCTGTGGCAGATCGAATGTATAATTGGCCAGCCAGCTCAATGAAGCTGAGGGGTAGAAATAGGATCTGTTATGTGCTGGCAACGTGCTTGACCAGTCGTTCCGGGCCGTCATGTCCAGGTAAATCTGGTCTTTGAAACCTATGGATGCCAAACCGAAAACACTGTAGATGGCCTTTCTGGATTCAAAATTGGAATAGTTAAGTCCGGTATTGGGGATGTTGCTGATCCTGTACAAGCCGGGCACAATCAGCCCCACTCCGGGAGCACTTCCCATGTAATTGTCCCGGAAGTTTTGGCTCATGATGTTGCCGCCACCCGACACGCTGAAGTTGAAATCGTTTACCGCCTTGCTGTAAGTGGTCAGGAATTCGATGTTGGATTCGTCTCTGGCAATATCCTGCAGGTGGTAGGCTCCTCTTCTTTCTCTGGTATAAGACCAAGGAATTTTAGTTTCCCTGTTTTCCATATAGATATCATGGGTCAAACGAAGATGGGAATTCAGGTTTTCATTTAACTTATAATCAAACTTGATATTCCCAAACGCCCTGTCTCTCACATAGGCATTTGTCATCCCGTAAGCGATGAAGTAAGGGTTGTCATGGTTAAGAGATACCGAACGTTGCTGGATTTCCTCTTGACCAGGCTCCCAGTAGTTTTCCAAATCCTTGATATTTACATGTGACCAGTTATAAACTGCTTCCAAAGGGTTTGCCCCCCTGTTACCTGTAGAAGGCCTGTCGTTGGAATTGGATTTCGACAGGTTGATGTCCGTACTTACCGACAGCTTATCATTCAATTGAAAAGTGGACGACAGACTGAGGTTGTTTCTGAAAAGATCCGAATTGGGGATCATGCCGTTGTGGGACATGTTGGTGTAGGAAAGCCTGTAAGTGGCTCTTTCTGAGGATCCGGAAATTGAAAGTGTGTTGGTGGATGTCACTCCCGTTTCAATAAAGTTCCTCATATTGTTTGGATATGACCTCAACTCTGTAGGTATTCTATTCCCGTTGGCGTCCACTGGACTGTTCCACTGCACGGCCGTATTGCCAACGTCCAACTCGGGACCAGCCCAGTAAGCGGAAAGTTCATCCAACTGCGCCACCCTGTTGCCCGTAGCGTAGCGGTAATGGAAATTCAAGTACTTTACGGGGCGCTCAAAGACGTTACTGGAAGAGAAGTTTACGGTCATCCTTTCGCCCTTCTTCCCTTTCTTGGTCGTGATCAGGATCACTCCGTTGCCCGCTCTGGCACCGTAGAGCGCTGCCGCACTCGGCCCTTTCAACACCGTCATGTCTTCGATATCGTCTGGGTTCAGGTCAGAAATAGGGTTGCCGTAGTCAACCTCATTCCTGTCCCCCATCCGACTGATGTTATTCAGCGTGTTGGATACCGGAACCCCATCTATCACGAAAAGAGGCTGGTTGTCACTGCTTAGTGAGGTAGCGCCGCGGATCACCACAGAGGTCGAAGAACCCACGCCGCTCATCTGGTTAATGGTAACACCGGCCACACGGCCAGCCAACGCATTGATCGCGTTTTCCTGCGTGACGTTACGGATATCATCACCTTTGACCTCACCTACGGAGTATCCCAAGGAACGCTTTTCCCGTTCGATACCCAAGGCGGTGACCACCACTTCCGACATGGCGGCAATACTCTCCTGGAGGGAGATATTGATATTGGTTTGGTTACCGACCCGAACCTCCTGAGACTCGAACCCCACGTAGGAAAACACCAGTATGGAATTTTCTCCCGCTACCTCTATTGTGAAGGCTCCGTCTATGTCGGTTACCGTGCCGTTATTCGTCCCCTTTTCCAGGACTGTCACTCCAGGGAGGCCCAGATCGTCACCTTGAGAAGTAACCCTTCCCCTAACGGTAACCGCAAAGACTTCCTCAAAAAATTCCACACCCCCGTTTAAAGAGGGTAGTTCCCTTATGGCGGGATCCAAAGCGCCATTGGCCATTGCCAGTACAGGACCTGAGCAATAGATGCCAACCGACAAAAGCGGAACCATCCACTTTAACATTTTTTTAGTACGGCTTTTTTTCATAAGACATCAGTTGATTTTTATTTTGTTAATTTGACTTTTTACCTACTATCGGAAAGAAATCCTTCCAAACCATTTCTCCCTTGCGGGGTTGCTGTTCCGCTGTGATGATGGAGAATCTTGAACATGCCCAAGTTTTTGTAATATTCCCCACTGCTACAGATCAATTATCATTTTGAAGCTTATCCTGTACAGGTTCTTTTAAACCAGATTCCTGCCTGTGTTTTTTCATAACCTTATCGAAATAAACTTTCATGCTCGTTTCCAGATAAATGGCCATTTCAGTGTCCTCCAAACCGCTCAGAAGTTCCTCAAACTCCAGTCTCGAAATCTTATTTTTAATAAGCTTTTGAAGTAGTGTGTCTGATCTTTTCTTTTTCATGCTATTGCCCTCCGAAGCTATATACCTACAGCTATCATATTCAGGCTATTATTTTTTAAATCAGAACAAAAAAAATTTTTATTCTATATAGGATACTCATATAAAATAAAATTTTGAATAAGTTATTGGTTTAGTTGAAAAAGCTAATTATTTGTTCGAATATTTATATGATAAAATATGAGTATTATTAATGATTATTTTTATATGACTTTTTTTTGTCATAATTGTATTATGCTGACCTGTAAAGAAATTATAGAGATTGTTTCTAATGATAAGCGTTCTTTTATCTGATGTTTAAATCTTAAGAACGTCTCATTTTCGAGCGGATATTCTCATAAAAAGGGCTCTTCAGATAATAGGAAAACCTATCTTCTGAAGAGCCTCTCTCGTAAAAGTTATAATTATTTAATTTCTACCAAGGTTTGCCGGTACCTTGGATGATCCATGGTTTGGCCCATTGGTTGTTGGGGCCTCTATTGGCACCGATGGTAACTTCAAGCCTTTCTATGGCCTTTGCCACCTGCTGGGCGTTAAAGTTGATCTCATTGTTGCCATAAGTGAATCTCACGGCTATCTGTGATTCAGGAGCAGCCTCTCCCACATTCATCTCCGGAAATCCTGTTCTTCTCCAATCAAACCAGGATTCGGTGGCGGTGGTCCAGCTGGCGATCCATTTCTGTTCGATGATTCTTTCAAGGGACCCATCATAGGCTACCTGGGGATTTTGAATATAAGTATCAAAATCATCCCCTACTCCCCATGTTTGCAGGGAATATCTTACCGCGTTGTTGTAATGGGTTTCCGCATCACCGACGGACCATCCCCGCTGGGCGGCCTCTGCAAGGATGAAGTGTACCTCTGACGCCGACATGATCCTGGCCTTCAGAAAGCCGCCGCTTCTTCCTCTATAATGGTCAGAAAGCTGGGAAACGTGCTGGTTCTCCAGCTGCTGGCCACCGGTGGGGTTAAGGTTGTGGTCACTGGGCCCCTGCAGCATGGGAGGCAATCCTACATACTCCCTGGTATCCAGTTGTCTGCCCAGCAGATCGGGATTGTAATGACGGGTATAGGTGTTCCCTTCCGCAATCCTATCCAGATATTGAATATCTTGAAACGAAACAACGCCATTGAGGATCTGGCCATTTTCTCTTATATAGGGATCCACTGCAACGGGAAGGCTGGTGTCCTCCACCCATCGGCAGTGCACGGGACGGAACCATACCCCCACCCGCGGGTCGTCATAATCCAAAAGCCTGTCCAGAAGCGTGTTGCACGGCTTGATCCTGCGGAAATTTGAACCTGCGTCAAAATCGGTCGCCGAAGGCCAGGAATCGCCCGCCGAGGCGCCTATGTAATCTATCGCCACATCCTCATCGGCACCCATCAGATAAACCCCCGAGTTGTATACCTCTTCGATTCCCTGTCTGGCCATCTCCGGCATCTTCTCCGAAATCCTCATGTAATAACGAAGCAAAAGGGAGTTGGTGAACTTGTGCCACATGGTCGCGTTGCCACCGAAATACAGGTCATATTCTGGAATAACCCCTTCATTGTTGCCCGTGGCAAAGATCTGGGCAGCGGCCTTCAGGTCATTGATGACGCCTGGGTATATTACTTCCTGGCTGTCGTACTCGGGAAATTCGTTTTCAAGTCCCGCCTGATCACCCTTGAGTGCCATGGTATAAGGCGCGTCCCCCCAAAGGTCCGTGACCGTTCCGAAGATAAAAGACTTCATCGTCAGGGAAACTCCTTTATGAAACTCAAGCCCGGTCTCTTCGGCACGTTGGTAAAGGAATCTGTTTGTCCGCAAAAGGTCGTACCAGCCGGTCCAATCCCGTAAACCCCAATCAGATTGATTGTGTCCGGTAAACCAACCGTCTTTCTGCGTATGCTGTACCGTTCCCGCCATATCGCCGTAGCCCAAATTCAGGATGTTTGTCGCTGCCGGACGCATCACTGAAGGCATCAGTAAGTTTGGGTTGGCATCGGACGGTGATACCCCATTCGGGTTTTCATTGATCTCATCCAAGGTGTCACAGGCCGTAAACACCATCATGGAAAGGAGGAAAACCGATTTGAATATGTGAATTGATGTTTTCATCTGTTTATATTTTGTTTTTCAATGGTCAGATGGAATCCCGCATGTGTGATAATCATGCCTCTGTGTGACGATCTCGTCATGCTCGGTTTCATCTTTTTGAAATTTTTGGCTTTTCATTTGGACTGCCGACAGTACTTTAAAAGGTCATGTTCACCCGAAATCCGACTGGGGCCGTCCATGGCATCACGTTCTGAAGCTCGATACCCTGTCTGAACAGGTTGGCAGAGTCGCCCTGTCTGCTGGCCGTCACCTGGAAGGCCCTTTCCGGATCAATGCCGATATTGGCGGCAGTCCAGAGAATAATATTTCTCGTGAACACGGCCACGTTCGCATTTCTGATACCCGGAATATTGGGAAGGTCATAGCCAATGGAAAGTTCCCTGAGTTTCAGAAAAGACGCGTCAAAGGTAATCTGCTGCGCCCAGCTCCAGGCAAACTGTCTGGAAGCGGGATAGATCACCGTGCCCTCTCCGCCGAGATGCTCAACATATTCGCCCGGGGCCACCTCGATCACACCGGGAATAAATACGCCGTCATTACCTGGGGCATCGGTGGTGTTGGTGGGGAGACCACCCGTTTCGGGCGTATAGCCACCCACCCTGGGGAAATTACCGTTCTGGGGGATGATGTATCTTTCGGGATCGGACTTAAGTAGGGCTATCAGTTCTTCCTCGCCGTATAGCCCCCCGGGTATCAGGTTGTCGATCTGCCGCTGGGATTTCCAGTTGGACTCCCCGTACCGGTAAGTGTAAGACTGGAAGTTGCCGCCCATCCTCCAATCAAAGCTTGCTTGCAAGGTCCATCTTTTATACCTGAGATTTGCCTGCATACCCATGATGAAATCAGGATTGAAGTTGCCGACGGGAACCCTGTCCTCTCTATCGTTTCTGGCTATCCATTTCCCGTTTTCATCCAAAATGGGCCATCTGTAATAGGGGGAATTGGGGTCATTCACATAGGCAAAGCCTCTGCTGTATAAGGTGCCAATGTCGTCTCCAACAAAGGTCTGGGCACCGCCGTTGTTGTCATCCCAAAGGGTGATGAAGTCCATGCCTTCGGTAAGACTTTCCAGGCGGGTACGCATCCTGGTGAAGTTCATGTTGATATCCAGCATCAGCCCGTCAGGCCTTTGGATAGGCGTGCCACCCAGCATCACTTCCCCACCCCTGCTGGATATCATCCCGGCGTTGATCTGCTTGGCGGAGAAGCCGGAGGAATGCGGCGTGGGTATACTTAGGATCTGGTTCCTGTTTCGCTGATAGAAATACGTCCCTTCAAACCTCAAACGGTCATTGAAAAAATTCAAATCCAGGCCGTATTCCTGGGAAGTATTGATCTCAGGTTTCAGGTCAGGATTCAACAAAGTGCCCGGATAGGTGGTAGAGATCAGGTTCCCCCAGTTTTGGGTTCCCAGGACAGGGTCCAGCGCATACGGATTGGTATCGTTACCCACCTGGGCCACACCTGCCCTCACTTTCAGCATGGAGATTTCCTGAGGCAGATCAAAGGTATAGTTCGCCATCCAACTCAGGGAGGCCGATGGATAAAAGTAGGACCTGTTGTGCGCCGGTAGTGTACTGGACCAGTCGTTCCTTGCCGTCACGTCCAGATACAGCTGATCCTTGAACCCTATGGAGGCCAGGCCGAACACACTGTAAATGGCTTTTCTCGATTCAAAATTGGAGTAATTCAGGCCGGTATTGACGATGTTGCTGATCCTGTACAGACCCGGGACGATCAGTCCGACACCGGGGGCGCTGCCCATATAATTGTCTCTGAAGTTCTGGTTCATGATGTTACCCCCGGCAGATATCGACAGATTAAAATCGTTTACCGACTTGTTATAAGTGGTCAGAAATTCAATATTGGACTCATCCCTGGCAATGTCCTGCAAATGGTATGCACCTTGCCTTTCCCTGGTATATGACCAGGGGATTTTGGTCTCCCTGTTTTCCATATAGGTATCATGGGTAAGCCTCAGGTGGGAATTGAAGTTTTCATTGAACTTGTAGTCAAACTTGATGTTTCCGAAGGCCCTGTCCCTGACAAATCCGTTATTGATGCCGTAGGCGATGAAGTAGGGATTATCATGATTCAGGGAGACAGACCGCTGCTGGATTTCCTCCTGGCCCGGCTCCCAGTAGTTTTTCATGTCCCTGATATCCACATGCGACCAGTTGTATACATCCTCAACCGGGTTGGCACCCCTGTTGCCTGTGGAAGGCCTGTCAGTGGAGTTGGATTTGGACAGATTGATGTCGGTACTTACCGACAGCTTATCGTTCAACTGAAAAGTAGACGAAAGACTGAGGTTGTTTCTGAAAAGATCAGAATTGGGAATCATCCCGTTATGCGACATATTGGTATAGGACAGCCGGTAGGTTGCCCTCTCTGAAGAGCCCGAAATGGCAAGGGAATTCGTGGAGGTAACCCCCGTCTCCAGGAAATTTCTCATGTTGTCGGGATAGGATCTCAGTTCCATAGGTACCCGGTTGCCGTTCTCGTCTACAGGGCTGTTCCACTGTACCGCCATGTTGCCTACATCCAGCTGCGGACCGGACCAGTATGAAGAAAGCTCGTCCAACTGGGCCACCCTGTTGCCGGTGGCATAGCGGTAATGAAAATCCAAGTACCTGACTGGTCTTTCAAAGACGTTGCTGGAAGAAAAATTGACCGTCATCCGCTCACCCTTTCTGCCTTTTTTGGTGGTGATCAGGATCACCCCGTTACCGGCTCTGGCCCCGTAGAGGGCCGCGGCACTGGGACCTTTTAGCACGGTCATGTCCTCAATGTCGTCCGGGTTGAGGTCCGATATCGGGTTGCCGTAATCCACTTCGTTCCGGTCCCCCATCCTGCTGATGTTGTTCAACGTGTTGGACACCGGCACGCCGTCAATCACGAAAAGCGGCTGATTGTCACTGCTCAGCGAAGTGGCTCCGCGGATCACAATGGAGGTGGAAGACCCCACGCCACTCATTTGGTTGATGGTCACGCCCGCGACCCTGCCGGCCAGTGCGTTGATCGCATTTTCCTGGGTCACGTTACGGATATCATCACCCCTGACTTCGCCCACGGAATAGCCCAGTGAGCGTTTCTCCCTTTCTATGCCCAAGGCTGTAACCACTACCTCCGACATCGCGGCCAGGCTCTCCTGAAGGGAAACTTCTATGTTGGTACGGTTTCCTATCCGGACTTCCTGAGACTCAAAGCCAACATAGGAGAATACCAATACGGAATTCTCCCCGGCCACCTCTATGGCGAACGCCCCGTCTATATCCGTAACGGTTCCGTTGTTGGTTCCTTTTTCAAGAACGGTCACACCTGGAAGGCCGGCGCCGTCTCCTTCCGACGTAACCCTTCCCCTAACATTAACTGCTACCGATTCGGAGAAAGCCTCTCCCACTTCGGGGTGGTGAACCAATCCGGTTCCCAACTCCCCTAAGGGACCCGATGCATTACTCGCCGATGCTACTATGCTCAAATAGCAAAAGGCCGTCAGCGGAATACCCCACTTGAATTTTCTTGTAAATTTTACTTTCATTTTTCAGACGATGTTTAAATGATGGATTGAGGATAAACCGGAAATATTTTCCAGGCAATAATTACCATATCCCCTTGAAACATTTGGCACTTTTCTTTTCATAGTTTTACCTATTTTTAGTTTCTATTATATTTTAAAATCAGATGAATAAAAAAAAGTCAATTTCGGAAACCTGATTATTCGCCGCTATCCCTTCTTCCTATGATCTGAAGCATCCAAAGATTTAATTTCCCTGTCCGCCTCATCTTTTTTGCCCCGCTCCTCAGACAAAAGTGAATCAAAATATTTTCTTAAGCTTTTTTCAACAGAATAGGCTTTTTCAGGGTGTTCCAAGCTATTCAAAAACGCTTCGAACTCCGCTCTGGTCACTTTGCCTGAAACCCATTTCTTTATCAAATCATCTGATTGTTTTCCTTTCATACTGTTGCCCTCCGACTTATATACCCGAGGCAGCAAAAATCCGACTATTTACAGGCATTAAAATTTTAGAAAAAAGTGCAATTTTTTTATAATATATCATATAAATAAATGTGTAAAAAATAGATACACTTTATTATTATTTCATTAAAACCTCCTTTCTCTAAAGAAAATTTATTCTGAGATGTAAAAAAATTCAAAATATTATATTAATTAAATCATATTGATATCGAAAAAAACAAATTTGACCAAAAGCTTGAAATGGCCTTTATTTCCGGTTTCCAAGTAATAAACAAAGTCGAACCAGAAAACATCTTTACGCCAAATGATGCAAAATCACGTATTCCTCCTTATCCGTGACAGATTTCACCACCTGAAAGTATATCATTGTTTTTTCATGCTGGTATTTGCCGGTGTGGGATGCAAAAGCGAAACCGGTCATAACAACTCAGGAGACTTGATGTCTACCATGGATCAAGTCGTCACAAGGCTTTACAGTGAGTTTGAAAAAGCCTCATTGGACACCATTGGCCATGACTTCGTTTTAAATTATCTTACCAAAAACGAAAAAGAGGCGTTGGCCACCCAATACTGGAAGATGAAGGTCAACGTTCCGGTGACGGTTTCTCTTATGAGAGACAAAGACCAAAAAAAGATTCCTTTTTGGTTAAAAGATGCGGGGTTTGAGGTGACCGACATGGAGGTTAAAAACACACATTCCACCTACGAAGTCTGGCAAAAAGACTTCGAACCAGGCATCATCGAACTGGGTATCAATGGCTTTGATAAACACCGTCCTGTTTATTTTTTGAGTATCGGCCCGCAGGACGGGAGCCTACCCTTAGAAATAACCCCTGTTTATCCCAAAAAACAGCATTTTGAAACGATGCAGGAGGGAGCATTTACCTATCACGACTGGAGCGAACTGACATTAACAGAGGTACCTGAATTGCTAAAAGGCCAAAGACTATTGACTACCATCCGGGGAAGGGCCAGAGAGGCCCATATAGTGGGCGCATTCAGAACCACGGATTTCCCCTCTTCAGAAAAACCTGACCACTTGCTGCTGACCTGGAGCGATGATCCCGCCCGTTCCATGGACGTGCAATGGAGAACCACAAATACTGTCCCGGATGGGTCGGTCAAATACTGGATACAAGGCACGACGGATACCCTGAGGGCTGCTGCTGACAAAAACCTTATGGAGGACCGGATGCTTCAAAACGACAGGTATATCAACAGGTTTACCGCTCAGCTTCGCGCCCTTCAGCCCGGTACCAAATATGAATACATGGTGGGCAGCGAAAACGGCGGCTGGTCAGCAACACAGCATTTTTCCACCGCTCCCTCCACTGCCAGCCCTTATTCCTTTATATGGTTCGGCGATGTGCACAATTCAGAGATATGGGGAGAATTGATCCAAAAATCGGAGAAAAAACACCCTGACACCGGTTTTTATTTTATTGCGGGCGATTTGGTGAACACCGGGCTTCACAGGGATGACTGGGATAAGCTTTTCCAATATGCGGGCAGCACCATTGCCAGAAAGCCCCTCTTGGCGGTACCGGGAAACCACGACAGCCAGGACGGCTTGGGTGCCTGGATGTATGAGGAGATGCTGAGTCTACCCTCCAACAGCCCCAGCAAAGAAATGGAGGGCAGGACCTACGCCTTCAATTACCAAAACAGCTTGTTCCTGATGATTGATGCCACATTTCCGTTGAAGGACCAGACCGAATGGATAGACCGGCAACTGGCTGAAAGCGATGCCACCTGGAAAATGGCGGTCTTCCATTTTCCCCCTTACAATGCCGTTGCACCCTACCATAACATCATAGCAGAATGGGTGCCTTTATTTGACAAGCACAAGGTGGACATGGTCATGGGTGGCCACTTTCATTATTATATGAGGTCAAAACCCCTGCGGGGAGGCGAAGTGATGCCTTCCTCCAATGACGGGACATTATACCTGATATCCATTGGGACCACGGGCAAGAATAAAGGTCTGGAGAAGGAGCATTATGCGGAGGCACAGTTTGCTGCCGAACACCTTTACCAACATGTGACCGTGGATGGAAAAAGCCTCTCTTACAAAGCCTATGATTTTGATGGGAATGTGGTGGACCAGTTTCGACTGGAGAAATAAACTTTTGATACGTTCTCACGATGAGTTCCCCTACAGCCTGATAGCCTTGGCTGTAGGATTTTTTTATGCAAAAAAAGTAAGGTCCTTTGGCACATCCGCTTTATTCGGCGTATTTTAGATTCCCTAAAAATCAGGAAATCACATGTACATTATTTTTGATACCGAAACCACTGGACTGCCCAGAGACTATGATGCCCCTATTACCGACCTGGACAACTGGCCCCGCCTGGTCCAACTGGCCTGGCAGCTCCATGACGAAAGGGGCAACCTGATTTCGAATGAAAACTTCATTATAAAGCCTGAAGGTTTTACCATTCCTTATAATGCTGAAAAAGTCCATGGCATATCCACTGAAAGGGCCTTAAAAGAGGGGCATGATCTGCAAAAGGTTCTTGAGATATTTGAAAGGGATTTAGCAAAATCCAAATATGTCGTTGGCCACAATATCGGTTTTGACATCAATGTCACCGGCGCGGAATTCCTGCGGAAACAGCTGGATACCCAGCTTCTGGAGAGAACAGAGTTGGATACCAAGGACATCTCTACGGAATATTGCGCCATCCCGGGCGGCAAGGGGGGTAAATTCAAATGGCCCACGCTCACCGAGCTGCACCGGAAGCTTTTCGGAAACGGTTTTGAAGATGCGCACGATGCCGCGTACGATGTGGATGCCACCGCCAAATGTTTTTTTGGCCTGATCAAAGCAGGGGTCTGTCCGTTGGAAGAAGGTGTGACGATAGAAGAGGTAGTGTACCAACCTCCCAAATTGGATGCGGCCAATTTTGCCGATGCCAAAGATGGTCAGAAACTGGCGGCCAAGGAAGTGCTGAAAGCGGCCCACCAAGCAGACATTTCCAATCTTGAAGATGTCCCCTTCTCCCACCTGCATGTGCATACCCAGTTTTCCATTTTACAGGCCACCTCGGAAATACCGGCTTTGGTAAACCGGGCCAAAGAATTGGGGATGCCTGCCATTGCCATGACTGACCACGGAAACATGATGGGGGCATTCAACTTTGTGAAGGAAGCCTTTAATCGAGGCATAAAACCTATTGTCGGTTGTGAGTTCAACATTTGCCGCGACAGAAACAATAAATCCAATAAGGATGATGGTTTTCAGACCGTCCTCTTGGCCAAAAACAAGGCCGGATACCACAACCTCGCCAAGTTGGCTTCCTATGCCAATATTCAAGGTTTTTATTATGTCCCCAGAATAGACAAAGAACTTTTGCTCCAATATAAGGGAGACATCATCGCCACTACGGGAGGCTTGTGGGGTGAAATCCCTTATTTGATCCTCAACGTGGGGGAAACACAGGCAGAAGAAGCCTTTGTGTGGTGGATGGACCAATTTGGGGAGGATTTTTATGTGGAGCTTAACCGCCACGGAATCCCCGAAGAGGAAAAGGTGAATGAGGTACTCCTGGGTTTCGCAAAGAAATACGGAGTCAGCTATTTTGCGGCGAATAACACCTACTATAATGCCAAATCCGATGCAAAGGCCCATGATATCCTCCTTTGTGTGAAAGATGGAGAGCTTGTGGAAAAACCCAAAAAATACATAGGCAAAAGAGGACGGGAATTTAGGTATGGATTTCCTAACGAGGAGTTCTACCTGAAAAGCCCTGAGGAGATGAAAAAGCTGTTTGCGGACCTGCCCGGAGCGATTCATTGCACCCAGGAGATCGTGGATAAAATTGAGCCTTTCAAACTGGCCAGGGAGGTCTTGTTGCCCAAGTTTGATATACCGGAGGAATTCATTGATCCCCAGGATGATGTGGATGGAGGAAAGCGGGGGGAAAATGCCTATTTGCGTCATCTCACTTATGTGGGGGCAGCGGAAAGGTATGGGGAAATCACCTCTGAGATCAAGGAAAGGCTGGATTTTGAACTGGAAACCATCGAGAGGACCGGATATCCGGGTTATTTTTTGATTGTCCAGGATTTTACCCGTGCCGCCAGGGACATGGGGGTTTCCGTAGGTCCCGGCAGGGGGTCGGCTGCCGGATCTGCCGTTGCTTACTGCGTAGGGATAACCAATGTGGACCCGATCGCTTATGATCTCCTGTTTGAGAGGTTTTTGAACCCGGACAGGGTTTCACTGCCCGATATTGACATTGATTTCGATGATGAGGGCAGGCAGAAAGTAATCGATTATGTAATCCGAAAATATGGCGCCAACCAGGTGGCGCAGATCATCACCTACGGTACCATGGCGGCAAAATCAGCCATCAGGGATACGGCAAGGGTGCTTAACCTGCCCCTGTCCGAAGCTGACAAACTGGCCAAACTGGTACCCGACATCAAACTCAAAAACCTGTTTGATCTGGCCGGTGACAAGGCCAAGCTTTCCGCCAAACTTAAAAACAACAGTGAAAACATGGATAAGGCGTTTGAGCTTATCCGTATTTCAAAAGGTCAGGACGATAATTCCAAGACCATTAACCAGGCCAAAGTACTGGAAGGCTCCGTGAGGAATACAGGCATCCACGCCTGCGGCGTCATCATTACCCCCGATGATATTACCAATTTTGTGCCGGTAGCGCTGGCCAAGGACTCGGATATGGTCTGCACCCAATTTGACAACTCCGTGGTGGAGAGTGCCGGCCTGTTGAAAATGGATTTTCTGGGATTAAAGACCCTGACTCTCATTAAGGATGCGGTCAAAATCGTCAAGGAAAGGCATGGAGTAACGCTGGATCCTGAAAAATTCCCCATTGATGACACCAAAACTTATGAGCTATTCCAAAAAGGAGAAACCATAGGCATATTTCAGTACGAATCCCCCGGCATGCAAAAATACATGCGGGAGCTGAAACCCACGGTATTTGCCGATCTGATCGCCATGAATGCCCTGTATAGGCCAGGGCCATTGGAGTATATCCCCAGCTTTATCAAGCGGAAGCATGGAAAAGAGCCGATCAGCTATGATTTGGAGGACATGAAGGAATACCTGGAGGAAACCTACGGCATTACGGTCTACCAGGAACAGGTCATGTTGCTTTCCCAAAAACTGGCAGATTTTACCAAAGGCGAAGCGGACGTCCTGCGTAAAGCCATGGGCAAAAAGCAGAAGGATGTTCTGGACAAGATGAAGCCCAAATTTATCGAACAGGCTGCTACCAAAGGCCATGATAAGAGCAAGTTGGAAAAGATCTGGAAAGACTGGGAGGCTTTTGCTTCTTATGCTTTCAACAAATCCCACTCCACCTGCTACGCCTGGATAGCTTATCAGACCGCTTACCTCAAAGCCCATTATCCTGCGGAGTACATGGCCTCGGTGCTGAGCAACAACATGAACGACATCACCCAAGTGACTTTTTTCATGGAAGAGTGCAAACGCATGGGCATTCAGGTATTGGGGCCGGATGTGAACGAATCAAAGAGCGGCTTTACAGTCAATATGGAGGGCCAGATCCGGTTTGGGTTGGCGGCTATCAAGGGGGCAGGCAATGCCGCCGTACAGGCCATCATAGAAGAAAGGGAAAAATCCGGGGTGTATAAAAACATTTTTGATTTTGTCAAAAGGGTAAACCTGCGCACGGTGAACAAAAAAACGTTGGAGGTACTTGCTATGGCCGGAGGATTTGATTGTTTCCCGGAGCACCACCGGAGACAGTACCTCGAAGCTCCGGAGGAGGATCTTCCTTTACTGGAGAAAGCCGTTAAATATGCCCAGAAAGTCATCCAGGAAGAGGAAAGCTCGCAGGTCTCTCTTTTTGGAGGAAGCAATGGCATGGAAATCCCCCTGCCCACCATACCCAAAATGGAGCCGTTCAGCCAGTTACAGCAACTCAACATCGAAAGGGAAGTAGTGGGGCTGTATATCTCCGGCCACCCTCTGGACCAGTTCAAAATAGAAATAAATGCCTTCACCAATACGGACTTGCCAGAACTCGCCAACCTGGAGACATTGAAAAACAAAGGGGAAATCAAGCTGGCCGGTGCCGTCACTTCCTTTGCTCATAGGACCACCAAAAACGGCAAGCCGTTTGGCACCCTTACCCTGGAGGACTATCATGGGGGGCATACTTTTTTCCTTTTTGGGGATGATTATGTGCGCTTCAAGGAGTATTTTATGACCGGATGGTTTTTGTATATCTCAGGCAGTGTACATCCCAGTAAGTTCAGACCCGGAGAATTCGAATTCAAGATCAACAACATCACCCTGCTCAACGAAATCAGGGCAAAAATGATCAAGGGGCTAAGGGTACATATCGACTTGGATGATCTCACCCTGGACCTGATGGAAAAGCTGGAAGCCATTACGGAAAAGTATAAAGGAGAGGCCAAACTGTACATCAATGTCATCGACAACAAGGAGAACATCACCCTGGACCTGATGTCCAAAAAGTATCACGTAGACCCTTCCAATGATATGATCAAAGCTTTGGAAAGCATACCGGAGATTGCCTATAAGATCATTTGATCCATTAAAAAACATAAGGGTCAGGAACTTATTGGGATCAAATGGAATTAAGTAATATATTTCAATGAAAACAGTTTAATTACAATCCAATGGCAAAAGCAATAGAAATTACAGACGCTAACTTTGATGAAGTGCTGCAATCGGAGCAACCCATACTAGTAGATTTTTGGGCAGAATGGTGCGGCCCCTGTAAGATGATCGGCCCCTTAGTAGAAGAACTGGCCGGTGAATATGAAGGAAAAGCAGTGGTAGGTAAATTGGACGTGGATACCAACCCCGACATCACCTCAAAATTCGGTGTGAGGAGTATCCCTACCCTTTTGATATTTAAAGGAGGACAAGTGGTGGACAAGCAGGTGGGCGCTGTGCCTAAATCCGTGCTGGCCCAGAAACTGGAAGCCCAAATCTAATTCAGATAAACAGGATATATGATAAAAAGCCTTTCACTGAGAGGCTTTTTATTTTTTCACCGGTCGGTAAACATCGTAGACCAAATCGTCTTCATTGTCATACAAAACAGGATCTACCTGTATATGTAGCCCTTCTTTTCCTATAAAAAAATTATGGAATAAATTCCTCCCACGGTCCAACACGATCTTCCCTACTTTATGAAAATCATTGTCCAGAAGGATCACAGCAGCCCTTTGTTTGTACTGAACATCAGGATCTTTTACTTCATCAAGCGTATTGCCTAATAAAGCAAACCGATAATAGAGTCCATTAAACCTGTCATAAATAACCTGATAATATCTGGAATTGGTATAATCGTACTCCACAGATTTTTGCCAATCCTGAACAGCCATGCGATCCGAAGACATGGGTTTGATGTCCTCTATATACTCGCTTGCAGCGGGATGCGGCACAAAATGCTCCTGGTGATCTGTCTCATATAAATGGTGATCTACGGGAAATGAGTAGATGAATCTTTTTGTGTCAGGGTTATAGGTGGAATAACACCTGTCAAATTCACCGTTAGCACTCCAATATCCCCTATTATAGACCTCCGGTCGATACATGCTCCTCCTAACTGTACCATCTGCAAACCCGGCAATCATCACATGGCTGAACTTGGTGTGGTCTTTCAGCGCTCTTCCCGATATCAAAGTATGCATATAGACCTCGTTGTTTTTAAGAACCAATGGCCTATTTACCCCAACATCCAACCCACCGATAAGCGTATCTTGATTCAGTGGATCCGTATAAACTTTCATTTGGTCCAAAATTTCCCCCTTACTGTTTAAAAGAAAAACTTTGTTAAGAATGACGTTGGCAACCAATATACTGTCTCTTGAAATTACCTGAAACCCTTTATAACCACTATAGCCACCTACTCCATTTGGACCTTCGTTTGAAAACTGTGCTTTATCTACAGGCATTCCAGATGCATAGTCAAAAAACACCAAAGCATTTTGCTCTCTACTATACATACAAAATAAATCTGCATCCGGCGCCTGAACATAGGTGACGAAAGTTGAAATTGGCCCTGTAAGTGAGTCTAATACAAAAGTTTTTATTCCTGTATTTTCCAGCACATAAGAAACATGGCCATCAGCTTTATTTTTTCCACCGCCCGTGCAGGATGTGCCCCAAGCTAACGCCGACAAAATAAGACTATACTTAAAAATTTGCATACCTATTTCTCTAAGCAAAACATCCTCCATTCCTGCTAACTGCGACCCTCTGTGGTCAATGAAGGTAAAATTGCGTGGATAACAAACAAGACCAATATAATTCCTTGAAAAAACATTTGCAAACATCTGATCCTTAAACGAATAAAAATCGACCCGAGGAGGGGTTATTAAAGCGGAAAGGACGACTCCAAATCCATGAATGTAATGCCTGGCATAGAGGATTCCTTCTTAATCCTTCAGCATTTCCTTCAAACTATCCGTATCCAGTCCATAGTAAAACGGCAACCGCAATAAACTTTGGCTATATTTTTCTGCTTCCAGAAGCTTCCGCCCATCATGTAACGCGCTATAAAACGGGCTCCTGTGAAGACACTGATAATGAAAAACCGCCAAAACGCCTTTTTGCCCCAATCGGGAAATTATGAGATCCCTATCCTTCTGGTCCGTGCAGACCAGATAGTACATATGGAAATTATGCTGTGAAAACAGGGGGATATGGGGAACCTCCCCATCAAACTGCGGCCATATGCTACCAAGGTTTTTATCATACCATTCCCAAATCCGCTTTCTCTCCGATTGGATGTCATCCAGGTGCTGCAGCTGCGCCCAAAGACAGGCGGCGGTGATTTCGGAGGGGGCATAGGCGCTTCCTAAGCTCACCCAGTCATAACGCTCCACCTCCCCTCTCAAAAAGGCAGACCGGTTCGTGCCCCTTTCCCATATCTCCGTGGCGCTTTCTAAAAAACGGCTGTCGTTGACCACCAGCATCCCACCTTCCCCTGAGCTGATGTTTTTGGTCTCATGGAAAGAAAAAGCAGCGAAATGGCCAAATGTACCGAGGGCCTGCTTCTCACCTTCTCCATTTATATAAAAAGCATCCAACGCGGCCGCAGCATCCTCCACTACAAAAAGCCCGTGCCGGCCGGCGAGTCCCATCACCTGTTGCATGTCACATGCTATCCCGCCATAATGGACCAGCACAATCGCCTTGGTTCTGGCCGTAATGAGACTTTCAAGATCTTCGATGCTCACACCCGGATAGTCCGGCCTGCTGTCAGCAAATACGATCCTTGCCCCTCTTAACGCAAAGGCATTTGCAGTGCTTACGAAAGTATAAGAAGGCACGATCACCTCATCACCGGGCCGGATGTCCATCAGCAAGGCAGTCATTTCCAAAGCCTGCGTACAGGAATTGGTTAAAAACGTCTTATAAAATCCGTAACGCTGCTCAAAAAAATGTTGGCACAGCCCGGTATATTTCCCATTGGCGGAAAGTTTTCCCTGTGCCAGCGCATCATGGATAAACTTGGTCTCTTTACCTGTAAAATAGGGCTTGTTGAAGGGAATTTTATACATAGGGCGGCTGACTATAGCAGGGGCTCACTTTTACTAAAGTCCTCTAATGTCAGCTTATCATCGGGGTTACTGTAATAATTCAACTGGGAAACCCCTCCGGAAACAATGAACTTCATCACCTCGGTACTGTTTACATTTTTAAGCCGTCGAACATTGGCCTTGGGTACCAAGCACAAATTCCCGCTGAAATTATAAGAATGCGGAAAATAAACAGAAACCAAACCCTCTTCCCCCAATACTGACAGGTCATCCTGAGTCATAAAGCCGAGCCGGAATGTATTTTCGGACAGCTTAACGATAATAGGATGGTTGAATTTCTTCTTATCCCCGACAAAAGCAGACATCAGATCTTTGATACTGGTATAAAGAATATTGACGAGGGGTATCTTGAAGACGATTTTCTCAAATTCATCGAAAATGGATTTTGTGATGAATATGCTGGTCAGATAACCTACCAGGGTAACGATAAAAAACATGATCAATATGCCCAATCCAGGCACGTTTATTGGAATGATATTGTCCAAAAACTGGACCGCTAACAGGATGATGTAAGCCGTTAAAAAAACAGGGACTACAAAAAGAAGTCCTCTCAGAAAGTACCCTATAATTCTCTTGGAAGTAAAGCTTGACATAGAACAACAGATTTATCCTTTACATTTCACAATAAAAATTATACCAAAAAAGCCCTGTTCATCTATGGAAGAACAGGGCTTTTACATGATTTAACATAAATTATAGATTAGAGGTCTATTCCCATGAAGGACATAAACGCTATGCCCATAAGTCCTGTAATCAACATGGTGATTCCCAATCCTTTGAGACCATTGGGCACATTGGAATATTTGAGCTTCTCCCTGATCGCCGCCAAGGCCACAATGGCCAGGAAAAAGCCGGTTCCCGAGCCAAAACCATACACCGCTGCTTCTGCCAAAGTATAGTCCCTCTGAGCCATAAATAGAGAGCCGCCCAAAATGGCGCAGTTCACCGCGATAAGAGGTAGGAAAATCCCCAAAGCACCATAAAGCGCGGGAGCATACTTCTCCACAATCATTTCCACCAATTGTACCATGGCAGCGATGATGGCGATAAACATGATAAAGCGCAGGAAGCTCAAATCTATGGCTGCGAAGTTCTCACCAAGGAAGCCCAGCGCACCCTCTTTAAGTACAAATTCATTTAACAGCCAGTTCAACGGTACCGTGATGGACAGCACGAAGATAACGGCCGCACCAAGTCCCAAGGCAGTGCTTACTTTTTTGGATACGGCCAAAAACGAACACATACCCAAAAAATAAGCAAATACCATATTATCTATGAAAATAGATCTGATTGCGAGATTGAATAATTCCATTTCTTAAGTTGGTTTATTAATGTTCAACATAACCTGTTTTGGTCCGCTGTACCCATATCAGTAAACCCAATATAAGGAATGCGCCTACCGGGGTAACCATCAGTCCGTTGGTAGCCAAATTGAAATCCTCCCCGAAAATCCCTGAAACGGTATCGAAGACAGGAATTCCGAAAAGGGATCCGGAACCCCAAAGTTCTCTGAAGAAAGCCACGGTAAGGATGATCCAGGAGTAGCCCAAAGCACTGCCGAAACCGTCCAACACGGAATCATAGGGCCTATTACCCAGGGCATAAGCCTCCAGCCTCCCCATCACGATACAGTTGGTGATGATCAGGCCCACAAACACGGACAGTTCTTTGTACATGTCGTAGGCAAAAGCCTTCAGTACCTCATTCACCAAGGTAACGAGCGAGGCAATCACCGCCAACTGCACGATGATCCTTACCCGGGTAGGTATCTTATTTCTCAGCAATGAAATGGTGAGGTTGGCCATCACCATCACGAATATCACAGAAAGCGCCATTACCAGAGTAGGCTGCATCTGCGTGGTCACCGCCAATGCGGAACAGATTCCCAATACCTGGATGGTAATGGGGTTGTCATCCACTAAAGGGTCGGTGATAAGTTTTTTTCTTCTTTTCGACAGAAGGGCTTCTGCTTCCTTTTTTATTTCTGTCTTTTCCGCTGTTTCTGTACTCATGGTATATTATTGTATTGAAACGTTCAAAATCAATTCATCGCCACAGGAGCGCCTTCTTTCTTCTTCTCCATGTAGGCTTTATAATGTCCGAGGTAATTTCTCAGCATTTTGTTTACGCCATCGGCAGTGATGGTGGCACCTGACAAGCCGTCCACTTTGTGCGGGTCATCCGAATAGTCCCTTCCTTCTCCTTTTTGCATTTCAACTGAGGTAAGGTTTCCATCCTCATCAAAGATGGATTTTCCTTTAAATCTGCTTTGGACTTCCCCGGAAGTGATTCTGGCACCTAAGCCCGGTGTTTCACCAGCGTGGGAGAAGGTAATCCCTTCAATGGTAACCAAATCTGTTTGTAATGCCAGATATCCCCATATGTTATCCCAAAGACCGCTTCCATATACGGGGAAAATATAGGCGATCTCCTGATCTTCAGCACCTTCTTCGTGGTAAATGAATACCGGATAAAGTCTATCGTCAGGGGCTCTCTTATAATTTTTACTCACATCCACCGTCTCCGCGGTTACCTGTTCACCGTCTTTTTCAGTGATTTCTTCGCCATTGATGTCCACGACCTTGGAAGAAATTCTGCTTTCATAATAGGCATCAATCTCATCGGCCTTCATTTTGGAGAGCTGCTCGGAGGAAATCACGGCACCCAGGATCTGCTTTTTGGTATCCAGGGCTTCTGCCTTTTTTTGGATTGGCTTCAATACTTCAGACGTACCTGAAAGCAATAAGCCGAGGATCACGGTAAGAATTACCGAAAATGTGATGATATAAGCATTAGACTGTTGCACGTTGTAACCTCCTTTTCTTGTTTGCTTTTACTACATAATGATCAATCAGCGGGGCAAATACGTTCATAAACAATACTGCCAACATGATTCCCTCGGGGTAAGCCGGGTTAGTGACCCTGATGATTATGGTCAATACACCAATCAGAAGTCCATAAATCCATTTCCCGGATTCCGTCTGCGCCGCAGAAACAGGATCAGTAGCCATAAATACGATGCCAAAAGCAATCCCTCCCATGACGAGATGGTAATGGGCGGGCATGGCCATGAATTCATTCACCGCCAGCAGCTGCATCACCAAGGCCATGAGGTAAGCACCCCCAAAGGCGCTTAGCATGATCTTCCAACTGCCTACTCTTGTGAACAGCAGGATAGCCGCGCCGATAAGCACCATAAGTGTAGATGTTTCTCCTATCGATCCCGGTATGAATCCAAAAAACATATTGGCAAAGCTGAACATGTTGTCCATTACCGATGCGTTATGACCTGCAAGATTGGATACCACATCCACGCCTTCCTGGCCGGACTGGTAAGCCACCGCCAAGGCCGTGGCACCGGAAAACCCATCCACTGGCGCCTTGTCACCTATATAAGTCCAAACCTGATCTCCCGATATTTGGGCAGGATAGGCAAAATAAAGGAATGCCCTGGCAGTCATGGCGACATTAAGGATATTCATCCCGGTACCACCAAATACTTCTTTGGCTATCACCACAGCAAAGACCGTTGCCAAGGCCACTTGCCACAGTGGCAAAGTAGCAGGAACCACCAACGGAATCAGCATACCCGTAACCAGGAAACCCTCATTGATGGGATGTTTTCTTACCACGGCAAATATAGCCTCCACCAAACCTCCCGAAGCATACGAAACGATGACTATGGGCAGCACCAGTTCCAGCCCCAGCAAAAACTTATCACCAAAACCGGCTTCTTCTCCCACCGCCAAATAGTGCATGTAACCGGTATTGTATATTCCGAAGAGCAGGCAGGGGATCATGGCTATTACAACCGTGATCATCAACCTTTTTAAATCTATCGCATCTTTGATCTGAGCACCCCTTGCTCCGGTAGTATGGTTGGGGGTAAACAGAAATGTCTCTCCCGCCTCGTACAGATAATAGAGGTTTTCCAATTTGCCTCCCTTTTGAAATAAGGGCTTCTGCTTATCCAACAGATCTCTTAAAAACTTCATATTGATTAACTATATTGAATGAGTTCTATACCTTTTCTAACTATCTCCTGAACCGGATGTTTGGACACGTCCACGAATTCGCACAACGCCAGGTCTTCCTCCACTACTTCGTAGATCCCCAGCTCTTCCATTTCATCGTAATCCTCAGCCATGATGGCTTTCAGTAAATACACGGGATAAATGTCCATCGGCGTTACGCTTTCGAATATGCCGGTTTGTACAAAAGCCCGTTCTTCACCGCGGGTATTCGAATCCAGTACAAATTCCTTTTTGGGGAACAGGAAAGAAAAAAGGCCTAAAGCTTTATGATAACTTAACTTGTCTGCCGTCGGCTTCATCCAGCCAAGAAATTCATAATAGTCCCCCTCCGGGATAATGGTGACCTGATGGTGGTAAAAACCTAAATAGCCGTCACGGTTTATCTTTTCCCCCGTCAATACATTTCCGGAGATTACCCTGAAATGGTTCGATTGGGTGTTACCTGCCACAAAACTGTCTACACAGCATCCCAAATAGGTTTGTACATAAACTGCTTTTTTGGCTTCAGACCCGGTGATGGCCACCACTTTGGACGCATCATATATGCCATCCACAAACAACTTGCCTATCTGCGCTACTCCATAGGGATTGAGTGTCCATACCAAATCACCTTTCCCTATCGGATCAATGTGGTGGATCTGTACACCGACATTTCCTGATGGATGTGGACCGGAAAATTTGTTTACCTGAACTCCCTGAACATTGGAGAATACTTCGGGGACGGTACCGTTGGCACTCAGACCAAGATGAACCTGACCACCGGTAAGTTTTCTGAGTATATTTATCCCTGCATGAAAATATTTTTCCTGCCCTTTTAATAAAAAGTCATAATCAGGTGCTAAGGGGTGGGTATCAAATCCGGAAATAAAAATAGACTTGGGTTCATCCTCCGGATTGGCAATGACCCCATAAGGTCTCTGAATGATCTGTGGCCAGACACCCGAAGCCGTCATGTGATCCACGATTTTCTCTCTGCTGGCAGACTCGATCTCCGCGTCGGAAAATTTACCGAACTGTTCAAATTGAATCTCACTGTCTGCGAGAATTTTGATTTCGAGCAATTTTCTTTTTTCCCCCCGTTTGATTTCCACTATTTCCCCAGAGACGGGTGCTACAAACTGCACCTTTTCCATCTTCTTATCAAATAGTATCGGGGTACCGGCCTTTACCGTATCACCTTCCTTGACCAGAACCTTTGGTCTTTGCATTCCGATGAAATCAGTTGGCTTGATGGCAAAGGTTTTGACAGGCTGAAAATCACCGATTTGCTTTCCGGCCTTTCCAACCAAACGAATATCAAACCCTTTTTTAAGCTTGACTAATTTTGACATATTTAAATTTTGAAACTGTGTGATCCTTTGAAAAACGCCTCAAATCTAATAAATTACATTAGTTATAAGAAGACAATTCCCTGAATATTTACATACGGTGAACAAAGATCACGTGAATTTTTCATGGTCCTCATCCCACCGTAGTTTGTTTTATTTCGAGTGAAAGAATGTAGTCCCTCACTTGCTCCATCAACCACATGGGAGTGGACGTTGCGCCGCAAATACCTACCCGGTCATCGGCCTCAAACCAAGCTGAATCAATCTCCCTTTCATTCTCTATGAAATAACTTTTGGAATTCACCCCTTTACACACTTGGTACAGGGCTTTTCCGTTTGAGCTTTTCTTACCGGAAACAAAGATGATCACATCATTCTCCTCTGAGAACCTTTGTAGCTGCGGCTCCCTATTGGATACCTGCCGGCAGATGGAGTCATTGGCACTGAAGTCTACTTCGTTCAGCACGCCCCTTTTCTCCTTGATGCGCGCCTCAATTTTCTCCTTGAGGGAGTAAAACCCTTTGGTGCTTTTGGTCGTCTGGCTGAACAATGTGACGGGTCTGGAAAAGTCAACCTGTTCCAAATCCTTATCCTCCATCACCACGATGGCCTTTTCCAAAGTCTGGCCGGTGAGGCCAATGACTTCTGCATGGCCCTTCTTCCCGTAAATGACAATCTGGCCATCCTGTTTCTCCATTTTGTCAAAAGCGGCTTTGACCCGGTGCTGCAGTTTCAGCACTACCGGGCAGGAAGCATCAATCAACTCTATATTGTTCTCTATGGCTGTCCTATAGGTTTCCGGCGGCTCTCCATGGGCCCTGATCAGCACCTTGCAGTCATGCAGCTGCGCAAGCTCATCCCGGCCGATCACTACCAATCCCTTATTGCTCAAACGCTCGACTTCCATGTCATTGTGTACAATATCCCCCAAACAGTAAAGCTTTCGGCTTTCCTTCATTTCATCCTCAGCCATCTGTATGGCATATTCCACGCCAAAGCAATATCCGGAGTTCTTATCAATTGTTACATCCATAGCCATCAATTCATTCTTTGCCTTGCCAATTCCAAAATCCTGGACACCTGCTCGTCAAATTGGAGGTAGCTTGTATCGAGTTCGACCGCGTCATCGGCTTTCTTCAAAGGGCTTTCTTTCCTGCCTGTATCCATCTTATCCCGGTGTTCCAGATTTTTCTTCACCTTTTCCAATTCTATCATCTCTCCCTTTTCCAGCAACTCCTTTTGTCTCCTGACAGCTCTTATATCCAAATCCGCTGTCATGAATACCTTCAGTTCGGCATTCGGAAATACCACAGTGCCAATATCCCTGCCATCCATCACCACTCCTTTATGTTTCCCCATTTTCTGCTGCTTTTCCACCATTGCTTTCCGTACCTCACCAATCTTACTGACCTCGCTTACCTGATCTGAAACCGCCATGCTTCTGATCTCCTCCTCCACATTAAGTCCATTTAAAAACACCTGCTGAATGCCTTCCTGCTCATTATAGTGAAAAGAAACATCCATGCCAGAAAGTGACTTTTGAATCTGTTTGGGATTGGTAAGGTTGGTGAAGTTATTTAGAAAATGAAGCGTAGCAGCCCTGTACATCGCGCCTGAATCCAGGTAAGTGTAATCCAATGCCCTAGCAACTGCTTTGGCGGTTGTACTTTTTCCGCACCCGGAAAATCCGTCAATGGCGATAATGATTTTTTTCATTAAGGGAAAATGAGAATGGTACCTGCTTTCTTATTCAGGTGCAAATATAGTAGATTTAAAATTATTAAGGGAATCAGCCCCAATTCAATTGGGGTTTTATTAAAGTCTGAAGAAAAAACTATTTTTGACTGTCAATCTTTTACGAAAAATGGAACCTGAATTTAACATCCGGGGACAATTTGTCGACATAAAAAACCGGTCTGTTTATCCTGCTGAAGTCAGTGTGGCTGATGGGCATATTAAAGCCATCGACAAAATCGATGACGCCCCCGAAAAGTTTATCCTCCCCGGATTCATCGATGCGCACGTCCATATCGAATCTTCCATGCTGGTCCCATCTGAATTCGCCAGACTCGCCGTAGTACATGGCACGGTGGCAGTCGTTTCGGATTCTCACGAAATCGCCAATGTATGTGGAATGGATGGGATCAATTACATGATTGAAAACAGCAAAAAAGTAAATTTCAAGTTTTATTTTGGTGCGCCTTCCTGCGTTCCGGCAACTGCTTTTGAAACCTCGGGAGCCACCATCAATTCTAAGGATATTGATCAGCTGTTACAAAGGGATGAGATTCTATACCTCGCTGAAATGATGAACTGGCCGGGCGTAATCCATAATGAGGAAGAGGTCATGCGAAAAATCAACCTTGCCCGCAAACATGGAAAACCGATTGATGGCCACGCCCCCGGACTAAGAGGAGAGCAGGCAGCATTATATGCTGCGGCGGGAATTTCCACTGACCATGAATGCTTTCAATATGAGGAGGCCATAGAAAAGCTTTCATTGGGGATGAAAATCATCATCCGGGAGGGAAGCGCTGCAAAAAACTTTGACGAATTGATTGACTTGATAGATCATCATGCCCGGAACCTGATGTTCTGTTCAGACGATAAACATCCCGACAGCCTGGCGGAAGGCCACATCAATCAGCTGGCGGCTAGAGCAATAGCTAAAGGAAAAGACCTGTTCGATGTGCTCCAGGTTGCCTGCATCAATCCCATCAACCATTATGGCTTGCAGGTCGGACAATTGAGACCCGGGGATCCGGCAGACTTTATACTGGCCAACAATCTAGAGGATTTCAAAATAGAAAAAACCTATATCAATGGACAACTTCAGTCTGAATTTGGCGTAACCAAAATTCAGCACCAAACCCATCCTCTGATCAATAACTTTGATGCGACTCCCAAAACTAAAGAAGATTTCCTCATAAAGGCCCCCTCAAACCGCGCCTGGGTGATACACGCCCAGGATAGGCAATTGGTTACCAAGAGCCAGGTGCTGGAGATAAAAACCCAAAACGGATACGCCATTCCGGACCCGGAACGCGATATTCTGAAAATTGCCCTCATCAACCGGTATCACCACTGCCAACCTGCTGTGGCCTTTATCAAAAACTTCGGTTTAAAGGAAGGGGCGATTGCCTCGTCGGTGGCCCATGATTCCCATAACATCGTGGTAGTAGGTACAGATGATGAACTTATGGCAAAATCAGTAAATTTGATAATAGAACACAGAGGAGGACTATCCGTCGTAAATAGTTCTGCCTCAGAAATTGTGCCTCTCCCTGTCGGGGGATTGATGTCTGCTGGAGATGGCTATCAAATTGCCGCAGATTATACTAAATTGGATAAAATGGCCAAAGCGTTGGGAACCACCTTGCAATCTCCCTTCATGACCCTGAGTTTCATGGCCCTGCTTGTTATTCCTGAAATAAAACTAAGCGATAAAGGACTATTTAATGGGAATACGTTTGGGTTTTTAAACGTTTTTGTGTAAAAAACTTAAAAAATTGACGGCAATTATTTAACTTATGAACTGTGAATTTTTGGAGGGAATATAAAGATAGGTTTAATAAACTGTTTTTCTGGGAAGAAAGTCTCATTATGGAAAAACAGATTTTTAATACTACCGTCGTTATAATGTTGTTTTACGTCCTGATAATGGGATTTTTCAATGCCTTGATAGGTAACTACATCCTGGTGGGCATGATAGGTTTTACCTTTATTTGTCTTTTATATGTTTATAAACTGCTCAGGGTCAATAACAATTATAAGCTTGCTTACTATTTGTTCGGCAGTTTGGCTTACCCGATCCTCATCTTCAATTTTTATTTCAACGATGGTAATGCGGGACCCACCTTTTATATATTCTTCCTGGTCCACATGGTAATGCTCAGCATTTCCCCCATAAATAAATTCATATTCTGGAGTGTCCTGAATTTTATTTTTTTTGTGCTCCTGTTTTACGCAGGCAATTTTTTCCGGGAATATATCCCTCAAATGTACGGTAACCAGGAAATGATTTTTCTGGACCATAGTATAACCTATCTGGGATCTTTGACAGGAGTGTCCCTGCTCATAGGAACCATCAAGCAATATTATGTCAGCCAAAAAAGGAAAGTCAGTGAGAAAGGAAGGGAACTGATAAAGGCAAACAGGGATCTAAACAGGGTGAATTCCCAAAAGGACAAAATCATCACCATTATTTCCCATGATCTTAAAAATCCGCTGCAATCCATTATGCAAACCCTGGAACTCCTTAAGGAGAGTGACCTCAACCAAGCCGAAATCGAATATCTCCATGATGAACTGCTGAAGATTACCACGCGTACCTACCAAATGATGGAAAATATCCTGGATTGGTCTTCTTTTGAATTGAAAAACAAACAAGTGAAGATCCAGGAAACCGATCTCCGGGGCTTGTTTGAAAACACACTGGAAATACTCAAAGTGATCGCGAAACAAAAGGGCATCTCCCTTGAAATCATCTACTATCAAAACCCCATCGTGAGACTTGAAACAGACCGGCTTCTGCTTATTATCAGAAACCTGATTCAAAATGCGATAAAATTTACCGAAAACGGAGGCAAGGTGGTTCTGGAAGTCTCCTCCAATGAAGATGAGATCATCATTTCCATTACTGACAACGGCATCGGTATTCCGGAAGAACAGCTTAAGGACATCTTTCAGCTGAACATAAAATCAACCTTCGGCACCAATCATGAAAAAGGTACAGGAATGGGGCTGCATCTGTGCCACCAGAATGCCCAAAAACTCGGTGGCAGGATCAAAGCAAGCAGCTCGCCTGGAAAAGGCTCCAATTTTGAACTCAGAATTCCAAACGGGTTTGACTGACCGGCGCCGGTCTATCCCATCTTATTTTTCGACTTTCTCAAAGCTTGATTTCTTCCTCACAATATCTTCTACGATAGACCTGGCGTGGACAATGGTATTTTCAATAAAAAACTCCCGGGTATTCAAACCGCCGCATACCACCCCGGCTAGATACAATCCTGGTACGTTGGACTCCTGGCTGGCATCGTCAAAACAGGGTTGTCTTTTTTCATCCAGGCTTAATTCCACCCCCAACTGATCCAATAAAGTGAAATTGGGCTTATACCCTGTCATGGCCAAAACAAAATCATTCTCCAAAGTAACCTCGCCGTCGGGCGTGTCCAGTATCACCTCCTTTTCTTTGATTTCCTTAATCGTAGAATTAAAATACCCTTTGATGGACCCTTCCTTTATGCGGTTTTCGATATCCGGCAGCACCCAATATTTTACCGTCTGATCAATCTGTGGCTTCATGACCACCATCGTCACCTCGGCTCCCTTTCTCCAGGTTTCCAGTGCCACATCCACAGCCGAATTGCCTCCTCCCACTACAATGATTTTCTGACCGATATAAGGCCACGGTTCTTTATAATAATGGGTGACCTTGGGCAAGTGCTCGCCAGGAACATTCATTTCATTGGGAAGATCATAAAAGCCTGTAGCCAAAACCAGTTTTTCCGTCTCATAGCTTTCTTTGGAAGTCTTTACCACAAATCCCCCTTCTGTCTTTTCCAAGTTCAAAACTTCTTCATACAGGTTGATTTTCAGCTGATAATGTTTGGCTATCCTTCTGTAATATTCCAGTGCCTCAGGACGGGTAGGTTTATTGGCTATGGACATAAATGGAATACCTCCCATTTCAAGCTTCTCGGAAGTAGAGAAAAAAGTCATGTTGACCGGATAATTGTAAATGGAGTTGGTAAGCACCCCTTTTTCTATTATCAGGTAACTTAAATTGTGTTTCTTTGCTTCAATACCACAAGCTAGCCCTATGGGGCCGGCTCCTACAATCAATACTTCCAGTTTTTTCATATTTAGATAAACATGATTTTGATCTATGAGTTCCTTGGGCATTGGTCTTTTACCGCAAAGGCAACCATACTTTCCTCCAATTCGGGCACCCACTTCCTTTCTTTCATGATAACCTCCCCGTCATGCTTCCACAGGACCACAGTGGTATTGACCGTCCCATAATAATCATCCACATGGATAAACTGTGAAGACACCGCTTTCTCCAAATGGAACGGCAATCCCGTTTCCGGCAATAGCGCATCAGGTGCCAAGGTTTTCGACTGCAGCAAGCCCAGGTAACTGTCCACATCCCGATGATTTTGTAATAAAAACCTACGGAAATCAGCTTTTGCGGATATAACTTTTGGCCAGGGTGTGTCTAAAAAAGAGTTGCTGATCGCATGCAAGCCAGCCTCTACCGTATCAATCCCTTCTTTATAATTGGAAAACACGCACATCGTGTCCCTCTCGGCAACGATCAGGTTAAAGCCATTGTAAAGATGTTTTTTCGATTCTATCTTCTGCAGGTATTCAATAGGGGAAAGGTCAGCATCAAGAAAGCCCCTGACCAACTCCCCCCTGCTGCGGGCGGTGTCCCTTTCATTCTTATAATCCCTGAAATTCGTCAGTGCGGCAAATCTGCCACTGGGATGGAATCCCAACCAAGTCCCTCCTTCCTTTAGGTCTTTTCCCGCAAAAAAACCTTCATCCCATTTGTGTAGGGGGGTAGAAGGCCGTTTATAATATTCATCCCTGTTGGCCACCAGCATCAATTTATAATCCGGATGGTCCATCCAATTAAAAACAATCAAACACATACCCGCAAAGTAATAAAGTCGAAAAAAAGAAAAACCATTTTCTCAAATATTTATTTAACATTTTTTAATACGATAAAAATCGTAAATAATTTTGAATTACGATTTCAATCGTATAATTTTGATACGAACAAAATCGTACTAAAAGAAAGCATGAACTATAAACCTACCGCTTCTGAATTGGAAATTCTGGCAATTTTATGGAATGAGGAGAAGGCCAGCGTAAGAGAAATCCATGAAAAACTGAGCGAAAATAAGGAAACCGGTTATACCACTACCCTCAAAACTTTACAAAATATGTTCTCAAAGGGTTTGGTAAAAAGAAATGAGGATAAAAGAAGCCATGTTTATTATCCAGCCGTCTCACAGCAGGATACGCAGAAATCACTGGTTAAAAATTTTATGTCTACCGCCTTCGGAGGCTCCGCCAAAAAGCTTGTGATGCAGGCCCTTGGACAGAGCAAGCCCTCAAAAGATGAAATCTCAGAAATAAGAAAATTCCTGGATCAACTTGAAAACAAACCCTGATGGACACCTTCAGCACAATCATTCCCCAACAGTTATTGGAAACCATTGGATGGACCTTGATCCATTCCGTATGGCAGATCTTGCTCATCGCTACACTCCTATGGGGAATAGCCAAAATCTTTCGCCACCGGAAACCCGCGTTTCACTATCGAAATGGATTAGTGGCGCTGTGCTTGATTTTAAGTGGCTTTTTAGGTACCCTGTACCATTTGTCGTCAACCCATCCGTCTTCCAATGAGCCGCCCACAACCCATGAAATATCCTACGCCTATTTTTCCACTTATCAACCGGACCGCATTAGCATTTACGAATCCGCAAGGGAATTCATCATTACCCATATCGAGCTCAACCTGCCTCTAATGGTCAATCTGTGGTTTTTAGGCATGCTCTTCTTCATGGTGCGGATGGCTGGAAACCTGGCTGAAATAAGGCAATTGGCCTATAAAAACCATAAGGCATTGCCTATCACGCTACAAAAATCAGCTGTTCGATTTACCCGTAAGCTGGGGATCCATCAGAGAATACAGGTCATGGGAAGTGAGCATATCCAGACGCCGATGACCTATGGTATCTGGAAACCGGTGGTTCTATTTCCCCTCAGTCTGGTTTTCCAAATGAGCCCAAAACAGCTCGAGGCTATCTTAGCCCATGAACTGGCTCATATAAAAAGATGTGATTTCGGAGTCAACCTGGTGCAATCTGCTCTGGAAGTTCTCTTTTTCTATCATCCGGCATTTTGGTGGATCAACGGCCAGGTGAGGCATTATCGGGAACACGCCGCTGACGATATGGCCATCAAGGCGGGCGTCGATCCCCATGCCCTTGCCCATGGATTGGCCACGGTAGTAAACCATGCCCGGCAAAATGCTCCTGAATTAAGCATGGCCGCCCACAGACCTTCATTTCCCACCCTGGAAAGGATTCAAAGAATCCTTGGTTATAAAAAAACAGTCAATAATTCCAATCCACCTTTAATCAGTACTGCCATGATCCTCGCCTGCATGCTTAGCTTATCCTTGCTGATAAGTGCCAACACTCCGGCCCAACTCTCTGAAAATGAAACCTGGCTTGCCACCACACTGAAAAACAGTTATACGGACGTTTCCCTGCATGCCAGTTCCCCACAATATCCCCTCAGGAAGGGTAAATATGCCATCATGCGGAAAGATACCCTCCCCAAAAATGATGTTTCCATAGATTGGGATACCGACAGCTGGGCAACTGTTGATATCGATACCAATATCTTTAACGATATCTCCGCAGAATGGGAAATAGCTAACTGGTTACCCGTCGATTTTGACACCAATATTTTCATAGATGTTCAGAATATTGTCCGATTAGACACTTTGCCCCCTTTTCCCCCCGTGCCACCCTTGGTATTGAGCCCCACACCTGTGCTGGATTTCAATTTTGACCGGGTTTTTCAGGATTCCATCAGGATTTACAGCAAAAAATTCGGCAAGGAATATGCCGACAGCATCAGGGTAATCACATCCAAGATCATCCGCATTCACAGTGACACCTCTCCGGACGCGGAGCTGCTGCGCGAAAAGCTACAATCCAAAATGGAAGCTCTCCAGCGGCGAATGAATGCTTCCCAGGAAGAGTTTGCAAAAAAAATGGAGGCCTGGACCAAGGAAATGGAACCCAAGATGAAGGAATTTGAGCAGAAAATGGAAGCTTGGAGAATGGAGAATGAACCCAAAATAAAAGAGTTTGAGGAAAAAATGGAAAAATGGGCCGAAAAACATGCCATTCAAATGGAGAAAATGGAACAGAAACTCAAAGAAAATGAGCGGAAACTGGAGCAGAAACAAAAAGAAATAGAAAACAAGCAAAAGGAAAAAGATATCTGATCAAATCATAATGTAGGTATGTCCCGCATCCCATATTCCGGTGCGGGATTTTTATTTTATTTATCGCTCATTTTGTTTCTGTTACCGCGATTTACCCAGGATCTTTTCGATAAAACAGGGATACCCGTACGAGTTTTCCAGTTTTAAGGTTTGATTTTCAAAGACCGAAGAAAAAAAAGACAGGAACTTGTCCCACACCTCTCCCCCAAAGAGTTCCAGGCCAAAAGTAAAACAAACCCGGCTGTCCCAGCTTAATTCAGTGTATTCTATTTGACAGCCCTTCTCAAAGCGGACATTATATCCGTGCATTTCCACCTTCCCCTCACTGTCCAACTGCATTTTTGAGACCCAACGCCTTTTTTCCAAAGAGAACGGTTGTAAGCCATTGTCCGATATCCAGGCTTCCCAATCTTTGATTTCCTCTCCTGTGATTTCCCATTTTTCCCAGCCTTCGTGTTTTCCAGCTGCTGTTTTTGAAAACCGCAAGGGCTCATAAGCAGCAATCAAACGTTTGAGTTCATATTTCCCCTCCCTTGATTTCAAACCCCAATCGATTCTCCCCGGAATGGGGTAGTAGGTGTCTATCCGGTGTTGGAAATCCGCATGGGTCAGGTATCTTTCTTTGAGCCGGTGCTTTTGTGGATTTTCCGTTCCAAAAAACCACCTTATCTCCCTGGTCAGCTGTGAAGATGTCTGTCGGCTATAGTTTTCTATTTTCCTCAGTACAAATTCTTCCATGATACCAAAAGACCGGCCCATATGATCATAACGGGCCGGTCTTATTTGATTTTATAATTTTTCCGGCTTTACTCGGATTTCATTTCCATACCCACTAAGGCAAGGTTTACAGACTCTTCTGCGTTTAATGGCCTCGTCACTATATACAGATCCTGTAATTTATCATACGAATTCCGTTCAAGCGCCATCGACAAGGGTTTGAAAATAATTTCCTCTCCTTTGCCTTTCATTTCATTGGCCCTAAGAATCACCTGGCCAATCCTTTTTCCGTCAGGGTTGTTCAGCCTGGCCTCTAGTTCATATCCATAATCCATCGCTCTCTGGGATGCGGCCACCAGATCTATCGAAGCGATTTGATTCAGGTCAATATTCTTTAGAATGAAGTGGCCTTCTCCGGTTGGGGCTAACATAATGTCATTGCCTTCCACATTGAAAGTATTATACCCTTCCATAGCGTCCACTTGGCCAAAATCCACTTTGCTGTTTCTGAGATAGACGGATGTAGTTGTGCTCAGGGGTTTGATGTTTTCTCCGCCCCTATCTGTAAAGCTGGCTGAAAGGATCAATACACCGTTATCAGACATCTGCTTGCCCAGAGTTGGTTTTATTTGGCCGGCTGTTGGCAGCGAGGCTTCCCGGTTATCCGTTTCAGCCAGAGACAATATCCAGGCCACTATTTTCCTCGCATCTCCCTGTTTCAGATCCGGATTGGCGGGCATGGTGGTTTCTCCCCAAACGCCTGACCCTCCTTTTATGATTTTATTGATGAGATGGTCAGCGCCGCGGGAATTCCCTTTATATTTTTTGGCCACTTCCTGGTAAGCCGGGCCCACTGACGCCTCATCAAGGTTATGGCAAGTCTTACAGGTAAGGGATTCCATGATACTTTTTCCAGCCATGGCATCAGTCATTACCTGGTGCCCAAGTGAAGCCTCCGCTTTGTCAAAACCTTCTATGTAATCCGCGGTGACATACAACGATGAAAGATCATCCCCAGCCGTCGGGTCATCCTCATCCCTGACTTTTACTTCATAAGCGACTTGCTTCCCCGGAAAGTAAAAGGTACGGTTACCCTGAATGTCAATCGTTACTTCAGGAGCGATATTACCCGCATAAACCTCCACGGGCCGGCTTACTGCCGTGAGCTTTTCGGGATCACTTACTTGTAACGTAATACCGTAATCGCCAACCGATTGGTAAGTGTATGTCAACCTCGGTTCCTTGGTTTCTACAATTTCACCATTGCCCATATCCCATGCATATTGCAATGGATCATTCTCCGGATCCCTTACATCTGCCTCCAGGTTTATTTCAAAGGGCAGGCCCCCTGAGCTTTTGTCCACACGTACACCAGCAATTACCGGCGCCCTGTTACCCGGGTTGAACTCAATCACAGACAACGTCGCGTCGGGGTTGGCGGTGAACCAGCCATTTCCATATTCCAGCAAATACAATTTGCCATCAGGCCCCAATTCCAGATCGATAAGGGCATTGTGTTTCACCTCTTCCATGAAAGGCTCCATTTTTAAATAATTGCCCTCTTCATCCATGGTCACCGCCTTAATCCAGCCTCTGATCCATTCATAAATAAAGAGCTTGCCATCATAATACTCCGGTAATCCCCCGCCGTTGGGATATAGATCTGAATAATATACCGGTCCCGCCATAGCATTTCTTCCGCCGGTACCCACTTGAGGAAACTCGGGAGAGTTGTCATAGGGATACCATATAAAGGCAGGCTGGGCGGGAGGCAATTCCTTCAGGCCGGTATTGTTCCTTGAGAGATTTACGGGTTTGGCTGGGTCGAACTGTATCCCGCTTTTCCCTTTGTCAAAATCATAGGCATTATAGGGATAATTGTCTCCTACGAAGAAAGGCCAACCAAAAAAACCTGCTTCTTTGGCTTGATTTACCTCATCATAACCTTTAGGCCCTCTTATTCCCAAGCTGTCACCCCTGGCATCCGGTCCCACTTCACCCCAGTACACATATCCGGTTTTCTGGTCCACTGCGATGCGGTAAGGGTTCCTGTTACCCTGCACATATATTTCCGGACGCGCTCCTTCTGTTCCCGGCGGATAGAGGTTTCCTTCAGGGATGTCATAGCTCCCGTCCTCATTTACCTTGATCCGGATAATTTTGCCCCGCAGATCATTTGTATTGCCTGAGGATCTGGAGGCGTCATACTGCTCAAAACCCGGCCTTTCATCCAAAGGCGCATATCCCAGCAAAGTATGCGGCTGATTCGGTTGGTTAAACGGAGTGGAATTATCGCCGGTGGACAGGTAAAGCAGTCCATCTTTATCAAATGCTATGGAACCCCCTGTATGACAACAAATATCTCTTTGGGAATAAAATTCCAAAATGATCTGTTCGGAACCCATATCCCATTGGTCATTTTCAAATTTAAACCTGGAAAGTCTGTTCACAGATCCTTCTTTTGGACTGTAAAAAGCATAAACCCAATGATTGTTTTCGAAATCAGGGTCGGCTTTAAGTCCCATTAATCCCTCTTCTGCATTTACCCTTGGCACATCGGTCTTCCAGTAAACATCCAACAGTCCTACCTGGTTAACTGTAGAATCACCATGTTTATACAGGAGGATTTCTCCCCGCCGCTGCGCGACAAGAATATCAAGATTGGGTAAAATGGTCATTTCCGTGGGTTCAACAAATTCCCCCATCACCATGACCCTCTTTTCAAACCTGTCCGCATCAGGCACTCTTTTGGTCTTTGCTTTTTTGTAATCCAATTTCCGGTTTTTCCCTATCGCATACCGGATGCCTTCAAGCAGGTGTTTCAAAAAAAGCTCCTCAGAAAATGATTCTTTGGTATGGCCTCCGCCCGTATAAAAAGCCCGTCCACCGTCATACTCATGGTACCAGGCGATAGGGTGATATCCCATGTCCTCTCCCCCCTGGTAACTGTTTTCATCCAAGGTAATAAGGACCTTCACGTCCTCATTGAAATCCTTGTAGCTGTACCACTCATCTTTTCTTCCCCACCGATCGGGCAAAAAGGAAGTACTGTTGTGGTCTTTATCCACCACATCCAACTCACCCTCCTGAACATTGGGATGAGGATCTTTGATACCGGGGTGGTCAGAAAAATAGGCGCCGGTCATTTTTCCATACCACGCCCAATCATATTCTGTATCCGCGGCTGCATGGATTCCTACAAAACCCCCACCCGCCTGAATGTACCTTTCAAAGTCGGCCTCCTGATAATGATTCAGCACGTTCCCCGTAGTACTCAGAAAAACCACGGCGCTGTATTCCTGAAGAATTTCATCCGTGAACATGGCCGAATTGGTGGTAGTATCTACCTCAAACCCGTTTTCCTCACCCAGTTTCACGAGGGCCTTGATGCCATCCGGAATGGATTCATGATAAAATCCTTCCGTTTTACTGAAAACCAATATCTTGGGAGTCCCGGAGCGGGTATTACACGCTCCAAAAATGATTATACAAAACAAAAGGGTCAATAAACCCTTGCCCATATTCCATGCACTCATACTTAATTTGATAATTTTGCGCCAATATAAAGATTATCTTTTTTTTGACATGTACTTTCAAGTAATTCTTGTGCTATTTAATTAAAAATCAGAAAGAGAAATCAATAATTCATCAACTGTAATACCTGGGTGTTTTTGAAAAAATAGTAGACAAAAAAAAGATTAAGGGCAGTGGCTGAAATCCTGTTCATCCACATGGTCATGGTATAATTTATATATTTCCCGGAATTCTTTCTGACCAACAAAAACCAGATGAAGAAATAAAAAACCACCGGAAGCATCGCAGCCAGGAATGTCCAGAATGCCCAGTCCTGGTTCTTTCCCATAAAGTACCATACAAATGCCAATCCCGAAAATAAAAACCAAGCTGCGGAAAAAGCAAAAGTACCCTTAATACCCAAACGCAGGCTCAGCGTAATATCCCCTCTTCTGCTGTCTTCCTCATGTTGGTAAACCTGCGTCAAAGGATACGAGCCCAGTAAAAGGGAAGTAGTCAACAAGCCTGGAATGTATACTCCGGGTCTGAGAAACACCTCCCACCCAAAATCACTTAATCCAGCATAAGTCATCGCAAAAGTAAAATATCCCTGAAATGCCCCTGCGGTCAACCAGCTAAGATAGGGGTATTTCTTTAGGCGAATCGAGGGGTGACTGTAGGCCATAGAGACAAGGCCATACACGCCGGCCATGGTGCAGAAGGCAAAATTTACCATCAAGGCTGTTCCGAGTGCCAATAAGAAAAACACCAGAGAGAGGTAATAAAGCCCTCCAGTCACCCTGGGCGGATGTTTCAACCCCCCGATACTGCCTTCATCCTTATCAAAATAACTATTGTACCCATTGCTGGAAGGATACAAAAACAAATGAAGCACCACCCACACCCATACAATACGCTCCGCATCAATATTCGGAGCAAGCGCCAGCGCAAACCAGAAAACCGGCATCAGATAATACGAAAAGGTGATCCGGAGGTGTTTCCAGCTGGAACTTTTAAACATATTTTTCAAGGATAACTTTTCTGGAAAGGAACGGTTTTTTACTTATCTTGAATGTACAACAATTTTTAACCAAAATAAAAACGGATGCAAAGCCATATCGTCAGTATAGGCCTGGCCAACCCCGGAGCTCCAATCCCTCAGGAAAAAATCTGCAGGTTCATGCAAATGGCCCATGGCTTGAACGCCTCCGACAGCCGGAAATTAAACTTCATTTACAAACTCTCTGAAATAAATTCCCGCCACAGCGCTTTAGAGGATTTTCGACACCAGGATCCGGCACAGTTTGCTTTTTTTCCTAAAAACATGGCCCTGGAACCATTTCCGGGAACAAAAAAAAGAATGTCCATATTCCAGAAAGTTGCGCCAAGTTTAGGCATCTCCGCGATATCGGAATGCCTGGACAAATCCGGTGTCAGTCCCGGGCAAATCACCCATCTTATTCTGGTTTCCTGCACAGGCATGTATGCCCCTGGTGTAGAAATGGACATTATTCAAAAAATGGGATTCAAAAGCACCATAGAAAGATATGCCATCCATTTCATGGGTTGCTATGCGGCTTTCAACGCCATCAAGTTAGCTGACAGAATTTGCAAAAGTGAACCCAAAGCCAAGGTTTTGATACTTTCTGTGGAGCTATGCACCATTCATTTTCAAAAGGACTACAATGAGGACAACATGATAGCCAATGCCATTTTTGGGGATGGGGCCGCGGCCATCCTCGTCACCCATTCGAATGAAGGGATTAAAATCAAAGGTTATGAAAGTGACATTCTGAATGAAGGGGAGCCGGATATGGCCTGGCACATCGGCGATTACGGATTTGAAATGAAACTTAGTAAATATGTACCGGAGCTACTGGACAAAGGCGTTAAATTACTGAAAGAAAAAATGGAAAGTAAATTCAATCTATCCACTATCAAAAACTTCGCGATCCACCCCGGGGGTACCCAGATACTGAAAAAAGTGGAAGTGGCCTTTGGCATTGACCGATGTCAAAATATCCATGCCCATGAGGTATTGAGAAGGTTTGGTAATATGTCTTCGGCTTCGATTCTGTTCGTGCTCTCAGCCCTGATGGATGACGCCTCTCTGAAGGGAGATGTACTGGCCATGGGATTCGGTCCGGGGCTTTCCATGGAGACACTTTTGATAGAGAAAATATGAAACGGCTCCGCCAAAGAAGTACGGATAAAGAAATGATGGACGATCTCCTTTGTGAAGGTGAAGTGCTTTTACAAACGCTCAAGGAACTGAAAATCATCAACAAACTCCTGGGAGGCAATAGAGTCACCACAACAGGCTTGCATAGGCTCTTAACGGGGCCGAACATCACTTGGCCGGTTACTGTAGCTGATTTGGGCTGCGGAGGAGGGGATATGATCAAAGTAATGGCCAAATGGGCAGATAAAAAAAGATATCCGTTGGAGTTTATAGCTGTAGACGCCAACCCCAATGTCATCATGCTGGCAAAGGAAAACCTCTCTGGACAATCCTCAAACATTCATTTCCACGTAGGCAATGTTTTCGAGCCGGATTTTATTCAGAACAATGTCGACATCATTACCTGCACGCTGTTCACCCATCATTTCACCGATGAAGAATTGCGTTTGTTATTCAAAAATTTCAAACAAAAAGCTAAATTAGGGATTCTTATAAATGATTTGCACAGACATCCGCTGGCTTATTACAGCATAAAGACCCTGACCACGCTGTTTTCCAAGTCGGAGATGGTGAAAAATGATGCGCCTGTTTCCGTAGCACGAAGTTTTTCCAAAAAAGATTGGGAAACGATACTTTTGGGTGCAGGTATAAAAAACTTTACCATTTCATGGCACTGGGCCTTCAGATGGCAGGTTATTTGTTGGGTGTAAACCCTTTTTATTTGTGAATTCAATAAATTTCTTCTAAAATTTAACACTATGGATTTAGATGCCAGTACAATTGAAAGCCTCGTTGATGGGGCTGTCGCGTTTTCTTTGATCGCCATACCTAAAGTCTTATTGGCTGTTCTCTTCTATTTTATAGGCCGGTACATCATTAATTTTGCATTGAAAACTACAAACAAGCTGTTTGTCAATTACGAAATTGAACCCTCCCTGGCAAGTTTTCTGAGTAGTTTCTTAAAGGGAGTATTGTACCTATTGCTCATACTGGCTGTTTTATCCACTTTAGGGGTTGAAGTAACCGCATTTATTGCCGTATTGGGTGCTGCCGGCCTGGCCGTTGGTCTGGCACTCCAAGGGTCGCTGGCCAACTTTGCCGGCGGGGTTTTGATTCTCATCTTCAAACCTTTTAAAGTGGGGGATACGATAGAAGCCCAGGGCACCCTGGGTTCGGTGGAGGCCATTGCTATTTTGTATACCACCGTAAGGAATTTTGACAACAAAGTGGTGACCATACCCAATGGCGCATTGGCCAATAACAGTATCACTAATTTTTCGCTCAAGCCAACCCGAAGGGTGGAAATGAGTGTGGGGGTAGCCTATGGTACTGACTTGAAAAAAGCCCGGCAAGTAATTCTTGAAACACTCAAAAAAGATGAGCGCATACATGAAGATCCTGCCCCGGTGGTGTTATTTACAAACTTCGGTGACAACTCCCTGGACCTGAGTGTAAGGTGCTGGGCAGATACTTCAAACTTATGGCCTGTGTTTTGGGATAACATGGAAGCGATAAAAGAAGCTTTTGAGGCCAATGATATCGGGATCCCCTTCCCTCAAAGAGATGTGCATCACTTCTTCCCTAATGGAATTCCTGAAATGAAAAAATTGCCTAAATAGGCGAAAATCATAATGGATAAAAAAATGCCGGGGCCTCCGACACTACCAAGTTCGAGAGGCCCCGGGCAAACCCTACATTAAAAAATAACCAACTACCAAAACTGAACCTAACAAATCGGTTCATTCTTCACAATCATGGCCAATTCATAAAACAAATCCCACTCATGACCGAATGGATAGGAATTGCCCATAATTTCATCATCCGCACCTACCTATTTTTATCATCCTGGAATCAGATTGACATGAAGTCAATTGATGAATACAATATCCTCTTTTTAATTATCTTACTATCTGCATACGAAATGTAATACGCCTAAAATAATATTCCCAATAAAATGACAATTTTTTATCAAAAAAATAGAACAAAACATAATTAACCTTCCAAAAAACAAAAAATAACATTTGTACTCAGTTAAATCACGAAATAAGTTTTATAAATAATTAAAAACGTTGTTCAACCCATTGACTTAAAAAATAATCCAATATGATCGCAAAATAGTCCATTTATAGCAATTCTTTCTGTTCAGATAGGCCAACTGTCTGTAAATGAATCGCCTTTCATCAGAGCTGCCATCTCCCGGTCCGTCAACATACATTTTTCCAGCTCATATACTATCTTTTTAGGCTGCATTCCCCGTCCTATCAGCACAAGTTCATTCACTCGATCCCCAAAAACCTTGTCCCACTTTTGTTCTATAAGGTCCTTGTTTTCTATATAAGAAGCGAATTTTATACGTCTCGCAAATGGCATACTCGCCCACCAGACACCGGCCGCTTCGGCTTTTAGGGAGCCACCGGCTTGGGACCAGGAAATGGCCACATCAAATCTTGACGCAAGATAAAAAAGCCCCTTGCTCCTGATAATGTCAGCTGGCCAGCTATGTTGGATATAGTTCCAGAACCGGTCAGGATGAAATGGCCTTCTATCTTTAAACACAAATGAAGTGATCCCATACGTTTCGGTTTCAGGCGTATGCTCTTTTTCCAATTCTTCCTGCCATGCCGTCGTTTCAGATGCATCTTCCAAACTGAACAAGCCTGTACCGATGATCTCATCTGGCGCGACTGACCCATAGGTGGTGGATATGACTTTGGCCTTCGGGTTAAGTTTGCCGACTATTGCTTTTAACTCCCCAAGCTGAGTAGGGACACCATATCGGATTTATTGATGACAATGACATTGGCAAACTCCAATTGATCAGTAAGCAGGTTGACAATGGCCCTCTGGTCTTCCCTGTCGTGATTGAGTGCACGGTCAAATACCGTATCACCACTTCCGAAGTCCTTAAAGAAATTATAGGCATCGACTACCGTGACCAAAGTATCCAACCTACTGAAACGGGAAAGGTTTATTCCGTTTGCCTCATCCATAAAACTAAAAGTCTGCGCCACTGGCAATGGCTCAGAGATTCCCGAACTTTCAATCAATAAATAATCAAACCGGTTTTCCAAAGCCAGTCTTTCTACCTCTACTATCAGGTCCTCCCTAAGGGTGCAGCAGATACAGCCGTTGCTCATTTCCACCAGGGTTTCCTCTGTTCTCGAAAGCGTGTTGCCTTTTTTAATAAGCTGGGCATCAACATTTACTTCACTCATGTCATTGACAATGACAGCTACCCTCAAGCCTTCCTTATTATGGAGTATGTGATTGAGCAAAGTCGTTTTACCGGCTCCCAAAAAACCGCTTAAAACGGTCACTGGCAATTTCCTAACAGGTTCAGGGTATAATCCGCGCATCTCTGATTATAAAGTTTAATTCATCTACATCGTCTTCATTGAGTTCCAATATCCCTTTTACCGATACTATTTCATCGGTTTTCAGTCTTCTCCCGGGTTTTTCCTTCAGGTAAACAACCGCCACGCTTTCAGGTCCAGCCCCGCCGCAGAAAAAACATTCTACCATTGGATATTTAGAAAGGACAACCATCTTTGAAGTACCCACATCGATGGGAATATAGAAGCCGGACAGCTCCACTTCCTTCCCTTCCCAGGCACGGAGTTCGTCCGGAAAAGCCGGATACAAAAAATACATTGCGTATTCCCTGTTCAGTTTTTCCACAAACCGGGTTTTGGAAAACAAGGCCCATAGATCCGGGTTGGGTGCAGCAATCCATGACGCCGCTATGGTAACCATTGCAAAAAGCCATCGCTTGAAACCTCTTCTCATCATTGCTTTCATGAAAAGACTCCGGTTTCCCGGAGTCTTAGTTGTCAACCAATTTTATTCTATAAAGAAGAAAAAACTGATGGGCCAAAGTTAATAACAAATTCAGTTAACTGCAACAATGTTGCAATTAATTGAATAACTGTTTTTGCTTGTGGGAGATTCATTTGACAAATGGAGGGGAAATTATCCTTATCTTTAACCGTTTTATTCCTAATCACAAAAGACAACGGATGATGTCTCTTAAAGCAGGAATAAAAAGCGTTCAAAGGCCTCAATAGGGATTGGAGCCCTTGCGTTTGATCATCAACACCGAATACCGAACATTAAAAATCCCGTAAAACAGCAGAGACGGGTCCGGGTGAAAACAGATTTTATGGATATGGATATAAATTTTGACTTTTCTGATCCTGCAAGAGCACTGGCAAAAACCAAAAGGAGAATTGTCCTGCTATCCTTGGGCAGGTTAGCCCTTTTTTTGTCCCTGATTGCCATTACAGCGGTGGGGCTCGCCGAATACAACCGGTTGCTTCTCCTGTTCATCCCGTTAAGTTTTATGTTCGTTTACCTCATCCTGCGTTTCAATGAACAGAAAGACCGGGAGGCTTTTATTTTAGCCATTGCCAAAATAAAAGCCGATAAAAAGAAACGGCTAAAAAGGGAATTGGCGTCATTTGATCCGGGACAGGAATTTTCCAGCAAAAGCCATCCTTATGCAAACGACTTGGATCTTTTCGGGGAGCATTCGCTCTTTCAGTTGATCAACCACACGGTCAGCAAAGGGGGAAAGGAAAAACTCGCTTCATGGATGCTTTCCTTGATGGACAAGCACTCGGCACGGCAACGGAACCTTGCTATAACGGAGTTGAGCAAGAAAGAATATTTTTTGCTTACCTATGAGGCAATAGGGCAGGCATTCTTAAAAGAAGAAAAACCAAAGGAAAAATTCTACCGTTGGCTAAATGCCCCCGGTTCGTGGAAAAAAGCCTTTTGGGTTCCGATGATAGGGGGCCCTTTTGCAGGCACTTTTCTGCTGTTCGGTGTTTTGTTTGGATATCTCCCCTTCTATTACCTCAGTTTTTTCATTCTAGTCGGACTATTGGTATTGGGACTTGTGTTCAGGCCACTTCTGGCGGCGGTCAAAGCAATGCCAAATGATGGGGATCTGAAAACCTATAAATACTGGGCCCAGCTTTTGGAAAACATATCGTTTTCAAATGACAGCTTGATCGCTCTCCAAGCCCCGATCAAAAACGACAACTTCAAGTCATCGGAAGCGCTCAAAACACTGCAACAAAAAAGTTTTGTTGTCCAAAACCGGATGAACCTGATGTACCTCATTTTTAACTTACTGTTTTGGACGGATTTCATCATTTTATACCGGTTGGAAAAATGGAAGGCCAAGTACGGTTACAGGGTACAGCAATGGAAAGAAGTGTATGAGGAATGGGAAGCCATGACATCCCTGGCTTCATTTACGGATGAGGAAAAGCTTCATTGTGAAGTCGAGTGGTTGGAGAAAGCGGTCCTATCCTTCCAAACACTCAAACACCCGCTGATCGCCCCCGAGAAGTGCGTTGGAAATGATTTTGACCTGCCGGAAGACAAAAAGACCATCCTGCTTACCGGCTCAAATATGTCGGGAAAAACAACATTTATGAGAACCATTGGGATCAATTTGGTCCTGACCGGTATGGGCCTTAGTCCCATGGCTACCCGCTTCTCTACTGGGGAATTTCATCTTTACACCAGTATGCGGAACATCGACAGCCTGGGTGAAAGCGTGAGCTCGTTTTATGCTGAGTTGGCAAGGATAAAGGGGCTCCTCAAATTGGCTTCTCAGGATAAGCCGGTATTTTTTTTATTGGATGAAATCCTTAAAGGTACCAATACCCGTGATAGGATAATGGGCAGTGAAGCGCTTATACGGCAATTGTCGGAAACTCCTGCCAAAGGAATTATTTCTACCCATGATATTGAACTCAGTGAACTTGAAAACACCCTTCCAACTCTTGTTAATTACAGTTTCCATCACAAAATAGAGGAAAACGAAATCCATTTTGATTACAAACTCAAAAGTGGGGCGTGTCCTGATTTTAATGCTCAAAAACTTATGGAGCTCATGGGGATCAGGCTGTTATAAATGCTATGCAATTTTTTTGGCACCAAAATTGGGGTTATTTGGTAAAATTGATAACCACTAAACTAACCTATTATGAGCTCTCTGTTATATTTGATTGCAATCATCCTGGTTATAGGATGGATTTTTGGCGCATTTGTCTATAGTGTAGGTGGACTGATTCACATACTATTGGTCTTGGCCGTTATTGCCGTATTGTTCAGATTAATAGGCGGCAGGTCGATTTAGTAAATACTTAATACTTTCATATATAAACAAAAGCCATCCGTGATCACGGATGGCTTTATTTATGAACCGGGGGAGTTGACGGTTGAATTATGACGTAATTGGTCCTTATTCATTTTTTCTCGTTAATTTTGGCCTGTGTAAATTAAAATAGCTATTGACTACAGTGCAAAACGATTATCAGAATAAAACCCTGGGTATATTGGGGGGAGGCCAACTGGGAAGGATGCTGATCCAAGCTGCCATCAATCACAATGTGGATATACACGTACTGGACCCTGATCCGGAAGCGCCCTGCAAACACCTCAGCAGCCGGTTCGTAAAGGGGGACCTAAAAGATTTTGATACGGTCTACCAGTTCGGAAAATCCTGTGATGTCATTTCCATTGAAATCGAGCACGTCAACACCGATGCGCTGCGTTTACTGGAGACAGAGGGCAAGAAAGTTTATCCCCAACCCCATATCATTGAGCTGATCCAGGACAAAAGGAAGCAAAAACAGTTTTACCGGGATCATGGGATTCCCACATCCGAATTTATTCTCACGGAAAACAGGTCCGATGTATCCATTCACGCAGGTTTTTTACCGGCTGTCAACAAATTGGGCAGGGAAGGATATGATGGCAGAGGCGTACAACTGCTCAAAAAGGCAGAGGATTTGGAAAAAGCTTTTGATGCGCCGGGCCTCCTGGAGAAATTCATCGATTTTGAAAAAGAATTGGCTGTGATTGTAGCCAGAAATGAGCGGGGGGAACTCAAAACCTTCGCTCCGGTGGAATGTGCCTTCCATCCGGAACATAACCTGGTGGAATTCCTGTTTTCTCCGGCGGAAATTTCAGACTTCCTTTCCCAACAAGCCCAAAACATAGCCGTTGATGTCATCCAGAAACTGGGAATGGTCGGTTTGCTGGCAGTGGAGCTGTTCGTCACTAAAGAAGGGGAGGTGCTTGTCAATGAAATCGCTCCCCGCCCACACAACAGCGGTCATCATACCATAGAGGCCAACTTTACGTCTCAGTTTGATCAACATCTCAGGGCCGTCTTGAACATGCCACTGGGTAACACAGCAGTACGGTCCCCGGCAGCCATGGTCAATCTCCTGGGCGAAGCCGGTTATACCGGGGAAGCTTTGGTGGAGGGGTTGGATGATGCCTTGGCAGAAAAAGGGGTTTATGTCCACCTTTATGGCAAAAAAATAACCAAACCCTTCCGCAAAATGGGGCATGTGACTATTTTAGAAGAAGATATAGCAACACTCAAAAAGAGGGCACAAAAAATCAAAGATTCCATTAAAATAAAGGCATGAGCAAAACACAAGTAGGCATCATCATGGGCAGCAAGTCAGACCTTCCCATCATGTCAGAAGCTGCGGAAATCCTGGATCAGCTGGGCGTAGGTTATGAATTGACCATTGTTTCGGCGCACAGAACCCCTCTGAGGATGATCTCCTATGCTGAAAAAGCAAAAGAAAGAGGTATCAAAGTCATCATTGCGGGAGCGGGAGGCGCGGCCCACCTTCCCGGTATGGTCGCCTCTCTTACTACCCTACCTGTTATTGGGGTGCCGGTTAAATCCTCCAACTCCATCGATGGTTGGGACAGTGTCTTATCCATCCTGCAAATGCCATCGGGAATTCCCGTGGCCACGGTAGCCCTCAACGGGGCAAAAAATGCCGGAATACTTGCTGCCTCTATTGTGGGGGCATATGAGTCTTCCGTGGGGGTCAATCTGGCTGCTTTCAAAAACAGCCTTAAAGAAAAGGTAGAGGAAACCGCAAAAGAAGTGGAGGAAAAGGGCTGGAAGGAAGTGCTTGGCAAATAAAGCCGTAAATGACGGTGGAATTTTTGCCCGCGGCAGCCATCCCCCGTCTCCGGCTTATGGAATATGCTGATCAAAAAGGCAGAATATCCCCCTCATTTTCCTCTGAAAAAGAAGTGACATCCGGCACGGGACTTCCTTTTTCAGACGCTTGGGGAGAAGCTCCCGACTTGGCCACCTTCCAAACTTTCACGTCCGTATACCATCTGCCATTGAATTCGCGGCTCTCAATCTCTATGCTGGCGGTAACATCCTCTCCTTCCTGCATAGCAAACTGGTCTATCTTATCCCCCCATACGGTCAAGCAAACTTTTTTGGGGTATTGTCCGGTGGTTTCAAGTATATAATCTCTTTTCTTCCACACCCCATTTCTGCCATTACCCGATTGTTCCGGAAGTGCCTGTATGATTTTTCCTGAAATTTCCATGATAATTGGTTTGGTTAAAAAGCGAAGGTAGCCAAAACAAATCAAAAATTTAAACGGCAACCCCGCTTATCAAAGATTGAATGGTTAATTTTGAACAACGCTATTTTCCTGAAACCCGCCATGGAAGCAATAAATATACTTTTGGTAGAAGATGATGACAGGCTGGCCTCACTGCTAAAAAGGCAACTGGAAGAGATAACTTACCGGGTCACAGTTGCCTATGATGGGCAAATGGCCAAAAAGCTATTTGCCAATGAAAAATACAACCTGGTCATCACCGACCTGATCCTTCCCCATATAAACGGGATAGCACTCTCCAGGGAAATAAGGAAACTTGACCCGAATGTCCCCATTATCATGTTGACGGCTTTAGGCACTACCGATGACAAGGTGGAGGGCTTCGATGCCGGAGCCGACGACTATCTGGTAAAGCCATTTGATTTTAGGGAACTGCAAGCGCGAATCAGGTCTTTGTTAAAAAGAACATCCGGGCCTGAAAAATCCGCTCTGCCAACCAATCTTTCTTACAAAGACATCAGAATGGACCTTAACGAAAAAAAGGTATACCGAAACAACCGGGAAATCCATCTTACTCCAAAAGAATTCAGATTAATGGAGTATTTGCTGCAGCATCCTGAGAGGGTTTTGACCAGGGATGAGATCGCCAGTGAAGTATGGGGAGTGACTTTTGATACAGGCACAAATTTTATCGATGTGTACATCAACTACCTCAGAAAAAAAATGGACAAACCTTTCGACGAGAAACTGATTCACACAAGACCGGGTATGGGTTTCATCCTCACATCATCATGAGCATACAAAAAAGGCTTACATTACTTTTCACCATTCTGACAGGAGGAATACTGGTGTTTTTTTCCATTATGGTGTATTACAGCGCGTCAAAAAACCGTCTGGCCGAATTCTACATTACCCTGGAAAAAGAGGCTCACACCAAAATCAACCTGTTGCTGGATACGCAACTGGATGCCGAAACCTTGCAAACCATTTATCTTAAAAACAGAGAAATTCTGTATGAGGTGGAAGTGGCCATATATGATTGGGACCGGAACCTGATCTACCATGATGCTGTAGATATCGACTTTGTAAAGGAAACTCCCGCCATGTTGGATGCTATCAGTGAGAATGGGCACATTCGGTTTGTCCAAGACAAATGGCAAGTCGTGGGGATTCTGTTTACATTTGAAAGGGAGCAATATCTTATTACCGCTGCCGCATATGACGAGTATGGTTACAGTAAGCTGGCCAGTTTGAAAAACACCCTTCTACTTGGGCTGATTACTGCCCTGCTGGCGTTGTTTTTTATTGGCAAATACTTCGCCCGGAAAGCCCTGCTTCCTGTTGCTGAAATGACACAAGAAGCCCGGAAAATATCTGCCTCAAAGCTGGATCTTAGGATAAAAGCAGGCAACGGACACGATGAAATAGGCCAACTTGCCTTGACATTTAACCAAATGCTGGAAAGGCTGGAAAAGTCCTTTGAATCCCAAAAGCAATTTGTTTATCACGTAGCCCATGAACTAAGAACCCCATTATCCGCCATCATTTCGGATCTGGAATGGAATCTGGAAAGCGAGAGAACCCGGCGAGAGACCCTCCGGTCCCTCGCCAATACCCTTGCGGATGCCAGAAAAATGGCCAAATTGTCCGGTAGTCTGCTTGATTTCGCAAAGGCGGGCTACGACCGTTCCGAAGTCAACTTCAGGAACGTTAGGATAGACGAAGTCCTCCTGGATGCCAGCCAGCAAGTACAAACATCCAATCCGGATTTTAAAATTGACGTGAATTTCGAAGCAGATATGGAAAATGAAGAAGCGGTCACCGTTTGGGGAAATGCTTACCTTCTTACCATCGCCTTTTCCAATCTGATGGAGAACGCCTGTAAATTTTCCCCAGACCACAAATGCCATATCACCATTTCCCATAAAGGCAGCAATGTACTTTTGGCATTTCGCGATAAGGGAATCGGTATTTCCGAGGAAGAACTGGAACAAATTTTCACTCCTTTTTACAGAGGATTAAATAAAGATTTTGCTTCCGGAGAGGGCATAGGATTGGCTTTGGTGCAGAAAATCGTGCAAATGCACCAGGGAAGAATCTCTGTTTCATCGATCCTTAATCAAGGAACCGTTTTTTCACTGGAGCTACCCAATATCCTTCAGTCCAACGGATAAATCCGGTCGGGGGGTCAACCGACAAACACCCCGGCTACAAATATGACCCATCCAATTGGTGTAAATCTTTCTAATAAAATTCTAATCTTTTTTTAAAGGAATTCTAAAAGGGGAATAAAGCTTCCTACAGTACTTTTGCACCGTTGATAGCCTTTCAAGCTTCCGTAATCCCCTTTACAGGACCTTTGGCTTGAAAATGAAAGAGGAATATTCAAGGCTCCCCGATTCAAAATTAATCATACAACGCTTGGTTCATATGAGAAAAATACTGTTGACCCACTTTTTTTTATATGCCTTTCTTATCCATGCCAGCTCCCAGGTAATTGTCCCCACACTTAGGGAAGCCACTCACCTCAATGCGGATAGGCTGATTATTGCAGACACCATCAGTTTGCCTTTTGAGGTTTCCCCGGAGAAGCGTCTTTCCAACGAAGATATTCTAAATAAGAAAGAAGGTCTTTTCGTAACCGGCCTTCCCCGTTTTGAATTTGATCCCATAAGGGGGTTCGGTGTGGGCGGTAATGTCTTCCTTTTTCAGAACAACGATAAAAATGATCCCCTGTTTTATTATACCCCATACCGGTATAGCGTAAATACAGAATTCTTTGTGTTTGAAAACGGGAGAGTCAGGGCAGCTATCAACCTGGATATTCCCTACATTTTCAATACCAAGTGGAGAGTGCGGGCCGACGCTGTATTCTGGGAAGATCCCAATGCACAATACTGGGGGATTGGGAGATCCTCATTGGACCCGTTGCGTTTTTCCGACAAATCCAAAGGTGAATACGGCCCGGACCGTCCTTTTTCCAGGCTGGCGGATTATGAGAAAAACCTCAGCCAGGCTATACCTACCTCAGGTGCAGGTTATCGCACGGACACCCACTACAATCAATTTATCCAACGGGAACGGCTGTATAACCTTCTCTTTGAAAGGGTCGAGCTAGGCGGAAAACTCAGGATCATGTTCGGGTATGAGGCATTATTTACAGCCTTCGAAGATTACACGGGCAAAATAGCGGATGAAGCTTTCAGCTTTACTACAGGGGAAGAGGTGGAAGCTATAAACAACCCAACGTTGGTTAACAAACAAATCAACGATGGTACCTGGGACCGGTTTAACCTTTCGGGTTTTTCAGACAGCTACCAGTTTACCAGTATGCTGGCCGCAGCCCTTATTTATGATACAAGGGATCTGGAACCCGACCCTTCCAAGGGAGTATTTCTGCAGTACAGCCATGAATATTCCGCACCGTGGCTGGGTTCTGATTTTGATTTCAATAAATTCATGGTCCAGGGGCAAGTCATCCATACTTTTCACCGATGGAAAGATGGCCGGAACAGGCTGACCTTCGCAGGACTTGCTGCTTTGGGACATATTTTCGGGCCAAACATTAATTTCATCGAAATGTGGGACCTGTCCAGCCAGGCAGAAGCAGGAGGTATTTTGGTACTTGGAGGCGGAAGATCCCTCAGAGGATATAGAGAGGCCCGCTTTTTGGCACCCACTGTGGGTCTGGTAAACCTGGAAATGAGGGCAAGGCTCTATGATTTTACCAAGCTTAACCAGCACTTTGCTTTGGGTCTTACACCCTTTTACGATTTTGGATCCGTATGGAACGGCCTTGGAGACATCAACTTAACAAAGTGGCGAGGAGCCCCCGGTATAGGAGGCCGGATCGCCTGGAACCAATCCACCATCCTGAGGCTGGATTACGCCAACAGCCGGGAAGGCGGGCAGTTCTTCTTCGGTTTTGGACATATATTTTAGAGAAGTGATGGCTAAACCTTCAAACCTTCCAGGTTTTGGAAACCTGGAAGGTTTTTTCACTTTTACAGAAACTTGGTTGATCAAATGAATGAAAAATACTATTTTCTGGTGGGCTTGTTGGCCATCTTTCTTCTAAATGGGTGTAAAACCCAAAGGGTATTGGAGATCAAAATTCCCTATCAGGAAGAATGTCTAGCTGTATTGAACTACAGTCCATACGACATGCCCATTCCGCTAACAGAATTGAAACTCTCACAGAACTTAATTACCTATTTTGATCAAAGATCGCTTACGATTGCCAATGCCATGGGCATAATGGACGATTTGGATCTTTTGTTGGGGTACAATCAAAAAGAAAATGATAACAGCACCGTCTTTATCCAAACCTTGCAAAAGATACAGGCAAAAGTTACCAAGACCAATCTGGAAATATCCTCTATCACTTCCGCGATCGATTGCGAAGAAGAAAAAGCAGAGCAGCTATCCGTGTTTTTGGAACGGCGATTAAGAAAATCAGAAAGGAATCTCACCGTAGGCGCCATTGTAACCGGAGCTCTGGTAGGCTTAAGTACAGGAACGATCCTTATGGCGGGGGGCAGTGGATTCATCATTGAAGCCATAGGGATTTCAGGAGGGCTAGCAGAAGTTTTTCTTGGATTAAAAATCCTCAAATTGGAAAACATGGTTTTTATCCAACATCCCAGAAATATCCTGGCAGATGTCAAGGAGAGCAAATCCTACTCCGACTACTTACCTCCTGCCATCTGGTATTACCTCAATCACCAAAACACTTCCAGAAACGGGACTACATTAAGAGAATTGTTGCTTCAAAGATGGGAAGCCTATTCTGATAGTATCGGGGAAAAGGAAGTATATTTTTTGAAAGAAGGTTATTATACCACGGATATGTTAAAAAACAGGGCGGATATGCTGGATCAACTGGAAGCCCAAATCGGCCTGATGAATCAGGATATCCTCCACTTTGTCATTCAGCTGGAAGAATTAATAAACCTGCACCAAGGTATTCCGGGATAAACCCCCTTTCGGTCTTTCCGGAATTTTTCGCTTATTTTGGACCATGATTAGGATTTACACGGACGGTGCGGCCAAAGGCAACCCGGGAAAAGGGGGTTACGGAGTGGTACTTTTATATAAAAACAGGAGAAAGGAACTTTCCGAAGGCTTCCGGCTCACCACCAACAACCGCATGGAGCTCCTGGCAGTTATCAAGGCGCTTGAAGCCTTAAAAGTAGAGGGCATTCCCGTTACCATCCATTCTGACAGCAAATACATAGTGGACGCCATTCAAAAAGGCTGGCTGTGGAGTTGGCAAAAAAAGGGATTCAAAGACAAAAAGAACGTGGATCTGTGGAAAAGGTACATTCCCCTCCACCTCAAATACAAACCGAAATTCATATGGGTAAAGGGGCATGACGGCAACATTGAAAATGAGCGCTGTGACCGGTTGGCGGTAGAAGCAGCAAACGCCCTTGACTTAAAAATAGACGACGTTTACGAAGCAGAAAAAGGTATCTTGTAGTCATGGCCAACTCCTACTTCCAGTTCAAACAGTTCCTTATCCATCAGGAACGGTGCGCCATGAAGCTCAGCACGGATGCCATGATGCTGGGGGCGGTGGCTGAACACCCCCTGCCCTCCCATATTCTTGACATTGGAACAGGCACAGGAGTGCTTGCGCTGATGCTGGCACAAAAATATGCAGAGGCCCGGATTCATGCCGTGGAGATTGATCAAGACGCCGCTGAACAGGCAGCTGAAAACATGAAATTAAGCCCTTGGAAAGGCAGGCTTTTGGTATTTAAGGATGCTTTCCAGTCATTTGCCATGCTCAAAAACCACCAGTATGAACTCATCGTAAGCAATCCGCCTTTTTTTCCAAACCATATCAAATCCACTGATGCCAAAAGAAACGTGGCCTTGCACAGCGATGAACTCACTTTTGAAGATTTACTGAAAGGGGTGGCCAAGCTTTTATCCAGCAAAGGTCTGTTCTTCCTGATCCTTCCTCCAAGGCAAATGCAGGATGTAAAATTGCTGGCGGAGCACAACAGGCTGTACCTGCAAACGGCCACCACTATATATGACAACCCCAACGCCAAACCGTTCAGAGAGATTTGTTCGTTCGGCAAAAACCGCGTTGAAACCCCTTTATTCAAAATTTTCTACATCAAAGAACCTGATGGAAAATACACCGCTGAATATCGCCGGCTCCTGAAGGATTATATGCTTCATTTTTGAAAGGGAATGATTTTTGGTATCTTGAAAAAAGTTGGTTAACCCCTATAATTTCTTGCTAATACTCCTTAAAATTAAGGAACAACCAGCACGCAATCTGCTTAATCTTTTTATATATGATAGTAAGAAGAAACTTAAAATTCAAGCTCATCCTGTTTTATACCTGGAAGCAACTCCTGTACTATATCCTGTTATCCACTACTGTTTTTATTTTGCATGAATATTACCAAGTGGTTTTCTTTGATATCCCCTCCTATACCATTGCGGCGCTAGGTACTGCCGTGGCCATTTTCCTGGGTTTTAAGAATGACCATGCCTATGATAGGTGGTGGGAAGCAAGAAAAATATGGGGCCTGATGGTAAACTACAGCCGTGCCTGGACCCGCCAAGTAATCACGATGATTATTCCCCAGTCACCGGAAGAAGAAACAGAGGTACAGCGTCTTCATACCATCATGGTATATCGCCACATCGCCTTTGTGAATGCCCTAAGGGTATTTTTAAGAAGACGGCTTCCCTATAACCCCGATCAAAAAGAACTTTTCCAGGACGAAAACACCTATAGGGATGCCCAACCTTTTTTGGACCGGTCTGAGTATGACACCTTCAAGAATAAAGATAACCCGCCCAACTTTTTGCTTCAAAAGCAGGGGGAAGACCTGAAGATGGCCTATCAAAGAGGATGGCTCTCCGATTACCGTTTTGTAAAAATGGAAGAAACACTGGTGGATTTTAATGACATCCAAGGCATGAGTGAACGGATAAAAAACACACCGCTTCCACGACAATACACTTTCTTCTCAAGGGCTTTCGTAATCATTCACTGTACACTATTGCCCATGGTATTTATCAGCGAGTTAGGTTGGAAGACCATCCCTATCTCCGTGATCGTGTCCTTTGTGTTCCTTTCATTAGATCTCATTGGAGAAAGGACCGAGGATCCTTTTGAAAACAGACTTGAGGATACACCCATGACCTCGCTGAGCACCACCATTGAAACCAACCTGAGGGAACAGTTGAATGAAGACAAATCCAGCTTCCCGGAAAAATACAAGATAGAGAACGGGATTGTATTCTAAACATCCGTGCGTTCCCTTTCCAAAACGGTTTCCTCAAACCTGATCCCTTCCCTTTCCAGTTTCTGAAGAATGGGGAGATATATTTCCTTTATCGTGGGAAGCAACAACCCCCTCCGCTCAAACTTCCCTTCCAAAAACATCTCCACCGCCATTCCCAAGGGTAATCCCACGGTTTTTGCCATGGCTGTATAGGGTTGTTTTTCACCTTTCACCACCAATGAGCTGTTTATTAGTTTGATTGTTTTTTCTCCTCTCACTTCTATCAAATGCTGCATGAGCACCAAATCCTTGTCCTCCGGGTCCAACCGCCATTTATCCTCCAGTATACGCTGCAGGATCCCGGCAGGACTACCCTGGCTTATTTGAAGTCTTTCGTCGCTGAACAATCCCGTCCAGGCAATCTTCTCCAAGATATCATCATCTACAAAGGGAAGCAGCAATCTGATTTTCTCCTCCACCCGCAGACTTGGGTCATAGGGCAGAAAAGCATTCGTGAACATCCTTTTGGTGAAGCCATCCGGCAGCTCCAGCCGATAGGAATCATCCGTCATGCCAAGCTGCACAAAAACATCCCAACTCCTGCAGAAACCAATCCTACGAACCGTGCCCCTTAAGATGGTGGGGATGTTTTCCAAACCGTAAATTTTCCTATAAGACAGTGAATCCCTGTTAGGATAGGCCTCAAAAGTCCCCAGTCCGGGAAAGTCCAGTTTCTCGGTCCTTCTAAAAAGCATGTGGTAAGGGATGAATTTATAATATCCGTTTCGTATGAAACTGGAAACCCCCTGACCGGCGAGAATCACATTTTTTGGATTCCAGGTAAATTTATACTGCCAGGGGTTGTCTTTTTCACTGCCTGGTGCCAAAAGCCCTCCACAGAATGATTTTAACAGGAGGATTTCATTATTGTTTTCCTTTTCCCTGTCAATGATATTCATGGCGGACATATGATCCAGCCCCGGGTCCAAGCCGCACTCATTGAGAAAAAACAGGTTGCGTGCCCGAACTTCGCTTGCCATATTTTTGAGCTCCCCGGACTGGTAGGAGGCTGAAAAAAAATGCTTCCGGTATTTTACACAATCCCTGGCGATCAGGGGGTGAAGACCCGGAGGAAGCATGGAAACCACCGTGTCGGCCTGCTTGATCATTTCCTCCCTAGAACGGTCATCATGTATATCCAATTCCACAGCCTGGGTATGGGAATGATCACCCAACTTCTCCTTAGCTGCATCCAGCGATACATCAGCCAAAAACAGGGTGTCGCCCCTTTTTCCAGTGGCTTTCACCAAATAGTCTATTAAAAAAACGGAAGATTTACCTGCTCCCAATATGAGGATATTTGCCATAACCATCGAATCCAGAAGTTCTTAAATTATAATATCCCCATTTTTTTCTTCATAAAAAAAAAATAGGGATATTTCAGTGGCTTGGCACCGAAAATGCACTGGCAGGTAACCCATTGGCCGGTTTACCATATGGTGCACTAGGTCATTGTTTAATCCTGGATGCCTATTTCTATCCCTAATACGAAGAAAACGATAATGGAAAAGAACATTACTTTATATGAACACACGTTTTTAAGTCTGAACAGTGAATACCAGGAATTAATCCGGCTTGCTAAAATCGCTTCGGAAAATGCCTATGCGCCCTATTCCAACTTTAAAGTGGGGGCTTCTGTCCTGCTTGAAAACGGATTGACATTCAGTGCCAATAACCAGGAGAATATATGCTTTCCTGTCGGGATCTGCGCAGAACGGATTTTATTGGGGTATACCCACGCCAATTACCCTACAGTGAAACCACTCATGCTGGCCATAGCGGCGAAAAAGGCGGATAATACCGGCTATGCCACGGTTACCCCGTGTGGCCTTTGCCGGCAAAGCATCAGTGAATATGAGAGGAAATTTGCACACCCCCTGGAAATCATCATGTATGGACCGGAGGATAAGGTATATATAGCAAAGGGGATAGATCAGTTGCTTCCCTATAAATTTGAGAGCCTCAACAAATGACAGGCCCACCTTGATGCCATGTAAAAAATAATCCATCCCTTTTCCGCAAGCAATTTGGCCTGTTCAAAACATATTATGGAAAAGCAAACGCCTCAGATATATTTTAAGGTGAAATAAACAGCAAAATAGAGAAAAGGATATTTTTTGTTTTAATTTTGACCATTATGAGATGGATTTACAATCTTTTTATAGGAGGAATGACGACGGCGATCAGACTAGGAAGCTCAAGCACACCAAAGCTCAAAAGGATGCTGCAGGGAAGGGAAACTGTTTTTCCGGTGGTCGAAGCATTTCGGAAATCACATCCAAGTCCGCTTTTGTGGATTCATGTAGCGTCCCTGGGAGAATATGAGCAGGCAAAACCAGTCATTCGGACGTTCAAGTCGCATTACCCGTTCTGGGCCGTTGCGGTCTCTTTCTTCAGTCCTTCCGGATATGATAATGTCATCAAAAAAAAACAGGAGTTTGTGGATTTCATCACTTACCTGCCTTTTGATACGCCCCAAAAGGCCAAAAAATTCGTCGCCACCTTGTCTCCCAACGTCGCCATTTTTGTAAAATATGACCTTTGGGCCAACCACATCAGGGAGGTGGGAAAGGAAAACATCCCCCTGTATTTAGTGGCGGCATCTTTTAGAAATGAGCAGGTATATTTCAAATTTTATGGCGGGTTTTTTAGAAATGTACTGAGGTCCTTTGACCATATTTTCACCCAGAACGAATATTCGGTGGAACTACTCAAGAAAATAGACTGCGAACAATGCTCCGTAGCCGGAGACCCGCGGTTTGACAATGTGGCAGCCATCAGCCGGCAACCGAGGTATTTTCCCGAAATAGAAGTTCAAATAAAGCAGCCGGTAATGGTACTGGGAAGTGTATGGCAAGAGGATATGGATATTTTGATTCCATTTATCAATGCTGCTGAAAATATCCAGTTCATTATTGCTCCGCACGATATCCACAGCCCTGCCATGGACAGGTGGCGGGCTGCCATTAAAAAGACCTCCCTGAAATATTCCGAGATGCAAGACGAGCTGCCGAATCAGGCATGGGAAGTGCTTTTTATAGACAATATCGGGATGTTGTCTTCTCTCTATCAATTTGCCCAATGGGCATATGTGGGGGGAGCCTTCGGAAAGGGGCTTCATAATATCTTGGAACCCCTTGCATTTGGTATCCCTGTGATCTTCGGTAAATTAAAAAAAGTTTCTAAATTTCCCGAAGCGGCCATCAGCGAATCCTATGGTTGCGGTTTCCCTGTAGATTCCCTGGCCTCCCTGGGGAGAACGATGGGTAAATTACATGAAAAGGAGGCTTATCAAAAAGCATGCAGGGCAGCTAAAAAGCTGCTGGAAGATAACCAGGGCAGCGCGGAGAAGATCGTTTCTGAAATAAAAAAACAATTGGAATGGAGAAAGGTAGGGTAATCAAAACCACCGGTTCCTGGTACATGGTACAGACGGACAGAGGCTTAATCCAGGCCCGGCTGAGGGGTAAATTCAAGCTGGAGGACCTGAAACTTACCAACCCCATTGCAGTAGGTGATTGGGTCGAATTGGAGATGGAAAAAGACCAGCTTACCGCCGTCATCACCCAAATTCTGCCGCGCCAAAACTATGTCATTAGAAAATCCACCAGAAAACAGCATTTCTCTCATATCCTGGCATCCAATGTGGACCAGGCCTTCCTGATCATTACGGTACGGGATCCCAGGACTTCATTGGGATTTATTGACCGGTTTCTGGTCAGTACAGAGAGCTTCCGGATACCCGCAAGCATCATTGTCAATAAATCCGATGCCCTCAAAAAAGAAAAAGACCTGGAATACCTGGAACTCATCAAAGAAATTTATGAACCACTGGGTTATCCGGTCTTCTGCCTATCGGCCCTGGAGGACGAAAATGTTTCCGATATCCTCCAGCCTGCATTGAGTGACAAGACCACCCTCTTGGCAGGGCATTCGGGAGTGGGTAAGTCCACTCTGCTCAACCGTTTGGTGCCTGAAGCCAAGCAGGCCACCAAACCTGTATCCAAATTCACCTCAAAAGGCGTGCATACCACTACCTTTGCCGAAATGTTCCCCTATGGAGATAAAGGTTATCTGATAGACACCCCCGGAATCAAGGAATTCGGCATTCTGGATATAGAAGAACATGAGCTGTCCCATTATTTTGTAGAAATGAGACAGTACCTCGGGCAATGCAAATACAACAACTGTAAACACGTCAATGAGCCGGGATGCAAATTGCTGGAATTATTGGAAGAGGGATATATCCACCCCTACCGGTATGATAGCTATCTTAAAATCATGTATGAAGAGGACAGCTATCGGTAATTTAAATGAAAAGAGGCTGGCACCCTCTAAGACAACAATTTAATCCATCACTTTGAAACCATGCGCTTTTGATTTAATTTCCATTTTTAATTCCATCTTAGACGCAGATTATAATGAGCGAGCAAATGACATTGGTACTGAACCATAAGCAGATCCAACAGAAAATCACCAGGATAGCTTATGAAATATATGAGCGCAATGTAAAAGAGGAAGAACTCATATTTGCCGGGTTAACAGGAATGGGATATGTTTTGGCAGAATTGCTCATCGCAAAACTGAAGGAAATAGCCCCGTTCAGGATAAAACTGATTAAAATACTTTTGGACAAGGACAACCCCAAAGTGGGTGAGGTCAGTCTTTCTGAAGACCTGCATTTGCAGGGAAGGTCCATCATCATTGTTGACGACGTGTTGAATACCGGCAAAACCCTTGCCTATGGCATAGGCCCATTTTTAGAAGCCGGTGTCAAAAAAATGGAGGTTGCCGTGTTGGTCAATAGAAGCCATAAGCTGTTTCCGGTGGCTCCTGATTACACCGGTTATGAGCTGGCCACCACACTCAGTGAACACATTACCGTAAAATTGGATCCCGGGGCCGCTACCGTACATCTGCACTAAAACCATCCACTATGTCAGTCCACCAATCTTCCCATATCAAACGGATCACCACGCATATACTCCAGGAGATGAAACACCGCGGGGAAAAAATATCCATGCTCACCGCCTATGACTATTCCATGGCCGGTATTGTGGATGCCGCAGGGATAGATATGATCCTGGTCGGGGATTCCGCCTCTAATGTAATGGCTGGCCATGAAACCACCCTTCCCATCACTTTGGATCAGATGATCTATCATGCCACCTCGGTGGTCCGCGCGGTCAAGAGGGCCTTGGTGGTGGTGGATATCCCCTTTGGTTCCTATCAGGGCAACAGTTCGGAAGCCCTGAGATCCGCTATAAGGATCATGAAAGAATCGGGGGGCCACGCTATAAAAGTGGAAGGGGGAGCCGAAATCAAAGAATCGGTGGTCAGAATACTCAGTGCCGGGGTACCTGTCATGGGCCATTTGGGACTTACTCCCCAATCGATATATAAATTCGGCACCTATACCGTGAGGGCCAGAGAGGAAGATGAAGCCAATAAACTTGTTGAGGACGCCAAAATCCTGGAGGAATGCGGATGTTTTGCCCTGGTGCTGGAAAAAATTCCCGCAAAACTGGCCAAAAAAGTGGCGGAAACCATCCGTATCCCCGTGATCGGCATTGGTGCGGGCGCTGATGTAGACGGACAAGTTCTGGTGTTGCATGATATGCTGGGCATCACCCAGGAGTTTCAGCCCCGTTTTCTGCGGCAGTATGCTGATCTGAGAGGCACTATGCTCAACGCTGTCGGAAACTATATCAAGGATGTAAAATCCGGAGACTTTCCCAACGAAAAGGAAAGCTATTGACAATGGGGTACCTACAAAAAAGTGGGAAGTTCAGTTCTATTTTCCCTCTAAAAATGCCAGCAGGTCTTTAAGGTCTTGGTCCGTCAACCGTTGTTCCAGGCCGTCGGGCATCAAGGAAAAAGCAGACATGCCGTAATCAGCGATGTCCTTTTTATCCACAGAAATAAAACCTTTGGCCTGTGTGTAAAGTTTGATATCGTCATTTCCCACGTCTATTTGCCTCCCCTCATAATAGGTCCCGTCGCTTAACTTGATATACCATCCCTGCCATTCGGGGCTGATTTCCTGGGAGGGAAGCAGCAACGAAGAAATCAGACCTCTTCGGTCCTTGGATTTGCCCACATTGGTCAGGTCCGGCCCCAAATCCCCTCCTCTCCCATTCACCGCATGACAGGTAGCACAGAGGGCGGTCTGGGAAAAAAATACCCGTCTTCCCCGCTCCTGATCCCCTTGACCATCCAGCAATGTCTGCCATTTCTCCAGATCTTGGTTTTCCGGTCGCCCCGGCAATTGCTGCTCGACTGCCAATATCAATTGCTGATAGAAGGCCTCACTTTTTCCTTGGTTTACCTTGGCCAACAAGCGCTGCATGGCGGCTTTTACCTCGTCATCCCCCGCCCTGCTCTGTAGGTATCGGGCGGCCTCTATCCTTACGTGCTCGTTTTCCGCCTCGAGAAGGGGGATGACCCTTTGCCAATTGTCCAGAGGCTGCCCGGAAAGCGATAGCAATGCCTCCGCACGCTGGGATGCCGGTTGACCGGCGTCCATACTGATGGCCAACAGGCTTTCCGCCACCTCTTTATCCGGAATGTCGGACAGTGTGCGGATGATTTCCAGCCGGACTGATTCTCCCCTTTCTTTTTCCAGGAATTCCAATAGAAAAGCTATGTGATCAGCAGGGTGCTCAAGATACCTGAGTGCCGCCGCCTTCATGTTCGATGGCCGGTTTTTGTCAGCTAAAAGGGAAGCGATGAAGTTTTCAGGCAAATTTCTGGGAATGTTTTTCGAAACGGTTTTTGTTTTGTTGCTATAGGCTTCAAGGAATTCCGGCTGCAGCAGCTTGATGGTTTCCAAATAAGTCTCAAAGTGCGCCGGGGAGAACCCTTCTTTTTCCAGGGCTTTTTCCAAATGAGGCCTAAGCCCGACCATCCCCTCCTGTCCTACCCAGATCATGGCCATGCTTCGTATTTCCGCATCCTCGTCCTCCAGAAATTGCCTTGCGAGGAGTTCCTTTTCCGGATGGTCCGTTTTTTTTAAGGACAGCAGTATGCCCAATCGCACGGCGGGGTCAGGATCTCCCACCGAAGATACCAGCCTGTCCCAAAATTTTTCCCGACCCAGCCCTCTTATGGCCGTGTGACGGGCATAGGGATCATCGGAAACAAGGTTTTCTATGAGCACATCCCATTCCTCACCGGTTAAGAGCTTTCCCAACTCCTCCACTTTCGGATGGGGCAATGGCCGATCATAAAGATTTCTCTTTTCCAAAAGCTCAATGCCTTTCCTGGCAGAGAGCTTCCATATCCGTCCCCTTCCGTGATTGGGATAGTACCGGAGTACCCAGTCGGTGATGAAGACATTCCCTTTGCTGTCAGTGGCAAAGGCCACCGGCCTGAAATCAGGCCCGCCTTCGAGTACAATTTCCGTATCTCCTTTAACAGAAAGGCCCTGATCCGTTAAATTGATGCTGACTATGCGGCTTTCCTCCCAAATGGTGCATAACATTTGATCATGATAATCAGCGGGAAGGCCGCCCAAATTGGCATTCAATAAACCTGAAGGCGCTTCTCCTAAGGCAACGGCATAAGGCAGGGTCCCCGGCAATTCCCCGTTCCACGCCAGATAAGGATGGATGCCGCTTCCGCCAAAAAGAGACTGGTAACCGAAATCAGCATCCAGAACAGCGTGTACCAGCCGGTTCGGACCACGGCTGTCCGGATCGTTATCTGCCACCAACAACCGGCCATAGTTGTCGAATTTCAGGTCAAAGGGGTTCCAAAAGCCAGTGGCAAATTCTTCGAGCTGGGAACCGTCCGTTTTGGCACGCATGATGTTGCCGCCATCTCCATAGCCCTCCACACGGGATCCGTCTTTGGCCTCGAATATCCAGTGAGCACCGCCGGTATTTCCCCTACCGATATACATCCACCCCTCCGTATCAAAAGTTATACTGAGAATAGCTGCATGGGCATATACATAATCCGGTTTGACCAAACCAACCAGTTTTTCCCTTTCCTCGCTTACGCCGTCTCCGTCTTTGTCATACAGTGCCCAAACATCGCGGGAAGTCACCACATGCAGGTGTCCCTCCGGAGAAAATGCCAGGTTAAGCCCCTCAATTATGCCCGTAGCAAACTCCGTTTCCTTGTCCCATTCGCCATCCCCGTTGGTGTCTTCATAAATTTTGATGATATCATGTTCTGGCCCCTCATAATCCCTGGGGGGCTGATGGGTATGGGATTCCAAAACAAATATCCGGTCATTTTCATCCACAGCGATGCCTATAGGAGTGACAATAGCCGGGTCCTCCTTCATCAACGTCAGTTCCAGGCGGGAATCCAGCACTTTCACCCCTTCAACCGTCTGATAGGTGGTTTCAAGGGAGGATTGACAGGACATCACGATGAGAACAAAGGAAATTAATGTAAAACAACTCTCAGTAATACCAGATGGGCGTCCTTTCATTTTGCTGCGTTCTATGACATGATCCAGCGTCATGCTGGGAAAAGCGGGATGGATGTTGATTAAGTTTGATATTTCTCGAAGAGGCGGTAAGCACGGGTGAGGTCCTGAACCAATGTATCTTCATTCCGGGGAGGTGCCATTTCCACGAGCAGATACCCTTCATAACCGTACTCAAGCATGCGCTGCACCACAGCATCATTGTTGGTGACGCCTTCCCCAAAATTGACAACTTTATGAACCCCCATACTTTCCGTATCTTTAAGGTCAATGTGCATGATTTTGGAATGGAATTTTTCCACCACTTCCATCAGGTCCACGTTTGCCCCATCAAAATGGGCGTTGTCCATGCACATCCCCACATGGGTTGAATCAACGGCCTCAAAGATCCGCTCATAATCTTCTATGTTTTCGATATTGTTGTTGGCGTGGTTTTCCACCAGCACCAGCACATCCATCTCCTCTGCGGCCGGAGCTAATTCTTTCAGGATATTGATGACCGCCTCAAGACCCCCCTGCTGTCCTCTTCCCGCACCGGTGAATTTTACTCTCCGGCATCCCAACTGCCGGGCCACTTCCATGTTCCACAGCTTGTGGGCCACATCTTTGATGATATTGCCGTTGGCACCAAAAGAACTTCCCTGAACACATATAGGGGTCAGGCCATGCTCCTCGCAGCGTTTCTTGATGCTTCGGATGCCTGATGGGGTCAGGTTTCTTGCATACCAACAATTAAATTCCACGTTTTTGAACGGCAACTGGGGGATAACCTCGAATGCCCTTTCGAAATTTTTGTCCTCAAAACCGTCACAGGTGATGGTGGCGACGGCAAGCTCTGTTTTTTTGCCAGGGGATTGGCCTGAAACAGAAGGGGCAAAGGAAGACGCTGTGGGCAAAAGTCCCACACCCGCCATACCCAGTCCTGCTTTTTTTAGAAATGTTCTTCTTTGGTTGTTTGGATTCATTGTAAAATGCTGTCAGCTACCCAGCTAAAATAAGCAATATTCTCTATCCCGAAAACTTAAAAAAGATAAACCTCGTCACAGCCACCTCCGGTCTCACCGTACCGTCTGCCTTCTCACGAGGTTTGGGAAGTGGGGATCAAGTTTATTTTGAAAAAACAAATCCTTGGCCCCGGGTGTAAGTTTACCGTCCTGTGTCATCCTCCATTTCCCCAAACCATACCGTGGCATACCCTTCATAAATCCCCACTCCGACAGCTCTCCAGTCTGCATCCTTAAAGGGTCCGAGATTGGCAATCACCGCATGGTGGCCGGGGCTTTTTTTCCAGACTTCCAAAGCATCGGCCGCCAGGACGGCGTGCGAATGCCAGTAGACGATTTCGTAACCGTTGCTATCGTATCCTGCTATTTCCCGGGGTTTATCCCACATGCATTCTGGGTTTTTATGGTTGTCCCGGTAGCAGCAAGCCGTCCAATTGCCTGCTCCGGACCAGCTGTGCATGTTGCAACGCCTGTTGTGGCTGTGGTTTTCTGCGAGGTCTTTGGCATGTACCTGGGCAACCTTGGTGAGGGAAGCAGATAGTGGGACTGAAGGTAAGCCCCGGCTTTCCCTATACTCATTGACCAATAGGAGCAATTTTCTTTCTTCATTGGAAAGCATTTCAATATTGGATGGCGTTTGCCATTCAAATGAAGGGTTCGCCAAAAAAGACAACACCAGGAGAACAGTATAAAACAGGTTATAGATCATGGTCAATCAAACATTCCAATCATGCCATATGAACGCAATTATACTCATATTATTTAGAACCTCCTAAGGCAGCTATTCTGATAAAGGAACTTTGAAAAACCTTTTTTTTCCGTATTTTAGCCACCAATTTGAAAACAGGAACAGTTTTTAACGATAATCAGAAAATACATAATCATATGAGTGAAAAAAGCCCCAAAATTCTTTATACACTGACTGATGAGGCTCCTGCCCTGGCCACCTACTCGCTGTTGCCAATTATCAAGGCCTTTACCGATTCTGCGGGAGTGGCTGTGGAAACAAGGGACATTTCCCTTTCGGGCAGGATCATCGCCAGTTTCCCGGAATTTTTGAAAGAAGAACAAAGAATAAACGATGATTTGACCGAATTGGGAGAGATAGCCAAGACCCCTGAAGCCAACATCGTTAAACTACCCAATATCAGTGCTTCGATTCCTCAGCTTAAAGCAGCTATCAAGGAACTCCAGGCTAAAGGTTATGCTTTGCCGGATTATCCCGATGAGCCGAAAGACGTACAGGAGAAAAACATCAAGGCCCGGTATGATAAGATTAAAGGAAGTGCCGTTAACCCGGTACTCAGGGAAGGCAATTCCGACCGAAGGGCTCCCCAGGCAGTAAAGCAGTTTGCCAAAAACAATCCGCACAGCATGGGCAAATGGCGTGCTGACTCCCAGTCCCATGTGGCAAGTATGAGCGATGGAGACTTCTATGGAAGCGAAAAATCCCTTACCATTCCTGAAGCTACCACGGTAAAAATAGAACTGCATGCCAAAGACGGTTCCGTTCAATCGCTGAAAGAAGGCTTATCCTTGCAGAAGGGCGAAGTAATCGATGCTGCTGTCATGAATGTGGCCACACTCCGGAAGTTTCTTCAGGAACAAAAAGAGGAAGCCAAAAGACAGGGCGTTCTTTTTTCACTCCATATGAAAGCCACGATGATGAAGGTTTCCGACCCCATCATTTTTGGCCATGCGGTCACGGTATTTTTTGCGCCGGTATTTGAAAAACACGCGCAAACGCTGAAGGAACTGGGTGTGGATCCCAACAATGGGTTCGGAGATCTGGTGGCCGCTTTGGCAAAGCTTCCAGAGGACAAAAGAAAGGAAATAGAGGCTGATATAGAAGCTTGCTACGCGGACAGCCCGGATCTTGCCATGGTGAATTCCGACAAAGGTATCACCAATCTCCATGTGCCAAGCGATGTCATCATCGATGCCTCCATGCCGGCCATGATCCGGTCAAGCGGACAAATGTGGAACAAAAACAACCAGCTACAGGACACCAAAGCGGTCATTCCGGACAGGTCATATGCGGGGGTGTATCAAGAGACCATAGACTTCTGCAAAAAGCACGGCGCATTCGATCCCTCCACCATGGGAAGCGTGTCCAACGTGGGGCTGATGGCCCAAAAAGCCGAAGAATACGGCTCTCATGACAAAACTTTCGAAATCCCCGCTGAGGGCAGTGTAAAAGTGGTTGACGCCTCGGGAAAGGTGATGCTGCAGCATGAAGTACAAAAAGGCGATATCTGGAGGATGTGTCAGGTAAAAGACGCTCCTATCCAGGATTGGGTAAAGCTGGCTGTAAACAGAGCAAGAGCCACGGGTGTGCCCGCAGTATTTTGGTTGGATAAAAACAGGGCCCATGACGCGGAACTGATCAAAAAAGTGGAAAAATATCTGGAAAACCATGATACGGAAGGCTTGGAGATTCATATTATGTCCCCCGTGGAAGCAACCCGTTTCTCTCTGGAAAGAATGAGAGAAGGAAAAGATACCATTTCGGTTACCGGTAATGTGCTGAGGGATTACCTGACGGACCTGTTTCCTATTTTGGAGCTGGGTACCAGCGCCAAGATGCTTTCCATCGTCCCCTTGATGAACGGCGGCGGCTTGTTTGAAACGGGAGCCGGAGGATCGGCCCCCAAGCATGTCCAGCAATTTGTGGAAGAAGGACATTTACGTTGGGATTCCTTGGGCGAGTTTTTGGCTTTGGCGGTTTCTTTGGAGCATTTGGGAAATACTTTCAACAATGACAGGGCCAGGATCTTGGGCGAAACGCTGGATCAGGCTACCGCCAAATTTTTGGAGAACGGGAAGTCGCCTTCCAGAAAGGTAAATGAATTGGACAACAGGGGAAGCCATTTTTATCTGGCTATGTATTGGGCAGAAACTTTGGCTAATCAGAATAAAGACCAGGCGTTGAAAGAAATCTTTGCTCCTGCTGCCAAAAAATTAGCGGACAATGAGGCGGTAATTATTGACGAACTGAATGCTGCCCAGGGCAGGTCCGTGGATATTGGCGGTTATTTCAAACCCGAAGAGGAAAAGACAAGCCGGGCCATGCGTCCAAGTAAAACGTTAAATGAAATCCTGGCTTCGTTGGTAGGCTAAGGTCTTTTTCAAATTATACCCGTAATAATAAATAAGCCCCGGAAAATTCCCGGGGCTTATTTATAACTTTAAAACCAACTAAACATCACAATTCCAAATCATAATAGGACCTTTGGCCATTGGGATAGACTCCCAGAATGCTGACCTCTTCTCCTTTATACCTTTTAAGCGCCTGCACGACATCCTCACTGTTCAGTATTTTGGTTCTTCCTATTTTTGTTATAATAAAACCTTCTTTCACGCCGGCACTTCTCCATCGATCGTTGTTGATGGCGGATACAGCTGCGCCGCCTTCCAACTCAAGCCTTTCTTTTATCCCTGATTTCAGATCTTCAAAAACCACACCTTCAAAGTCCATCGTCTTTGGCTGTTCTTTTATCACAACCCGGGTGTCGCCTGAAATATTTTTCAACGTGGCGGTGGTAGTCATTTCCTTACCATTTCTTAAGTACTTCACTTCAACCTGGTCACCAGGGCGTTTTCTTGCTACTCTTTCCTGCAAAGCGGAAGTAGTATACGTGGTAAACCCATCAATGCCAATGATCACATCGCCTTTTTTAAGGCCGGCCTCTTCACCTCCGCTGCCTTCGTTGACGCCAGCTACATAGACGCCCCGACTGGCATTTACTTTCTCGCCGATCCGTTCCTCAAGATCTGCATTTACATCAATAATGCTTACGCCCAGCAAACCTCTCTGAACCGCTCCATATTCCAATATGTCATCCATTACTTTTTTCACAATGGAACTTGGAACAGCAAAAGAATATCCACTAAACCCGCCGGTTCTTGAGGCGATGGCCGTGTTTATACCTATAATCTCTCCATTAAGGTTTACCAAGGGGCCCCCTGAATTGCCGGGATTCACAGCGGCATCGGTTTGTAGAAAAGCTTCCACTTGAAGCCCGCTTTCATCCCTAAGTATTCCGATATTTCTGGTTTTGGCACTGATGATTCCCGCTGTGACGGTAGAGTTCAGCGTATAGGGATTTCCGACCGCCAACACCCATTCTCCTACTTTGGTCTTATCAGAGTCGCCAAACGGGATATAGGGCAGGTTATTGGCATCAATTTTTAGGAGAGCAAGATCCGTCGTGGGATCCGTACCGATTACTTTTGCCGTAAACCTCCGGTTGTCTTCCAACGTAACGTCCACTTTTGTGGCATTTTCTATCACATGGTTGTTGGTGACAATAAAGCCGTCTTCAGAAATGATCGCCCCTGAGCCCGAGCTTCTCCCCTCTCTTGGAGGCATTTCTCCTCTGGGGCCGGGAGACCTAAATCCAAAGAACTCTTCCAATGGATCCACTCCTCTGGAACCGCTTACGGAAACGCTGCTTCTGACGTGCACCACTGCCGGTGTCACCTGCTCTGCTGAAGCAACGAAATTAATCCCTTCCGGAACCACAAAGCGATCATCATTCAACCAGTTCACAAAACTGGTGTTTTGTTTTTCTGTGAAATTGGTGGCAGCATTCTGCTTACTTTGCAGCAAACTCACTCCAAGGATGGCAACCAGCCCCCCAATAAGTGAGGCGAGAACGATGCCCAGGAAAAATTGCTTCTTATTCATTTGTATACCTTTCTTTTTTTATCCAACATCTTACACGTTATTGCTATTTGAATGTTGCTTCCAAAACAATGCCATCTTGTGTATATGCCCATGTTTTAACAGCATTTAACAGGCTAAACAGAAATTTAACATTGTTTTGGACTGCAGACCCAAATATCTTTCCCCATAAGGAAAGCCCGGCATGGCCGATAGACCTCCCAGAAACAAACCCCGCAAAAAACAATCCAATAGTCCCGGCGATTATTGTCCCCTTGAGCCTATTGCCGTTTTAACGGTTTTTTCTATTAAATTTAATAAAATTTAATAGAGGTTTCTTTTTATTCAGAATAAAAAATATTGGGATATGTATTTCTCAAAGGCGTTGGTTTCCCACTTTTTTTTCAGATCTATCCATCTGAAAAGATTATTTTTTAGGGTATTTCACCTGGTTTGCATCGTTTTTTTATGTTCGCCGTACATTATGGCTCAGGAAAATACGGTCTCAGGAGATCTAAAAACCCAAAGCGCAGAAAATACTGACATTTTGTCCGATTCTACGGATGCAAAACCCTTTGAAATCGAACAGGCGATCAATAGAGATGCACGCTTCATCCAGTTGTTACAATCCGCTCAAATCAATCTGCAACGGACCTATGATACCAGCTTTATGGCGGAGGAAATTCCCATCATCGAACTTGTGCTGGAAAGAATAAAGGAAGGGTTTGCTTCCTATGCTGAAAGGATAAACCTGCAGTTTCTCAACGAATTGGAAAACCTCATCATAGGATACAGCAGCCAGGTGACGCGATGGCAAACCGAAGCGGTGCGCAGAGGGGAACTGATCCTCCAAACAGGAAACCATCTCAGCGAAGTCAAGTCAGGATTATCTGTACAACCTGTATACGGAGACACCGCCTATTTGCCGGCTTATCTGGAACAAAGACACACCCTTCTTGAAAGGTTGCACAAAATAGACAGTCTCTTTGCTGCACAAAGGCTAACCAACTTGCAGGTACAGAGCCAACTTTCCTCCCTGAACACCCAACTGGTGGATCTTAGAGAAGAAACCAGGGAAAGACAGCGGCAATTCAGAAACCAGCTTCTCAACCGGGACAGCCCCCACATTTGGCGGCCCCAAAAAACGCCTGCCACCCGCGACTTCAGGGTGATTGTCCGGGACTCATTGCTTCTCAACGAAGTTATCTTACAACGTTATATGGGAGACAGGCCCTTCCTTTTTTTCGCTTTAATCCTTGCTTCCGTTCTTATCTACTTTTGGTATAAAGGACTGGTAGTGAAGATCGAAACGAAAAAAGAGTTTTCCAGCCTCATCTTAAGAAGGGCAAGATACCTGACCCAATCACCTGCAATATGTACTGCGCTTACCATACTGACTTTGGCTCCCTATTTTTTCTCTTTTCCGCCCTATTCCCTGATTCTGACATTTCTTTTCGGCATGACTTTGTGTACCACGTGGTTGATCAGAAAAGCAGTGCACAGGAAATCTTTCCTGCTGTGGCTGTTGATGGTTTTGAGTTTCATTGTGTATGGCAGTCTAAACTTGGTCACCGAGCTCGCATTTCAGGAAAAATGGTACCTGATGTCCCTGTCCATTCTGGGGATATGGATAGGCGTCAAAACCTTAAAAATGATCCGCAAAAACCCTAAAGGTTTTCCCAAGTACCTGGAATACCTGATATATTTTTATGTAGGGATGCAGGGACTCTCGCTGCTTTTTCATATAGCCGGCAGGTTCAGTCTCGGCAAAATGCTCGGCGTGGCAGCTACACTCAGTATCATGCAGGCAATCAACCTGTATGTCTTTGTCCTGGTAGTAATGGAAGCGATCTATTTACAATCCGAAGACAGTAAAACCAACCAAAAGGAATATACCAATTACCTGAACTATCAGGCTATATACAGCAGGTTGAAGCGCATTTTTTCTTTTCTCGCCATTTGTATGTGGCTGTATTTTCTGGCACTTAACTTCTCCTTAAACCAGATACTGTTTGAGCAGTTTGCGAATTTTCTCACTTCTCCCAGGCAAATTGGCAACACACCGTTTACATTCGCCAGTATCTTGGTTTTCATCGCGCTGATATGGTTTTCTTCGGTACTCGCAAAAAACGTCGCCTATTTTGCGTCCATCAGAGATGCCAAGAAGGCGGAAGCCCGGACTAAAAAACTGGGGTCATCTATATTGCTGATACGTCTTGCGGTCCTTACCATCGGCTTTTTCCTGGCGGTCACTGCTTCAGGGATTCCGTTGGACAAATTGGCTATCGTTTTGGGGGCATTGAGTGTGGGGATAGGTTTCGGACTGCAGACCATCGTCAACAACCTTGTGTCGGGAATCATTTTGGCATTCGAAAGGCCCATACAGATCGGGGATGCCATAGAAGTGGGAGGAAGATCGGGAGTGGTGAAAGAAGTGGGCATCAGGTCGAGTACCATCCTATCTTATGATGGCTCGGAAGTGATCATACCCAACGGGGATTTACTTTCGCAGCACCTGATCAACTGGACCCTATCTGATAAAAGCAGGAGGATAGAACAGATCATAGGAGTGGCATACGGTTCCGAAGTCCAAAAAGTACACGAAGTGCTTGAAAAAGCGTTGGAAAGGGACAGCATCCTGCGACAGCCCCCACCAAGGGTTTTGCTCCATAATTTTGCGGACAGCGCGGTGGAATTCAGGCTGCTCTTTTGGGTAAGTGACTTCAGCCAATGGGTAACCGTCAAAAACGAGGTCCTGAGAGACATCTACCAGGCCTTCAAAGAAGCCGGTATCCAAATACCTTTCCCGCAGAGAGATCTACATATCAAAATGGATCAAACGGAAATAAAAGATATCAGCAACAAATCCGGGAATGACTGATCCAATGAAGAGGTTATGTCCACAAGTAAAATACCTCTGGTCACTCACCAAACATTATTCAATATCGGTTTATAGGAGAAAAGAGCCCTCCAAGCGTTCAAAACCCTTGGAGGGCTTCATTCTATCATCTTATTCCGGTGATAGAAGAAAATTCGGTCATTAAGCAACCGGAAAGACTTATGAGAGACAGCCTCTGTTTATTTGGTATCCCTGGTGACTCTTTGTCTTATCCTTTATAAGCCGCCACCTCCTGTTTGGAGATGCCAAGACCTTCTATGCCCAGTTCTACCACGTCTCCTTCCTTGAGATAGGTAGGAGGGGTCAACCCCATCCCCACACCGGCAGGAGTGCCGGTACTGATGATGTCCCCCGGCAACAATGTCATGTACTGGCTGATGTAGCTGACAAGCTGGGGTACATTGAATACCAGGTCCGAGGTATTGCTGTCCTGCATCGTTTTACCATTTACCTTCAGCCAGAGCCTAAGGTTGTGTGGATCTTTTATCTCATCTTTGCTTACCAGATAAGGGCCCAGGGGGGCAAAGGTGTCGCAGCTTTTGCCTTTAACCCATTGTCCTCCCTGATTCAGCTGAAAGTCCCTTTCGCTGACATCATTGTGTAGCACATAGCCAAAAACATGATCCATGGCCTTCTCTTCTGATACATATGTGGCCTTTTTACCGATCACTATGGCCAATTCAACCTCCCAGTCGGTAGCTTTCGAGTTTTTGGGTATGATGATGGGGTCATAGGGACCCGATAAAGACGTGGTGGATTTCATAAACAATACCGGTTGCTTGGGCACTTCCATACCACTTTCCTTGGCGTGCAAGGAATAGTTCAGCCCCACACACATAATTTTAGATGGTTTGTGAATCGGCACCCCAAGTCGCTCTCCCTTAGGTACTTCCGGACAGGAAGAGGCATTCGCCTCCAGCCAGTCGCTCAGGCTTTTCAAGCCCTTCTCATCACCCAAAAATTCTTCTGACCAGTCGCTCCCAAAGGCGCTGCAATCCAGCATTTTCCCTTCAGGGGTTTGTATTCCTGGTTTTTCGTCTCCTGCTTTTCCAAATCTTATCAGTTTCATAAATTATATTAAAGCGTTTGATTAATTACATTTTTAATTTTGAAAATCCTCCATCAACAAGATAATCGCCTCCTGTGAGGAAAGAGGCCTCGTCCGAAGCCAGGTAAAATGCCATATTGGCCACCTCTTCGGGGCTGCCCATTCTGCCTATAGGCTGGCTTGCCGCCAGTTGGTCGAATATTTCCTTCTCCTGTCCAGGGTAATTTTTCGCCAGGTAATTATCTACAAAGGGCGTGTGGACACGTGCCGGTGAAATCGCGTTGCAACGTATGTTGTCTTTAATATAGTCCCGGGCTATGCTCATGGTCATGTTCAACACTGCCCCTTTGGTCATAGAATAGGCAAACCGGTCAGCAATGCCCATAGTAGCTGCCACAGAGGCCATGTTGATAATCACACCGCCCCCTTGAGCTTTCATGCGGCCTATCACCGCACGGGAACAATTATAAACCCCTTTTATATTGACGGCATATAGCCGGTCCAGGTCTTCTTCCGTAGTAGATTCCAGGGTACCGATATGGGATACACCCGCATTGTTTACCAAGACATCTATAGAGCCGTTTATGGCCGCGATCACCTCCATTACCTGGGCTTGATCTGAGACATCGGTAAAATGAAATTCCGCGGCATGTCCTTGCGCGACGAGTTCCTCAGCTTCTTTGTTACCGTTGGCGCGGTTATAATCCAAAATAAAAACCTTAGCTCCTGCCGCAGCAAATCTCTTGGATATGGCCAACCCTATGCCACTCGCGCCGCCGGTGACCAATACGTTTTTTTCAATCATAATAGGTATTCTTTTTAAAAGATGATCATGGGACCCACGGTCATATGGATTTTTGTAAAGTCGTTTTCCTGCAAAAATTATTTCCCTAACATGGGAAATAGCTTTTTAATATCTTCTTCGGAAGGCTGGGACCCATATTCACAGATCTCGAACGTTTCCGCATATTGGGCATTCCTGGCTTTGTCAGCGCCATACCATTTTTCCAGACTTTTCCTTACCTGCGGATTGATGCTGCCTGTTCGTTTATCCTTCAACCAGATTTTTCTTTCCACTTTCCCTTGGGGCACCTCATCCAAATAGCCACCTATCCAGGGTAACCACTCATAAAACTGGGATTCATGCGCGTCCATCGCATCTATCTTTTTATCAATCACTGCAGTAATGTCCACCGCGATGTCAGGCTGAAAAGGATTGGGCTTTTGAAAATGGTCTTGAAAATACAGGAACACGGGATTTTTGTCCAAAGGCGGGGTATCGGCCGCCACGTTGGGCACACCGACCATATAGGCCGCGTCCTGTACCAGAATCGCGGTATAACGGTGATCAGGGTGGTAATCATTGGATCTGGGAGCAATCACCACATCCGCATTCCATTCTCTGATCTTCCTGATCACCTGGAGACGCACCGGCAAAGTGGCCAACAATTCCCCGTCATGGTTGTCCAGCACATCATAGGTGATCCCTAATCTTCTGGCCACCTCCTGGGTTTCTTTCAAGCGCCTTTTGGCCAACATTCCGCCCCCTTCTTCCATGTGGCCTGCATCGCCGTTGGTTACGGAAAGAAATTTCACATTGTGCCCCATTTCAACAAATAATGCCGCGGTTCCGCCGGCTTTGATATCACAATCATCGGGGTGGGCCCCTATCATGATGATCTGCAAGGGTTTATTCTGTTGGGCATTGGCATGGATGAAAGCATGGCCGCAGAACAATAAAATAACTAGAATTCTGGATATCATAATTTTATATGTCGGTTGGTAAAAGCAAAAAGTGAAGATAGGTATTTCAATGAATTTTGCCAATGTAATTTTTGCAATTGTCTTCCAGGAAATCCTTTTATTAATAACCGTTGTGTTTTTTGGTTTGATGTACCCTTAATCCTTATTTTAGTACCCTAAGCCAATTCATACCAATGAACCAGAACCTGCACCCCGTTCAACGCACTGCTTATTTCCTTCTTTCACTGGTATTATTGATATGGCTGCTTCATACGGCTGCTTTTATCATCGTCCCGCTGGTTTGGGGCATTTTTTTTTCATTTGCCCTGTATCCCATAAGCAACTGGCTGGAAGAAAAACGTTTTCCCCGGGCATTGGCTATAGCCATCAGCATTGTTTTGGTCACTATCGTGGGAGCCGGAGTGATTTATGTATTGGTCAACCAGATGATCTACCTATTAAAAGATATCCCTGAAATCGGAGAAAAATTAAAAGAAAAAACCAGTGTATACCTGGAAGAATTAAAAACAATTACCGGAATAGCATTACCTGAAGATAACGGGAGCCTGTTTTTCTCAAGCTGGATCTCTGAGGATAATTTAAACAATACCATTTTTAACACGGGAAGATCCCTCACCCTGGCTGCCATTATCCCTTTGTATACTTTCCTGATGCTCTACTATAAGGATTTTTTCATCTCTTTTCTGTATCAAATCTCCACCAAACGTAATGTCGCTATTCTCGCCTGGGTGGCCGATTCGGGAAAGATCATCCACGGATACCTGGTGGGGATGGTTAAAGTCACCGCAATAGTTGCTGTACTGTCAGGGCTTTTCTTCTACCTGATAGGTATAAAATACTATCTGCTGTTCGCTATCTGGATCGCCGTGATGAACCTGATTCCCTATATTGGGGTGATTATCAGTTCCGCCCTTGTTATCCTGTATGTTTTTCTGACCACAGACACTTTTTTTTATCCCCTGCTTACTTTGGCCGTACTTTGGGGCATCCAAGCTGTGGAAAACAACCTGATCACTCCCTATGTGGTCGGTTCGAAAGTAAAAGTGAATGTATTGGCGGTGGTGTTGGCTATTCTGATTGGCGGTGGAATATGGGGCATATCAGGAATGATATTGTTCATTCCATTGGTTGGCATCCTGAAAATAACCTTTGACAGGATTCCTTCCCTGAAGCCATACGGCTACCTGCTTGGAGACACATTTCCCGTCAACGAGAAAAATGAAAATTTCATTAGGACAATAAGGCGGAAATGGCAGGCAAAAAGGTAAAAAGTGCGCACGAAAGGATTCGAACCTTCACACCCGAAGGCGCTGCCGCCTGAAGACAGTGCGTCTACCAATTTCGCCACGTGCGCTTAGAGCTTGCAAAATAGTGAAATTAAATCCTATGGAGCAAATGAAAGCATAAAAACTTTAAAACCTGAGTTTCGACGCTCACTATCGAAGATTCTAAACCGTGGTATAACCCGCGCAACGGATGGCATTATTGTAGCGGGGACACTTCAATCATTCAGGGTTTATTTCCCTTAAGAAACTTTTTCACTTCCCATGCATTGTACAATATGATACTTAAGGGGACCAACCATATGGCTTCATTAAACACCACATGAAAAACCGATCTTTTGTTCCAGCCCACTTCCCCGATATACCCCGTCAAAAACCAGGTGAGCGTAACCAGCTTTCCCATAATTCCCACGACAATAAGATATATCCAGCTCAAGGGATAAAATGCCGCGAGAAAAACTGCTATGCCTGTGATCATCCCCACGGTGCCGTAGGCTGTGGTGCCGCTTACCGCAACCGGTTCGATTTCCATGGCCAGCCAGGTAAACGCTTCCTCACCAAACCACCTGAAAAAAGCACCCCATAATGAAGTATAAATACCTGTTAGCAACAAAAGGCCCCTCATGGGCATGGTAAACGCGGGCTTGTGCTTGATTTCAGCCATTTCAGTGGATCCGATTAAATTAAAAACACCTGAAATTAAAAATATTATCAGCATATCACAAAGGCATCTTCCCGAACATCCTGAATTTCTGATGATGTGAGGATAAAATTTAATTTTTAATGGTTTCGGAAAAATATTTGAATCCCCATAAAGTTTCGGAAACCAGGTTGGCCGCTCTCATGATTTCACGGATATTCCTGGGATGGAACGGCTCGATGGTCACTTTGAAGTTTCGAAACCGGTCCCTTTCCACATACAAGGAAAAGTTGCTGTTGAGCTTCAGGATTTCTTTCGGAAAAAACAACCGTTGGTGGACATTCTCAGGCATCAGTTTGAAACCGAATCTCCTTTTTGCTGATGCATAATGTTCCACCCCCAATTCATAATCCATATGCTTCATGCTGAGCCTTGATTCAGAAAGAAATTTTGGGTTAAGGGTATGGCACAGGTTAATGCTGTTTTTTGTAAAGCAATAACGTACCTCCGAACCTACCTTTTTCTTGAGGAAGAGTTGATTCTGGGTGGCAAAAAAATGCCAGAAATTATCAATTCTTTTCAGTTCCATCGCCGGTTATTTGGGGAATAAGGTTTGAGCGAAATTTGACGACAGTTTTAATATACGGTTTTTTAGGACAATATGATGGATTTCATGCTTTCTTTTTCTGGCCCTACACAAAATCATCCCTGCACCAGTCGCAGATAATCCCGGATGGTGGTCATAAAGGCCTTTCTTTCAGTTTCATTCTGTAATACCGGAATCCATTTATTGTCAAACCTGGCCTCATACACGGCATTCTCCTCTAACCTGAAAAATATCTCCTTTGCAAATACCACATGTGAATAACGATCACCGAAGGAAAAATGTATGGTTCCACTCTCCTTACGTTCAGGAAACCTCCACCTGATCTCCAATGGGTCCTCGCCAGCCAATCCACCCTGAGGCTCTACATAAAGATAGGCGGTGTTGCGATCCCTGTTCAGCACAATGGCCAGATTCAGCACATTTTGGGTTGAATCCTTTACCCGCTTGCTGAGTCGGTATACGTCCAGTCTGGCATCGCTACGGCTTTCCACTTGATAATAGGCCCTCCTGATGTTTCTGAAATATAAACGGCTTGCATCGGTGACCCGAAAAGCGTTGTCCTCACCGGAATTGTCCGCCCTTCTTTCATTGAAAAAGGACAATAGCAACACAAATGCAAGGGAGGCAACGATGAAAATCTTCAAAATTCTCAGCAATTCCGGGCTCAAGTCATTATTTGGGGTCTTTTTCATCGGTTCTCCAGTAAGGGACCATGCTATTTTTAACGAAAAAACAGGTGATTTTGTCCATTATCAAGGAGACTGTTGTTTTTCTACCACTTCAATTTAATGGATTAGTTAAACACTTTGGGTGAAAATCGGTCATATTCCTTTTTAATTTTTTTATCTTTGCGCCTTGAAATGCGTGCCCTTGTAAATCTTTGCATTATTGTGGCACGCTGTCCGGTTATGTATGAAGCCTGTTTTTCTATGTTGTTGGTCTGAACAGGGAACAATAACGGATAAATAAACCAAACACACTTCTATGAATAAACAAGTACGTGTACGTTTTGCCCCATCACCTACAGGAGCCCTTCATATTGGGGGAGTAAGAACCGCTCTGTACAATTATCTGTTTGCCAAAAAAAATGGCGGGAAATTTTTGCTCCGGATTGAAGATACTGATCAAGCAAGGTTTGTCCCAGGAGCAGAGGGCTACATCAAAGACGCTTTGGACTGGCTGGGGATATCTCCGGATGAAAGCCCATGGAAACCGGGGGATTCCGGACCTTACAGGCAATCCGAAAGAAAGGAAATGTACATGCAATATGCCCAGGATCTCCTGGATAAAGGACATGCTTATTATGCTTTTGACACTGCCGAAGAACTGGAGGCCATGCGCCAACGCCTCACAGCAGCGAGGGTGGTGTCTCCGCAATACAACTCCATCACAAGAACCCAAATGAAAAATTCCCTCACCCTTCCTGCCGATGAAGTCAAAGCCAGGCTGGAATCCGGTGAGCCTTATGTTATCCGCATCAAAATCCCCAGAAAAGAGGAAATAAGACTCAATGACATGGTACGGGGATGGGTCATGGTGCATTCCAACTCTTTGGACGACAAAGTTTTAATGAAGTCAGACGGCATGCCCACCTATCACCTGGCCAATATAGTGGATGACCACCTGATGAAGATCACCCATGTCATCAGGGGCGAAGAATGGCTTCCTTCCGCCCCCCTGCATGTTCTTTTGTACCGCTACTTAGGATGGGAAGACAGCATGCCTGAATTCGCCCATCTTCCTCTGCTCCTCAAACCGGACGGAAACGGAAAGCTTTCCAAGCGGGATGCCGAAAAACATGGCTTCCCATTGTTCCCCATGGATTGGAAGGATCCAATTACGGGAGAAGTTTCCGAAGGATTCAAAGAGGCCGGCTACCTTCCTGAAGCTTTCCTTAACTTTCTTGCTTTCTTGGGATGGAACCCCGGCGATCATCGGGAAATCTTCTCCATGGAAGAACTCACAGAAGCCTTTTCTGTGGAACGTATCGGCAAGTCAGGTACTAAATTTGACATCAATAAGGCCAAGTGGTATAACGAGCAATATTTGCGCAAAAAACCGGACACGGTGCTGGCTTCCTACCTGAGCAGGGATTTGAAAAAAGAGGGAATAACCATCAGCGATGAAAAAGCGGAAAAAATAGCCTCCGTCATGAAAGAGCGGGCCACGTTCCCGGCAGATTTATGGAAAGAAGGCAGGTTCATGATTTTTGCTCCGGAAGCGTTTGATCCGCAGGTCGCCGCCAAAAGATGGAACCGGGACGCCGTGGAAGTATTGAAAACTTATCGGGAAAAACTTTCCCGGCTTGAGGGCCCCATGGATGCTGACACCGCAAAAAACCTGCTTGAAAATGCCGCACAGGAAAAAGAGATCAAACTGGGAAAGGTGATGCAGGCGGTAAGACTTGCCATCACGGGGGTTGGCGCAGGACCGGATTTGATGCAGGTTTTTGAAATATTAGGGCGGGAAGAATTGATCAAAAGAATAGATTTTGCGTTAAATAAATTAACAGTCAATGATTGAGCCCCGATGGGGCCGGTCTATATGCTAATTTAAACCGCAAAGAGAATGGCTAAGAAAACCAAGAAAAAAGACACTCCGAAGGTTAATTCCGAACTGGAAGGGTTCAATATGAACATCAATTCTTTTGGTGAAATTTCCAGTTCATTCCCTATAGATAAGATCAATGAGTTTTTGAACAAAAACGTGGATGACAAAAAACTCAGGGACAGGGATGATCTGGATGATATAAAAAAGGATCAGGAATAACCGCGTAACTGCGGTTATTCCCTTATATTGCGGGAATATGTCCCAGGATTATACGCCATGAAAACCACAACTGCAGGGCTCCTGATATTTTTCTTTTGTAGCTTCTTTTCAGAATGTCTCCATGCCCAGACCAGCATAGGCATAAGAGCCGGTTATACGGAATCCAGCGTTTCTTACCGGTCGACTTTGGGGAGTTTCCCCAGGAGAGTCACAGGTATCTCCGCCCCTACATATGCGCTTGTCATCGAACAGTTTTTTCAAAAAAATGCCGGGGCACAGATTGAATTTCAAATGTTAACCACTGGTTTTTCCGGCACAGATACGGTGAATATTGGCAACGAAACCCGTTTTGATTATGTCAAAGTACCTATCCTGTCCAACTTTTACCTGGGTAACTCCGGCCGGTTCCATATAAAACTCGGGCCGCATATCGGTTATCTTCTGCAAGCAAGGGATATCAGCAGGGAAAGTGAAAGCGAACTGGTTATTCCTTCCTACGGACAGCCGGGGGATGAACCCAACCGTTTAATGTACGGACTGACGGGTGGTGTGGGATTGTCCAAACTTTTTGGTAGGCATACGGTCCAGGGCGAGGTCCGGTTTTCCTATGAATTCGGAAGGCCGGAAGGGCAGAACCGCATATTTGATCTCAACTTCACCCAACTGGAATTTACATTGGCTTATCTTTTTATGGTTATCAAATAAGTCCACGTGAAGACGGCTCTCTTCAGATGCGCGAACCTCATCGTCCCTCAACTAAAATAAGCCCCGAAAAAGTCCTGTTGAACAATTTTCGAGGCTTATAGTCAATCATTTAAAATGAATTGGGGTCCTTGTTCTGATGTCTGTCAAACAAGCCCTCATCCCATCGGCCGCCCAGATAATCCAAATTACATAAGCAACTTAAATCGGCCAGGATCGGGGAAAAGGCCAATCAAAACAGGTACCTCAGTCCTACCTGCATGCTCCATGTGGTATGAAAACCGCTTGCATTGATAAAAGGAGAAGCAGGCAACTCTCCGGAGACCCTGTTCATCGTAAAGTTGGGAGCAGCACTCACCGCGCCGGCCCTGGACAACAGGTTTTGGGCACCGTTAAGGTTTTGCTGGATTCCCCAGTTTCTGTTGAGCAGGTTTCCAAAATTCACCACATCCACACTGAGTTGCAACGTATTTCTTCTTCCTCCGACCTGGGTATATAGATCCTGAAGCACCCTGATATCCACCCTGTTAAGCCAAGGTGTCAGGAAAGCATTTCTGGGTACATATCCCCCCCTGTATTTTTCTAATCCGTTTTCAGCCACAAACCGGTCAAAGGCGGATAGCTGTTGCGCGGCAGAGTAAACCACTTCTTCATTCTGCACGATATCCACAAAATTAAGATCTCTGGAATCTTTGGGAAGGTAGAGTAAATCCGCATTTATACCATCCCCATTGAGATCATTGCCATACACATAGGAGAACCGGCCCTGGTGGGCACCATCATAGAATATGCCGAAAGTGGTCGCCAACGAATTGGCATATTCTACCCTGTAGCTTACATTTCCTACAATTCGGTGAGGAATGGCAAAGTTGGAAATATGCAGCATCTGATCGTTGGGACTGTTGATGACAGGACTGGCTCCCCAAGCGGAAACCGCACTGGAACCGGCATTTGCCGTCACCTCCTGGGCCATAGAGTAGGTATAAAACAGCGAGCCACTGAGTCCTCTGTAATCCGGCACGGAAATCCCAACCGTACCGCTGAAACTATGCCCTTTCACATCGGTATTGGTAAGCACAGTCGCATTGTTTCCTCCCATGACACCGTTGTAGGCCGTGCTCTGTCCAGGAAGAAATATTTCCCTGGTATCTCCGTAGTCCCCCGTTTCGCCGCTGCTGCCGTAATCCATTCGGTTATTTGATCTCATCCTGTTGGCCCCGTACTGGAAAGCGGCATTGATGTCTCTGGTATAGAGCAGATCGGTAGTCAACACGAAGGAAGAATTGGGAATTTGGTAGTCCACGCCTAAGCTGGATCTCCAAACCATGGGCATTTTAAAACTTCTGTCAACCAATGCAAAAGATCCGGGTGCTCCTTCTGCGGGTGAAGAAATGAACACGTTCTCGCCCCCCTGGGGAGGGTTTTCTACGTAGTAATACGGGGAAGGTTGGAAGGTAATGTTATTGATCCAAGGGGCTACGTCGGCATAACTACCGGGCTCGATGGTATTTTGCAGCACACCGGAGTTGGTGGGCATATTTGTCAACCAAACAAAGGGTACCCTTCCTGAAAAAGCACCTGTCCCTCCGCGAATGATAAGACTTCTATCCCCGTTCACATCATAATTGAATCCGAATCGGGGAGACACCATTACCCTTGTTTTTGGCCATAAGCCGGAATCATAATTGGTGGGCATTCCATATTGGTTCATCAAGGTAATTTCATTGATCGATTCGTTTGGCGTTAGCTTGTTTAGGTAGATAGGCAATTCCGCACGCAATCCGAAAGTCAGGCTCAGGTCCTTATTCACCGAAAATTTATCCTGGGCATACAAAGATGCCAGGCCAAAATTGATTCTGGCGTAGGTTTCCTGACCTTCATAAGGATATGTCAAACCAAACATGATGGGGGAAACCTCATTGGGTGTACCTGTGGTGAGAAAATCCGCCACGGAAGCATACCTGTAATACGAGGTCCCCATTCGGGTAAAGCTGTTGCCAAAATTCTGTACTTCAAATGCGCCACCCAAAGTGATGTTATGTTTTCCCTCTACATAATTCAGGTTATTGATGATCGAGTAGTTATTGTTAATGACATCATTATTGTAAGAGAAAAGCTCAGTACCGAAACTCATGTAGTTCAGTTCTTCGGTGTCCCCTTCATGCCTGATATCAACAAAGGGGAATATATGGCCTGAAGGCGTTGTTCTTCTGTCTTGTATTCTTGTGTAGGTGGCCAAAAACTGGTTAGACCATTTCGAACTGAAATAGCTGTTAAGTTCGGCTGTCACTGATCTTACTGTGTTTTCAAATCCGTAATTCCCGTTTTCGAAAGTAATGGAATTGAGGCCGACCCTGGCCCCTGCGGGAAAAGAAGCCCTTGGATGAGGGCCGGAAGTTGCATTGGCAAGCTGGTTGGAGATGCCTACGACCTGATTGTACCTCACGGCCAGTTTGTTCTTTTCGTCTATGTTCCAGTCTATTCTTGCCAAAACCTTGGTACTATGTTGTTTGGCTTCGTTGGCGTATCCCTCGTATCTCCCGGGATCATAACCCCACTGGTTGATGAGATGGTTACGGACAGCTTCGAGGTCTGATCTTCTCGTTCTTGCTATGTTATTTTCAGGGTCAGCTACCCCGTTTTCGGAGGGTCTCCAAAGATTAACTCCGGAGGCATTGGCGCCTGTATCTTCTTCCCTTTCAAAATTGACAAAGAAAAACAATCTGTTTTTGATGATGGGGCCTCCCAGTCTAAACCCGTAGTTTCTGGTCGCTGCTTCCACCCTTTCCAGTTCATTATCCCCGATTCTTCTGCCCTGAAAATCCTGATTTTTCAAAAACCCATAGGCTGATCCTTTAAAGGTATTTGTTCCGCTTCTGGTCACCGCATTGATCCCCGCGCCGGTAAACCCACTTTGGACAACGTCAAAAGGGGCAATATTCACGGTAATCTCTTCTATGGCATCCAGTGAGATGGGTTGTGAATTCCCACCCGGAAGCGGGTTGCTGCTCAGACCAAAACCGTTGTTGAAATTGGCGCCGTCAATTTGCAGGTTGTTGTATCTGGCATCCCGGCCGGCAAAAGAATTGCCGCTTGCCTGTGGGGTAAGCCTTGTGAAATCGAGAACGCTTCTGTTGATTTGAGGCAGGTTATTGATCTGCTCATTGGTGATGTTTGTGGCGGTCCCGGTTCTGTTGGAAGTAAAATCAGATCCCCGGGTCCCGGTAATCACCACTTCCTCCAACTGCGCATCGCTGTCCAAAAGCACCACATTCATGCTGTACGGCTCTCCCAGCCTCAAAACAATTCCCGCAAAAACCTGAGGCTCATATCCTATATAACTCACTTCTATAGAATACGGTCCCCCTACACGAAGATTAGGGAGGTTAAATCTACCGTCAATATTAGTGACAGCACCGTAAACCGATCCGGAAGGCTCATGCACCGCTCTTACCGTTGCACCAATAAGGGTTTCTCCGTCCGAATCAGAAACCGATCCCTGGACAGAACTTGTCGTAACTTGTGGATAAGCCTGAGTTGCTATCAAAACACACATCAAAGCCACAAGAAATTCTTTAAGTAATAATTGCCTCATATTTAATTTATTAATTGATAGAAATAGATAACTGCTTCAACAATTAGGCCATTTTGACGATACAAAGGTAGGTCTATAATCAGTCAATCTTCTTTTGAATCCATTAAGTTTTAATTTGTCTATACAAAAATACTTAACAAATCATTAACATTAACTATAGTAGGAAATTTTTAGTAATGCCTATTTTCAATTTAATTAAAGAATTAAATATATGTATTTTTAAATTTAACTTATTATAAATTTCTTATATGTGTCCATTCTATAATAGTATTTTGCCCCTAAACCTGCCCTTATTTGTTCCTTCCCCTGCATTTTTTTAGCCTGCTAAGAAATTCCCTTTTATATTTAAAATCCGTAAAACCAAAAAACCACCAACAATGCAAAAAAAAGGAATTTTGTGGCTCTATTTGTTTTTGATTGCGGGGCTGGCTGATTTGGCATTTATCATCCATCAGGAGGAAGGGCTGCGGTACTTCAGCAAACCCCTTATCATGACCGGCTTATTGGTCTATTTTCTTACCACCACGTCAGTGATCAAAGGAAGCATTCTTAGAAAAAGTGTGGGAGCGGCGCTGGCATTTTCCCTCCTGGGTGATATTCTTCTTTTATTTCCCCCCTTGTTTTTGTTCGGATTAGGCGCTTTTCTGATGACCCACATCTGTTATATCATTGCCTTTAAACTGACCCAGAATCATACCATCAATCTCATGAAGGTTAATTTCATCAAGATATTTTTTTATAACCTCCCCATTTATATCCTTTCTGCCTTTCTCTATTTTTTGATTCATAACCAGCTTCAGGATTTGAAAATACCGGTCATCATTTATATACTGGCGATCGTATTGATGGCTACCATTGCCCGTGAAAGGTACGGGAGGACCAACCCCGGTAGTTTCTGGCAGGTGTTTCTGGGGGCCATGCTCTTTATGGCTTCAGATGGCATTTTAGCCCTGGACCAATTTTTCCACCCAATTCCCGACAGTTCCATTCTCGTCATGGGCACGTATATGCTCGCCCAGCTCCTGATCGTAATGGGCATCCGCAGTCACCTCATAGCCGCAAAAAAATAACCCCCAGGCCTTCCCTCTTTCTCTTTTAAACCTGAGCGGGTTAGGGTTTGGGGGTTGATATGGAATATCAGTAGGTTTTGTTTTTACCTGTTCTTGTTTATTAAGCCAATGGACAGTTCCTTTAGCTGTTCATCTGAAATACTGCTTGGGGAGTCAATCATCACGTCTTTGCCTGCGTTGTTTTTGGGAAAGGCTATAAAATCCCGGATAGAATCACTCCCTCCAAAAATAGCACAAAGCCTGTCAAAGCCAAAGGCAATGCCGCCATGCGGTGGCGCTCCGTATTCGAAAGCCTCCATCAGAAAACCGAATTGTTTCTGGGCTTCCTCCTCAGAAAAGCCTAAACGGCTAAACATGAGTTTTTGGGTATTCTTATCATGTATTCTTATCGAGCCCCCGCCTATTTCCACGCCATTGATAACAAGGTCGTAGGCATTGGCACGGACTTTTCCCGGGTCTGTATCCAACAGTTCCATGTCCTCTTTTTTGGGGGAAGTGAAAGGATGATGCATGGCATGATATCTTTGCGTCTCCTCATCCCACTCAAGCAAGGGAAAATCCAAAATCCATAATGGCTTATACACTGATTTATCACGAAGGTTCAAGTCCTCTCCCATTTTAAGGCGGAGTTCGGAAAGCTGCTTACGGACAGTGGAGGCTTCACCGGAAAGCACCAAAAGCAGATCACCGGTTTGGGCGCCCATTTTCTCCGCCCAGGCCCCGAGATCCTGCTGGGAATAAAATTTGTCGACCGAGGATTTGAAAGTACCATCTGTATTGCATTTTACGTAAACCAAGCCTTTGGCTCCTATTTGCGGCCTTTTCAACCAATTGGTCAACTCGTCCAGCTGTTTTCGGGTGTATTCACCGGCACCTTTGGCACAGATACCCACAACCAACTCGGCGGAATCAAACACATTAAATCCTCTGTTTTGAGCCAGTTCATTCAGCTCTGTGAAACGCATATCAAAACGGATATCAGGCTTGTCATTGCCATAGTACTTCATGGCATCGGCATAGCTCATCCGGGCAATCCTTTCCAATTCTATCCCCTTCACCGTGGAAAACAGATGCTTGATCATTCCCTCAAAAGTCTGTAGTATGTCTTCCTGCTCGACAAAAGACATTTCGCAGTCTATCTGGGTAAATTCAGGCTGACGGTCAGCGCGCAGGTCTTCATCACGGAAGCATTTCACGATTTGAAAATACCTGTCAAAACCGCTGACCATGAGCAGCTGCTTGAACGTCTGGGGTGACTGAGGCAAAGCATAAAACTCTCCCGGATGAATCCGGCTTGGCACCACAAAATCCCTGGCTCCCTCGGGTGTAGACTTGATCAACACAGGCGTTTCCACCTCCATAAAACCCACACTATCCATGTATTTTCTGGTTTCCTGCATCATTTTGTGTCGAAGGAGCAGCTTTTCACGCACCACATTTCTCCTTAAATCCAGGTAGCGGTACTTCATCCGGAGATCCTCCCCACCATCGGTCTCATCTTCAATGATAAAAGGAGGTACTTTGGCCGCATTCAATATTCTCAACGACGAGGTTTTTATCTCAATGGCCCCTGTTGGTATTTTATCGTTTTTGGATGCCCTTTCTATGACATCCCCTTCTGCTTGCACGACGTATTCCCTACCCAATGAAGCTGCCTCTTCCAACAAGGTGTCTGAAGTACTGCCTTCCTCAAAAATCAATTGGGTAACGCCATATCGGTCCCTTAAATCTACCCAAATCAGTCCCCCTTTGTTTCTCACCCGCTGCACCCATCCCGTCAGGGTTACCTTTTTACCGACATCTGCCAGACGCAATTCTCCACAAGTATGTGTTCTAAGCATATTGTATTCTCTTTTTGATAGAAATTGAACGCCAAAGATAACAATTCGATTTAGAGATTGCTATTTTGTTAAATAGATTATAACTTTTGAAGAAGTCGAATAATAAATTTATAATCTGAACGTAATAATTACTATATAAATCATCCCGCATAAAAACCCCGTAAAATTTGGTTTTTATGCAAAAAATGTGCTTTTTTTGTAAACTGAACCTCATCTGAACATTCGCCTGCATGAAGAAAAATTGGATCTATGTAAGTCTGCTACTGCTAGCCGGTGCCGCCGTGGGCATGTACAGACTCAACGCCACCGACCATCCCGAGATTGAAGAAGAACTGATTGTTGAAGAATTGCCCCTGATACCGGAAGAAACCCTACTGTACGGAATCAACGTTGACGGACTTGACATTATAGAAGGAGTAGTTAAGAGAAACCAGACGCTCTCCACGATATTGGCACCTTTTAATGTCCCGTACCAGATTATAGACGAAATAGCCAGAAAGTCCAAAGATATTTTTGATGTCAAAAAAATCGCTTTTAACAAAAAGTACACGGTATTGACCCCTAAGGATTCCTCCCAAGCCCAATTTTTTATTTATGAGCCCAACCCCACAGAATTTGTGGTTTTTAAACTGGATGAAAGGGAAATTTATATGGAAAACAAACCCATTGAATTTCGGAAAAAAGAAATAGGAGGAACCATAAGCAGCTCTTTGTATGTAAACATGACCCAACTGGGGCTCACTCCCGACCTGATAGACCAATTTGCCGATCTTTATGGCTGGACCGTGGATTTTCAGCGCCTCCAAAAGGGAGATAAATTCAAAGTAGTGTTTAATGAAAAACTTGTAGATGATCAGGTAGTCGGCGTGGATGAAATCGAAGTGGCTTATTTTGAGCACATGGGTGTACCTTACCATGCCATACCTTTTGAACAAAACGGCCAGGTTTCCTATTTCGACCAGGAAGGAAACAGCCTGAAAAAAGCTTTTTTGAGAGATCCGCTCAAATTTTCGAGAATCAGTTCGAGATACAGTCTGAGCCGGTTCCATCCCGTTCAAAAACGATATAAACCCCACCTCGGTACAGACTACGCCGCCCCTTCGGGTACAGAAATCAGGTCCGTGGGTGATGGAACGGTGGTTGAAGCCGGCTATTCAGGTGGAAACGGCAACTATGTCAAAATCAAGCACAATGCTACTTATACCACCCAATATCTACACATGTCCAAATTCGGCAAGGGGATAAAAAAAGGAACCAGGGTGAAGCAAGGGCAGGTCATTGGGTACGTGGGAAGCACCGGCTTGGCCACAGGGCCCCATTTATGCTTTAGGTTTTGGAAACATGGCAAGCAAGTGGATTGGCTGAAGGAAAAAATCCCTCCATCTGAACCTATTGCTAAAGAAAACAAGATGGCTTACGAAAACATCCTCGCAGAAAAGCTGTCTCAACTGGCCGCCATCCCTTATTCTGATCCCATGGAATTGTTGACCAGCGCAGAATAACAAACAGTACTGTCTTGGTTCGACGTTAACTATCAAAAATTTTAAACAGCAGTAAAACCTGCGTAGCGGGTGGATAAAACCCCGGAAATTTATGGTAAGATGGGCCGGTCTGTTTGAACCGGCCCATCTTTATTTTACTGCTGTGCACATTCAGACCTGCCGCTTTTCTCTGCCGCTTTTCAAATCAGGCGAATGAATTCCCGTAAAGGTGATGTTTGCTTTTTTATCATCTATAATATGAGAAAATCCGGTCATCATATAGACAACCGGATTTACAGCCTCTGATAGGGCAATCATAAAACAGTGTTATTAAACCCTTACCGGCGTCCCACCTTGCCCATAAGGATGATCCATTCCCTATCCTAAAAATAGTCTGTCCTTCATTTTTTTTGCATGGCGCTGCGCCAATCTTTATTGAGTTCAGGCAGCGTTAACGCCGTCCTTCGGTTTATATGGTGCATTTCCGGAGAACACGGGCTTTCTTTACAATCGTAAATGGGTTTGCTTTTACCAAAATAGTCATACACCAACCGGTCAGAAGCAATGCCTCTGCCTTCCAGGTATTCTTTTACGACCAAAGCCCTTCTTTCGGAAAGCCTTATATTGTAGTCCTCAGAGCCTCTGATATCGGTATGACCTTCGATAGAAAGCCCTTCGATTGGCATATGATTCAGCATCAATATTGCCTTTTCCAGTGTCTTCATTGCCGCCAGATTGAGGTCAGATTTATCAAAGTCAAAGTGCACCATGGGCATCTCTCTGGTGATAAGGATATTGCTTATTTCACAAAGGTCCGTACCTTCCAATTCACCAGGCCATTCATAGGCCTTCCCTTCATCGGGAAAGGCCAGCAAAAGCAATTCACTTCTACGGTTAAGCTGATGCAATGACTCAGAACAGGGCACCCCATCGCCACAATCGTTTATCAGTTGCCTTTCTCCAAACCACTCGGATTTTACCCTTGACCGGGCAATTCCAAACTGCCCCAGGTAATCCCTGACAGCATCGGCCCTTTTCTCGCTTAACGTTTCATTATAGGCATGACTTGCTCTGGAGTCGGTATGGGAGCGGACGGTAATGTCCAAAAAAGAAAACGATTTGAGTAGCTCAGCAACTTTGTCCAAAATTTGCCCGGCATCTCCACGAATTACCGCCTGGTCCAAATCGTAATAAACCAGGTCCACGTATACCGAAGTGTTGTATGGGATTTTAACCAGCTGATATGTTTTCGTGATCCGGTCTCCCACCATTTGCTTGGTGGTAAGTCCATCATCCTTGACCGTGAAATATCCCTGTTTCTTAACAAGCACCTGGTAATCCATGTCCGGCCTTAATTCCGCATGGAAATTGGCCTCGTCCTCTTTTTTGACAGAAACGTTGGTTTGTTTCTCACTTTCCTGAAGCATAAAATCCACGTCCCCTTTTATCGGTTCCCCATCACAATCCACCACCAAGGCCTGAAATCGCAGGCCGATATTTTCTGCTTTGAAGATATCATCCAGCCCCAGGCTTTCGGGTCTGTTGGATGCCAGGAGAATGCCTTCGTCTGAAATGCTGATTCCGAAGTCATCCTGAGGTGAATTATAAGGGACTCCCATGTTTTTAGGATGCCCTATTTTATCTTCCTTTATATCCGCGACAAACAAGTCCAGTCCGCCCAATCCAATATGCCCATCAGATGAAAAATAAAACCTCCCGTCGTGAACATAAGGATCCCGCTCATTTCCGGCGGTATTGATGGACGAACCCATATTGACAGGTTGACCGAAATTAAAATCACGGTCATATTCCATCACATATAAGTCATAGCCCCCGAAGCCCCCCGGCATATCCGACGCAAAGTACAAGCGTCTGTTGGCTTCGTCTACAAACGGCGTTTTCACACCATACTCCAGGGCATTGTTGATAGGGAGGGGTTTAAAATCAACAGCATTTCCTGCTTCATCCAATCTGCTAAAAAAGATTTCCGGCTGGACTTCATAGTTTTTGGGCCTTTTTATCTTTCTGGTCGCCGTATAAAAAACAACGGCTTGATCCTTTAAAAAATAAGGATCTGCAAGGTGAAAGACTTCAGGAACAGGAACATTAAAAGAGGTAATCTCCCCATCCTGATCCATTTTATACACCCCCAAAAAATCCCTCCCTGTCCAATCGGATTTTTTGTCATAATATCTATAACTCTTGTCTATCCTTACCGCCGGCTTGTTCCTGTCAAAAACCTCACCCCTATCAGACGAAAAATATACATTCCCCCTGCTGTCCTTTGTCCATCCAAATTCCGTACTGGAACTGTTGACCTCATCCAGGCTGTTGAGAACCGTACGGTCTTGCTGACCATACCAATGGAGAAGAGAGTCTATGTACAGATTGCTTATCATCCCGGACCCGGTTGCTCTCAGGGAATCCAAAGCACGCATTACCTCGGTAGTTTCTCCAGCTTGATTAGCCGCAGCAATATAGTGCTGCCAATCCTCCCTCCCCGCCTGATCAAATCCAATCGCCTTTTTCCAAAATTCATGGGTCCTTTCATAATTCCGTAGGTAAGCATAAGCGCGTGCAGCTCCTTTTGCCGCTCTATAAGAAGGTTTTCTGTCGAAGGCTTTTTCATATTCTTTGGCTGCCTCATAATAATTGGATTCATCCGCCTTCTTGTCCGCGTATCGCAGCAATGTGTTTTGGCCCTGGACCATCAATACATTGCCGCTTAGCATCAGACAGAGCACAATTGTATAAATCTTCTTCATCTTTAGAACCATCTTGGATTTTTCATATTTACTTTTCTTGGTGAGATATAATACCCCACCGAAATTTCATGAGAGCTGTTCCGGAGACCGCTTAAGGCATTGGTCTGAACATCATAAGCATACCCCAGCCTCAGGTTATCTGTAGCGAATAATTCCAAAATCATGGCGACCGCATTTCTTGCCGATAACTCCTGGGGGGCAAAATCCTGACCTAAACTGAAATTTGTCCGGTAAGAGGCTCCCGCCCATAGTCTCTCCATAAAAAGGAACATCCCATTGAGGTCCACACTGGTGGGACCGCTTCTCGCGTCCCTTATTAAAAAGGAAGGTTTAAACTGCACCTGGTCAGATAAAGGGACCAATCCTCCCACTGTCAGATAATAATGAAGATGATGGTAGGCCAGCGCCACGGCTTCTTTTTCCAGTTGCTTTTTGCCTATCATGTTAAAGGCACTGAAGCCGGCATAAAACCCCGGGGTATGAAAAAAAATACCTGTGTTAAGGTTGGGCGTAAAAAGGTTGATCCTACCCTCGGGGATATCCGGATCATCAAAATCATTAGGGTTCAGCATAGACCCGTCGATGGCATATTCCGACACACCTGCACTGGCTCCAAATCCCAAAAAAGAGGCCTGTCCCGTTTGTATCCTGTAGGCATAGGTCAGCAAGCCGGTATTTATTTTAGAAGGCCCCGCTTCATCAGAAAAAATAGAAGCCCCAAAACCCATCAAACCCTCATTGGCGCTGAAATCCGCCGTCACGGTAAAGGTAGTTGGGGCTCCCGGAACATTGGCCCACTGACTCCTGTAAGTCGACTGTAGGTAATGTTCTCCTTTGTATCCCGCATATCCAGGATTGATATGCAGACCATTAAACATATACTGACTAAACTGGGGCAATTGTTGGGCCCAAGCCCCGCCCATTCCCACAAAGAAAAGCAGCAAAAAACCAATTAATCTAAAAATATTTTTCATCGATCATCTAATTTTATGTTCTATACAAGCACGGTTAGCTCCAATCCAGGGCATCAAAAATTTCATTTGATCACCTGTACCCACCCCTTATATACCTGTTCTTTACCCTGGCTATCTGTAATGACCAGCACGTAGTAATAAGGTCCTCCATTTAATCCAGGTGCATTCCAGTCATTTTGGTAATTGTCCGATTCATAAACATGATCGCCATTTCTATTAAGAATGGTGAGTTTGTTACCGGCAAACTGCTGGATACCCTTGATCTCAAAAGTGTCGTTTTTCCCATCCGTTCTGCCAGGCGTAATCACATTGGGGATAAAAAACTGCTTTATCTGGTTGTGATCCACTGCCTCTAAATCAGGAGATATTATCCCCTGGTCATCGGGAACGGACACCGTCACCTTATTCATGACAGGCCCGGTCCCAATGGCCTGGACCTTTATGGTGAACGTCAGTACCGCCCCGGCCGGGACTGTTGGGACAGTCCACGAAATGACATTGCCGCTAACCTGGACCTCTCCAGCAAAATCCGAAGAGGAAAATCCCAGATAGGTAACCAAATCGGGCAATACGTCCACCAGGGTCACCTCTTCAGCATCCGTCGAACCTTCATTGGTAAGTGTTATTTCATATTCGAATTCATTTCCTTCATAAATATCCTTACCAAATGACGTCTTGCTCACTTTTAAATCGACAGGCTTAGGCAAGATGTTCACCGGAGGAGCAGCTACTTCATCCTCATATTCTCCAACAGAAACGGTTGCCGTATTGATCACCTCTCCTGTTGCCACAGCAATGGCCTCAATGGAAATGACTGCCTTTTCTCCTGAAGGTATGCTTGCAATTCTCCAGACACTCCCTTCTTCGGGAGATGGATTGGCCGACAAATACATCAATTGCGCCGGAAGTATATCTTCCACCATCACGTCAAAAAGGTCAAATTCACTGTTATTGACCAATTCGATGCTGTACGTGAGCATTTCGCCCATAACGACCGTTGCCGCGTCTGCTGTTTTTGCCAGGTCCAATAAAATAGGTCTGACGGTAATGGTCACCTTGGCCTGGTCACAAAACCGTCTGTCGGAATGATCACAGATTTCGTACACAAAGGCGTCCTCTCCACTAAAGTTGACACCGGGTGTATAGGTAATACTGCCATCGGAGTTGATTTTAACTGTCCCCTGTTGCGGCTGTTCAACTATTGTCAGGGTCCCGGCATCAAGTTCTCCGGGATTAACAAAGTCATTGAGCAGCACATTGATTACTACCGCTTTGTTTTGATTGGTGATGACATCATCGTCGTTTGCCTCTATATGCAAATCGGCTATAATGAACTTTATTTCGGCTTGATCCTTATTTTCCGGATTTATAGACTCGCTGATTTCATATACCAATACATATTCACCGGGTTCCAGATCCGCAGGAATGATAAGGTCCCCTTCTTCGGTTATTTCAACTCCCGAGAGCCCTGCATTGTCTATCAATTCTACCAGTACCATTTCAGGTTCCAAAGGTGCACCATTCCACCGGTCATTTTCCAACACATTGCCGATAACACCTCCGCGACGCGATGGAACGGTTCCGAAATCATCATCCACCGCTTCCAATACAGTTACTTCCACATACACCTTCACCGTGGCCCGATCACACTTGGTGGCGTCCTCTCTGTCACATATCTGATAGATCAATTCGTAGGTTCCACTTGATGTGCCGCTGGCAATATCCACCGAACCATCATCATTTAAGGTCAATACCCCACCTGTGTTATTTTCTACCTCAGTTAATATGATATCCTCCAATGCCACAGAAAGTCCATTAAGAAGGTCATTGTCCAAGACATTCAGTAGGTTTTCCTTGCCAAAACTGTCTTCAACGGTGCCAAAATCGTCAATAGCTTCCGGGACATAATCGATTACCTCTATCCTTACCTCCGCGGTAGAAGTCTCTCCAAGTGGGGTACTGATTTGATAAGTAAGGGTATAAATTCCTGCCGGCGTATTAGGAGGAACATCCACGGTGCCGTCCGGATGAAGCACCACCGTGTTGTCAGGAAACGGCTTAAGTACTGTCATGGAAACGTCGATGGGGTTCAAGGGGAAACCATTGAGTTCATCATTTTCAAAAATATTAACTACAGCTTCGCCTCCCGTCTTGCTGTTGACCCTTTCGGCAAAATCCGGTGCGGCAAAAATTTCATTGACGAAAAAAACCAGTTTTCCATCAGGCTCATTCACGCTGATTACCCGTATGCCGTGGATAGGCTCTTTAGCTTCGAAAATTATGGGAGAAAAAAGCACCAGCCATTGGGTCTGGCCAGGAACGTCAATCATATGATTGACACCTGAATTCCACTGCCAACCCCGGACCTGCACGGTCTTGGTCCCGGATATGGGCTCTCCGTTTTTACCCAGGGCAATAAAATCGGTGGCTGAGTTACCAAAACGTTCTGTATACAATAAATACCCGGATGAAATAATTTGATCTGAATAGAAAAAATCCACAAACTGCTCCCCATTTGGAATGGAAGGCTGTCCGCCAATACTCCAGTATGACCTCAAATCCGGCGTAGATACCACCTCCCGGAGACTTTGTAAAAAGTCAGGACTCCTATGACTTACAAATGGGCGGTCATCTGACCGGATAATTTCCACAGCGTTTGACCTGATTTCATCTGACCCCAGCAAAGGATGTGGGTTGGCAACTTCCGGTTGCCTCGTCGTAGCGTATATCGACTTCCCATCTTCCAATTTCAATGACTTAATCAAGACGGGCACATCTATGGGTTCCGGGTTCTCATTACCGGAAGGCGAGGTCTGAACAATTTCATTACCATTAACCGAAAGGACAACCTCGGAAATCACTACATTGTTCTGATCACCGGTCACAGTAACCGTCTGCGCGTAAACATTCGGATTGCAAAGAAATCCCAGCAATACCAAAAAGAACAAAAGCCTACGCCTTTTGTCTAAAATCCGATTTAAGCGGTCATTGTAAACATTTCCTTCCATAACCAATCATTAAAAACTTTAACACTCTATTTTTGACTAAAAACAAATAATTATTCTACAAATACGGGATATATGAATTATACACTTTGTTTATAGAAATGAAAAACAAACCATCCTTTCATATCCAACGTGGTAAAAAAATATGTTTTCACCCCGTGTAACTCCTTTTTCTCTTATATTCTCATCTTCAAAAAGTAGCGGATAACAGGGCCTTCTCACCAACATTCAAGCCCTGTTATCCTAAAAAATTCGGACTAACCCCTCTTCCTACCTCTTATTTTTTCCGATACGCTTCGCCTCTTTCCCTACCTCAAAAAATTTTCCATACCAAAAAATCCAACTAACCAATCTATTGGGCATTAAGCAACACCCCATTATCCCGGTGTCCAGGTAAATCCAGATACCAATCCGCATACATCGAACCGCCGGAAACAACCCAGTCAAAGAATTTCCTGTATCCTTGTGTAACATCCACTTTATCAACCATATAAGGGATGCTTTCTGATATATTCATTGCCCATGGCAAATTGGTTTCTTTACTCTTATAATAACTGTTAGAAACACCTGATTGAGAACCATCGTCTTTTGTACCCATCAAGCTTTTATCAGCCAAGGCTGTAGGCGTTTTGCCCGGCAAATGCACTTCCAGTTGCCTATTTTGGTTACTGATCAGAAAGGGATTAAAGTTACCCATACCCACTTCTGCCAAGCTGGTAGCTCCTCCTATTGCTGCCTGGCCGTCTTTTTTAAGCGTAAGGATCACTGTCTGTGTGACAGGCTTCTGCAATGGGAAATTGGGGTCTGTATTGATTCCGATAGAGCCTCCCCCGGGATGGGTAAGTACGTTATGGGCATCGTCATAAGGAATAAAGGTCACGTACTCCGTCCCGGCTTCAAGCCCATTCGGCGCAAATACATGGATGCTCTCCGTTTTTATTTTGGTGCCCTCCACTGCAATTATCCTGTCAGGTGCCAGTCCGGTAAATTCTATACCAAAGCCGTTTCGGAACCCCGCGCCAGCTGCCCTTGTCTTCAACTCAGTGATAACTTCTACCACTTCGCCGTCTGCATCGGTCACTCTATTGATCCGGTAATCCACCACCAGATCGTTGAAATCGTAATCTCCTAATGCGGGCCACAAATCCTCAAACATCAATGTCCCGAAGTTTTTGGAGGGGAAATAATTATTGTACGCCCTAAAAGGATCATTCGGATAATCATCTTCCTCATCCGGAACCCCATCGCCGTCGCTGTCGACTTCGTCAATTAAAGGAAAGCAGTTTTTTGAGGGGTCAACATTGTACTTTCCTGGGATGACCCAATCATCCAAGCCTATCCTGGCGCTCCCCCCGGTTCCTGTAAAACTGATGAGGATCTTATGAGGCTGACCGATTACCGCTGCCGGTACTGCCACGCTCACATTATGTACAGATGTCTGATTATTTATCGGGTTGGGAAAATCAAAACGGGCGAACTCCACCGCATTTCCCTCGCCGGTACCGCCGTTGCTTCCATTAAAAGTTACATACTGAAAGACAACCGCCCTGTTTCCACCTGAATTGCCATCAAGCCTGGTCTTAACAGTGATGTTTCCTGCTTCTGGATTTAGCCATGGGGATTTGATCCACACAGCTGTTGCTGATTCACTGACAACAGGATTTGTCCTGAAACTGAAAGACCCTGATACCAACGTGGATGCTTCACCGCTGACAGTCACCCCGTTCATCGACCAACAACTGGCGAGATAAAGGTTTCTGTCTCCTAATTCCGCGTCGTTTCGGACCATGTTTTGGGCATTGGATGAAACAATCCCTAAACCTATAAACACTATAACCAATATATTTCTCATAAACCGTTTCAAAATCATTATTCTAGGTCACCGTTATCATTATCCACTGAAAAACCGAAGGAAACTTTAGAGCCGGCTATTTCTTCTTTTAGGTCCACATTTCCATACCGCATTGTAATCTGGTGAACATGGTTAGGCAACTCAAATTCCATTACAAAATCCTCGCTCATGGAATGGGTGCCTGAATAAAACACTGTCCCGTCCTCCGAAAGCAAAGAAAGCCTCCTCTTCACACCAAGATCTATGGATAAACCCGTGACGGTTACCTCTACTTCCCGTGAAGTTTTCCAGTCAAAATTGCTATTGGCATGCAATCCTTCCACAGGCGTAGTTAGTTGTGGCCCCTTTTCTCCCATCTCATTCAGGCAGGAAGTAAGGAGAAACAACACCAAAAGGGCCAAGCTATTTATCATTTTATACCCTTTCAAATTCATAACTTTCCTCATTGCTGTTTTAATTATCATGATACTAATTTCATATATTTTTTTCCCGGGCAGGAAATTATTCGATGAACACACACAATCTAAAGGTCAAATACATTTTTTTAGGGTTGAAATTCATAAAACAAGTACCAAAATTATTCAGGTGTTTATACCGTACAACACGTAAAAATTAGAATAATATAAATTACAATTAAAACTCAGCGATAGTAAATTTCCAAATTTTAACATATACTAAAATTTAATATCGAAACAAGTTAGGTAAAGTATTCTGCATTTCACCCCTACATAAAAGCATTTTATAGCTAAACTAGGGGTTTCTTAATATGATAACCGACACTGGATCAGCGCATTTATGCTGACGGCATAATAATTCCCTGAAAAAAAAACAGATCCACACAGAAAATACGGCTCAAAATCCTGCTGCCTTCCGCTTTGTCCTTTCCGACCAAACTTACCTTTTTAACCATAGCCCCCAATCCAGCTTTGAAAATGAAACGTGGCCAAACAATCCCTTAAAAATTTACTATCTTCGCGTACTTAACTATAAAATCGGATGAAAACTATTTACTATTATAACTTTATTTTGGTTGGCGTGCTTTCCATGGTGGCACTGGCCTGTGATCCATCTGTAGAAGAGACCGCCGAACCTGATCCCTTTGCAGTGGCATCGGAAAAGCTGTCCTTCAAGGTGGACACCTTGTATACAGAATTTGAAAATCCTTGGGGAATGGCTTGGCTTCCTGATGGAAGAATGCTGGTCACAGAGCGCAAGGGAGAAATTCTCATTTTCGAAAATGACCAACATACAGGAGAAAAACTGGCGGGGGTGCCAGCAGTGCATGAAGTAAATCAAGCAGGTCTTCTTGACATTCAACTGCACCCTGATTATGCTCAGAATGGATGGGTATACATCGCCTACGCCAAACCCGTGGAGGGGGGAGGCGCCACCGCTATCATGCGTGGCAAAATAGAAGGAAACTCCTTTGTAGAAACAGAAGACCTCATTATCACCACTCCAGCTGTAGAAGGAGGAAGGCACTTTGGCAGCAGAATCGTTTTCGACAACGACAATTACTTGTATTTCAGTAATGGTGACCGGGGCAGTCATCCTGAAAATGCCCAGACATTGAAAAACTCACACGGCAAAATCCACAGAATACATGACGATGGCCGTATCCCCGATGATAACCCCTTTGTGGACGAGCCGGGAGCCATTCCTTCGATTTGGACTTATGGAAACCGGAATCCACAGGGCTTGGTATATGACAAGGAAAATGACAGGATATGGGGAATAGAGCACGGGCCACAAGGCGGAGATGAAATCAACCTGATAGAAAAAGGTAAAAATTACGGCTGGCCGGAAATCACTTATGGCATCGACTATGATGGTTCTGTTATTAGCGAAGACACGGAAAAAGAAGGCATGGAGCAGCCTGTACATTATTGGGTGCCGTCCATAGCCCCATGCGGTTCAATGTTGGTCACGTCTGACAGATACCCACAATGGCGGGGAAATCTACTTGTAGGCGCTTTGGCCAAACAGCACATTGCACGCGTGGAATTGGAGGGAACCTCTTATCTGGGAGAGGAGAAACTTCTTCAGGATATTGGAAGAGTAAGACATGTAGCCGAAAGCCCTGATGGGTATATTTACGCGGTCACTGAAGGCACGGGTCTGCTGATTAAACTCATCCCGCAAAATTAACCTTTAACAAAGGTATATGCTAAAAAAGCCGTCTATTGATAAGACGGCTTTTTATTTTTGGGGACTTATTTACTTTAGACGTTAGAAAGTAAATCTGATAGACAACGCTAATTCATCGCCCCAAAAACCGGCTCCATTGATAATGTTAAATGCCGGTTTATAATCCAGTGACAAGTTAATGGGGGCATCGACAAATTTATAGTCCAGGCCGATAATACCATCAATACCCACGACGGTGGTACCCCTAAAATCCGGGTCCGCCCAAGGTGGTGGAACCCTGTTGCTGTTCCATGATCCGATATGGGCACCGCCCCCATAAAACCACCTTAGTCCGCGGACCTCCCTGATGTTTTTGTGCACTTCATAGAGTCCCGTGATCACCAATCCCCTCCACCGGGTATGAAGAATACCTTCCAGCGCTACATCTTCCTGGATAAAATGCTTGACGGTTAACCCATTGGTCACCCCTGCCCTTAACCCAACTCCTGTAGCATAGGTCTGCGCCTTGGATTCATTAAAGAATACGAGCGCAAACAGCATTGCCACAAATGCAATCATTGACTTTTTTACCATAAAATTTAAATTTAGAAAAAACCTAATCATTAAAAACTATTATATTATCCGGAAAAATACAGGCATCCAATGGGACATCATGGTCTTCTGCCGGAATATGTGCCTCGGGATGAAAATAGGAAAGCCCAATTTTCATAACAGAGGGACTCAGATTGAACAGAAACCTGTCATAAAACCCCATACCATAACCCAGCCTGTGACCCTTCCGGTCCACTCCCAACAAAGGTACAAAAACCAGATCAATGCAACTATCATCGATATACACTGGTATCTTTGGAACCTTAATACCTAAACTGTCTTCAACATATTCCATGCCAGCCTGAAGCTGTACCGTTTTCATCTTTCCGTCTATCCATGAAGAAACAGAACTGTAAACGTTTTTGCCCCTTTTGAACAGCTCATCAAGCAGGGGCAGGGTATTGATTTCATACTGTTTTTCTATGGGAAGAAATATGTGTATATCATGGTATTCTGGATGGCTGTCAAGGAAGTCCAAACAATTTAAAGCAATTCCATGTGAAAAATTCTCCCTAACACGCGTTCCAAGGCTTTTCCGCCGATGCTTATAAAGTTTTCTGAGCTCCGCCTTTGATTTCATCTTGCGATAATATTATAAAATTAAAATCCAAAGGATCAAAAAACCGATATAGCTTATCTATAAATGTATCGTCTTCCAGATAAAACTGCAGGAAATTCAACTTTCGCTCCTGTGGGGTATTTCCCGGAAAAAGGGTCTCCTTGATTTCATAAAGCCGGCGTACCTCCGTGCTTTTCTTTTTCTCCTCCGCTTTTCTGAATTTTTCTGCGACTTGCTGCAGCGTCTTTTGGGCACGGGTTCCGGCCGCCTTAACCGAAGTCTGCAAGGTTTTATCAACGCCCCCTGCCTTATCGTAGAGCTCATCAAACATCCCGGAAAGCCTGGATTTCTCGTCCGGAAGATCCAGATCAAATGATGAGGTTGTTTTCACAAATTGCTTCCGAAGAAGGTCCACGTCCTTAAACAAATCACAGGGGCTGAGACCTAGCTTCCGGATTTTCCTAGTGATATTCACCGGGGTGATGAGGACAAAGTTTCTTGGAAGCACGAAAGGAAAACCCACTTTATAAAAATCAAAGATCTTCTTTAGCTGAAACCAATAAGCCACTTCAGCCGGCCCCCCGAGATAGGCCAGGTTGGGCAATATCGTTTCCTGATACAGCGGCCTCATGACCACATTGGGACTGAACCTATCGGGAAAGTTTTCGATTTCTTCAAGCAACTCATCTTCCTGCCATCTGATCTCCTGGTTTATAACCTCAAATACCCCATTTGACCTGATTATTCTTTCCCTCAAACCATTTTTCATATAAAAAAAATTAATTTCCCGGGGAAACACCTGCGTCTTATAACCCAGCTTTTCCAAAGAGACATTGCTGGCATTTACCAGTTCATTGGCATTTTGATGGAAAACATCATCCTTGATCACAGGAATAAAAAGCTGCTTGAGCGCTTTATCATTTCCATCGAGGATCACCAAGCCTTTATGGGAAAACAAATGGTGGACGTATTTCCGCACGGCGTCTTTAAGCTGCTTGCCTTTCTGATAAGCTTCCTTCAAAAAACCGGGCAGAAAATCAAGCTCGGAAACAAGTTCCTGTATACCTTTATCCAGATAAAACTCGCCCACCGGGCCTTTCTGATCGGTCTCCCATACGTATTTCTTCCCGTCAAAAAGAAAATGGTTTATCTCAGCAAAATCATGATCCTCGCTGGCCATCCAGTATACGGGGACAAAAGAATAGTCCGGATAGTGTTCTTTTAATTCTTCTGCAAGCCTGATGGTCGAAACGATTTTGTAGATAAAATACAAGGGTCCCGTCATCAGGTTCAACTGATGACCCGTTGTTACAGTGAAGGTATTTCCCTGAATAAGGCTCTGGATATTCCGGGAAACCGGTCCATCCTCAAGCTCCCCATACTGCGCCCACAACCGCCGAACCAAAACCTCCCTTTTTTCCGCCCCGAACACCCTTTCCTTCAGCATCTTTTCAAAATTTTCAATTTTCGGGTATTCATGGTAAAAATCCTTTAAACTGTCTTTTTGTTTAAGGTAATCGAGGAACAGAGGGGAAAACAGCCCTGTACAGGCTGGGTCTAGGGTAGATTTGATCATGAATTAAATAGGTTAAATAATAACATTGAAGCCATACGTGAACTAAAACTTCGGATGAGGGTGTAAAGTTCATGATTTTTATCCATTTACATAAATGGTCCGGTATACATTTCTGTAAAAATTATATGAAATGCATGCGCTTCCGAGGTTTTACTTTTGTGCATAGCTTTTGAAACTTAAAAGGACACAAGTCATGTTAAAAAAAATCGAACTACCGGTAACGGGTATGAGCTGCGCAGCTTGTGCAGTCAGCGTGGAGTCCACCCTTGCCCACACTGAAGGAGTGAAATCCGCGGAAGTGAATTACGCCAACCAGTCAGCGATCATAGAACTGGCCGAAGCCTCCGCTGATCTGGAAGTCATAAAGAAGGCTGTACAATCTATTGGTTATGACCTCCTCATAGAAAAACCCCAAGCAGAAGAACTGGAAAAACAACAGGAAGAAGCCTATAAAAGAATCCGCAAAAACACCATCGCTTCCGGCATCCTCGCCTTACCGGTGTTCATCATCGGCATGTTCTGGATGCATATGCCATACGGCAATTATATCATGTGGGCCCTGACCTCTCCGGTTCTGCTGGTTTTTGGCCGGGACTTTTTCACCAATGCCGTGAAACAAGCAAAAAACGGAAAAGCCAACATGGATACCTTAGTGGCCCTCAGTACCGGCATTGCTTATATTTATAGTACATTCAATACCTTTTTCCCAGAATGGCTGGCCTCCAGGGGCATGGAGCCTCATGTTTACTTTGAAACCGCGGCCGTCATCATCTTTTTTATTCTGCTGGGCAGAATGCTCGAAACCGGAGCGAAAGCCGGGACCAACGAAGCACTGAAAAAATTAATGGGGCTCCAGCCCGCTCATGTGATCCTGTTTCAAAACGGGACGGAAACCACCGTACCGGTAGGCGAGGTAAAAAGAGGTGAAATCGTAGTGGTGAAGCCGGGACAAAAAATCCCCCTCGATGGCAACGTTATAAAGGGAAGCTCTTATGTCAATGAAAGCATGTTGACCGGAGAACCTATCCCTGTGGGCAAAAAACCCGGGGACAAGGTATTTGCCGGCACCATCAACCAGCAGGGGAATTTTCAGTTCGAAACCACCAAAACCTCCAATGAGACCCTGCTTTCTGAAATTATCGAGAGAATAAAAATCGCCCAAGGCTCCAAAGCCCCCATTCAAAAAACCGTGGACAAGGTCACTTCCTATTTTGTCCCTACCGTCCTCATAGTGGCGGTGGTCACCTTTATCATTTGGAGCATAAGCGGGTATGAGGATGCCTCTTTGAGAGGAATGCTATCGATGATCACGGTGCTGGTCATCGCATGCCCCTGCGCACTGGGACTGGCGACCCCCACAGCCATTATGGTGGGAATAGGAAAAGCCGCATCCATGGGGATATTGATAAAAGATGCAGAAAGTCTGGAACTGGGAAGAAAAACCGATACCCTGATACTGGATAAAACAGGCACCATCACCGAGGGGAAACCCAAAGTAGGAATGGTACATTGGCGGGACGCTCAAATCAATGAACATATGCTGATTCCCGTTGTTGAGGCTTTGGAAGGTAAAAGCGAACACCCATTGGCTTCAGCCATCCAAAACCATTTTGCCCATGACGGCGTCAGACCGGAAATAAATGATTTCAAGTCAGAAACAGGCAAAGGCGTCTCGGGCATCGCCCATGGCAAACTTTATCGAATCGGCACCTTAAAATGGCTGCAATCTTCAGGTGTTTCCCTGGACCATAAGCTGATCCAAAAGGGTGAGGAACATCTGGAAAATGGGAGCATTGTGGTTTACGTTTCGGAAGACACTTCTTTGATCGGTGTGATCAGCATCACCGATAAAATCAAAGCAGGCTCCAAAGCGGCAGTAGAGAAAATCACGCAAATGGGAATCGAAGTGCATATGCTGACCGGGGATCAGGAAAAAACGGCCGCGACTGTGGCCCGGTCTGTCGGCATTTCCCATTATGAAAGCGGCATGATGCCCGAAGACAAAGCAAATTATATCAAAGCTTTGCAGCAAAAGGGAAAAACGGTGGCCATGGCGGGAGACGGGATCAACGACAGCGAAGCCCTGGTGCTGGCAGACCTGGGAATCGCCATGGGCAAAGGAACCGATATCGCCATGGATGCTGCAAAAGCTACCCTGATGCATTCCAACCTACAAGACATCCCGCTACTGCTACAGCTCAGCAAAAAGACCGTTGTCACCATACGGCAAAATCTTTTCTGGGCATTTATATATAATATAATCGGTATTCCTATTGCAGCGGGGATATTGTATCCTGCCTTCGGTTTCCTGCTCAATCCCATGATCGCGGGAGCAGCCATGGCACTGAGTTCGGTGTCTGTAGTCAGCAATAGCCTGCGCCTGAAGTTCAGCAATTAAGATGAGCCATGCCGGTTCATCACCTTCAACATGTTAAACACAAAAACAAATACAACCGTTATGATCAAGTTAAAAACAAATGTAAAATGTGCTGGCTGTGTGGCCACCATCACACCCTCCATGGAAAAGTTGAAAGCCAACCACTGGGAAGTAGACCTCCAGCATCCTGACAAGCTACTCACAGTAGAAGGAAAAGTCACGGAAGATGAGGTAAAGAAAGCCTTGCAAAACGCCGGATATAAGGGGGAATCTATTTGATCAATAAAGGGGCAGAAGGCAAAAAATTTATTACTTTTGCCCCTGCGTTTATGATCAACTACCAGCAATTTACTTTAGAGAACGGACTGAAAGTTTTGGTCCACGAAGATCCATCTTCGGAAATGGCTGTTTTTAACCTCTTGTACAAAGTAGGTTCAAGAAACGAGGTCCTGGGAAAAACCGGACTTGCGCACTATTTTGAGCACCTGATGTTTGGCGGGTCCAGGCATGTGGCCAATTTTGACAGTGAACTGGAAAGGGTAGGCGGTGAATGCAATGCGTTTACCAATACAGACATTACCAACTACTACATTAGCCTTCCGGCCATCAATATTGAAACAGCGTTTTGGTTGGAATCCGACAGGATGATGCATCTCAGCCTGTATGAAAAAACCATAGAGGCGCAGCGAAGCGTGGTCATTGAAGAATTTAAACAACGGTACCTCAATCAGCCCTATGGGGATGCCATGCATCATGTGAGAAATCTTGCTTACCAGCTACATCCCTACCGTTGGCCTACGATAGGGGAGAAAATCGAGGATATTGAGCGGTTTGAAAAAAAGGACCTGGAGGACTTTTTCAGCAAATATTATTCCCCTGACAACGCCATTTTGGCCATAGCAGGAAATATCAAGCCTTCAAGGGCCTTTCAGCTCGCCCAAAAGTGGTTTGGAGCCATTCCCCCCAGTCCGGTTAAACATGATGCTCCTCCCGCAGAGCCGGTGCAGCGGGCTAAAAGAACAAAGACGGTTTTTGCCGAAGTACCCACGGATGCACTATATAAAGTCTATCATATTCCTGGAAGACTGGAAGAAGACTACATACCTTGTGACCTGATTACGGACATTATTGGATTTGGAAGGTCTTCTCTTCTGGAACAAAAACTGGTCAAAAACTCTTCGTTGTTTGCCAGTATCAGCGCCTATGTGCTGGGAAATGAGGATCCAGGCCTGATGGTCATTACCGGAAAAATGGAAAAAGGCGTGGATGCGGAAAGGGCCGAGGAGGCTTTGGACAGGGTTCTGGATGAATTTAAATCCACGGCCATTGACGACAAGACGTTGGAAAAGATAAAAAACCAGTCGGAAGCCATAAAGACCTATGAATCGGTAAAACTGCTGAACCGCGCCATGAAACTCGCCTATTATAGTCACCTGGGCAGTCCTGATCTTTATGAAAAAGAGTTTCAAATCAAACTTAAGACGACCAGCGAACAAATCCTCCGTGCGGCCAAAAAATACATGACAGAAGAAAACGCTTCTGTGGTATATTACAAGCGGGAGCAAAAAGCAACCCTGGCATCACAAGAGGTTTAACTTAACTAACTATGAAGACTTTCAGAGTAGGTTTCGGATATGATGTTCATCAACTAAAAGAAGGTTATCCATTTTGGTTAGGCGGGATACAAGTGCCCCATGAAAAAGGCGCCGTTGGTCATTCAGATGCAGACGTGCTCATCCATGTTATCTGTGATGCGTTGCTCGGTGCCGCGAACCTCCGGGATATAGGTTACCATTTTCCCGACCAAGATCCCCAATACAAAGGAATTGACAGCAAGTTCCTGCTTAAAAACGTCGTGGGACTGCTGAAAGAAAACGGCTTCAAAATCGGCAATATTGACAGCACGGTTTGTTTGCAGTTACCCAAAGTCAACCCACATATTCCTGCCATGCAAAAATGTCTGGCAGGAGTCATGGACATACACGAGTCACTTGTTTCCATCAAAGCGACCACCACAGAAAGGCTTGGCTTCGTAGGCAGGCAGGAAGGTGTCTCAGCGTATTGTGTTGCATTGATCTATCAAGAATAATCCTGGCGATATGGACAAAGGACCCAAAATCATAATCACAGAGGATGGATCACACTCTGTTTACCTACCTGAAATCAACGAAAGCTATCACTCTACCCACGGGGCCTACCGGGAATCCATCCATGTTTTCCTTCTTTACGGTTTGGAAGCATGGTATGCCCGCAACAGGGGCAAATTCCCGATAAGGGTATTTGAGGTCGGATTCGGGACTGGACTCAATGCCTGGCTCACCCTGATCTGGGCGGAACAAAACCAAGTACCTGTCCTGTACCATACCATTGAGCCTTATCCTCTGCCAAAAGAAATTTATTCCCAGCTTAATTTTACACAGCTTGATGAAACCCTGACTCCTTATACCCCTTATTTTCAGCGGCTTCACCAACTGGACTGGGATCAGGGAGTGCCAGTCACCGATTATTTTAATATAAAAAAAGAAAAAACCACGTTGGAGCAGGTCAGTCTATATCATGCTGACGTGGTATATTTTGATGCTTTTTCCCCAAAAAAGCAACCCGATTTATGGAACAAAAATATGTTGGAAAAAACCGTAGATGCCATGAATCCCGGGGCGGCGTTTGTCACTTATTGTGCTGCCGGCCATCTGAAGAAAAACCTGCAGGAACTTTCGTTGACATTGGACCAGGTTCCCGGTCCCCCTGGTAAAAAGGAAATGACAAGAGGGTGGAAAACATCCTAAACAGACATATTGCCGTCGTCTTGTACCTCAGTATGATCTGTTGGGTTTCCGGATGCCAGAAAAAGGCCGGTGATTCATCCGCAACAGAATATCCCCTCCGGCAGAACGACGGGAGCCTTGCTACCAAAGAAACAAGCCCATCCTTGAAGAAAACCGAAAAAGAAGGGTTCTATTCGGAAAAGGACGGAGAAAGTATTGTTCAGATGATTTATGCAGAAAACAACTGCTATTATGAGTCTACGATTTCAGAAGGAGTCCGGATCAACAATTTTTTTTATCCCAAAATCCAAGATGCTTTCCTTTTTGAGGACAAGTTCTATTTGAAAGTCTCTTTTCCGGTTGACCATGCGGGAAAAGTAGCTTTCAGTCTGCCTCGGATCAGGGACTATGTGAAAACAGCTATCGAACCTGAAAAACACCAGGTTGTCATCAATGATGCCCTTGACCTGAGTCAAATTGAGTTTGAATTAACCTATCACCCCGCAGAAGGCGACACGCTGGTAAAAACAGAATATTCTTTTATGTATGTGATTTTTGAATAATAATAATAATAAGAAGAAGAAGAGGCTGTCCCAAAAGCAAAAATTATCAGACGGAAGAAGGCCGATTCCAGGAATCAAAAATGATTTCCGGTAGTTGATCCAACGCTTTTGAGACAACCTTTCCAGGCTGGGTTATCCTGATTGCTCATGGTCAGCTTTTCGGCTGGACCTTTCCAATGACAATGCTGGCCATCCCGTTTCTCACGAAATGTTTACCGGTTACATCTACTTGCTCAGCGGCATGGTTTTTTAAAGACTGATAGGGCGAGGCGTTTTTATGGTCCTCAACCAAGAGATAAACTTTCCCATCCGCAGTCAAAAGCCCCATAGGCATTCCATTGTTGATGCATTTTTCAGCACATCCTTTATGCCCTTCACCTTTAGCACCCCCGGCCATGTAGCAGGAAAGATCCAATACTTCTCCGGTTACGCTGATTTCTTCCCCATCGCCATCTTTTTCATTGGCTTGGGAAGCAAAGAAAACAAAGCAGCAAAGGGCAAACAGAATCATGCCCATGCGATAATCCATTGATGTGAGTGTTACTTTTTTCATATGAAAATTTGTTTAGAAAGACGTTCTAAAAAACAATATAGATATAATAAAAATAAATTTCAATAAAATACCCAATCAATCAATTATGGGTTTAATCTGGTCAATACTTGCTTGGCTTCGTGCCATTTTAACCTCGGGCCAAACTGGCTCACTATTTTTGAGGAAGCCATGCTGGCCAGCTTCCCGCTGGACGCGAATGAATGCCCATTGGTGATGCCATACAAAAAGGCCCCGGCAAACATATCACCCGCGCCGTTACTGTCCAGGGCTTTGGTAGGATAGGGTTCAATGTCAACAAACGTATCCCCGTCGAAAATCATCGCGCCGTTTTTCCCCTGGGTAATGACAAAATATTTCGCCACCCTCTTCAATTCCTCCCTGGCTTCCATTAAATCGTCCTTTCCGGTAAAAAGCCTGGCCTCATCCTCATTTGCAAAAAGCATGTCTACGCTGTGGCCTATCAGACCATCAAAAGCGGACTTAAAATATTTGACCATCGAAGGATCGGAAAAGGTCAGGGCCACTTTGGTGCCGTTATCTTCTGCAATTTTTTTGGAATAATGCATGGCTTCTTTTCCCGATGGAGACGTGACCAGATAACCTTCCAGGTATAAGTATTCAGAATTCCTGATGGCATTTTCATTCACCTCGTTGACGGACAAATCCTGCGTAATGCCCAGGAAGGTATTCATGGTCCGCTCCGCATCCGCTGTCACCATTACGAGACATTTTCCCGTAATACCTTTCTCCAGCCTGTTTGCTTCCAGGTTATTGTCCACACCCGCATCTCTGAGGTCATCTACAAAAAACCTTCCCAACTCATCATCCGCTACTTTGCAACAGTAATAGGCATTGCCTCCGAACTGGCTAAGGGCTATCATGGAATTCGCAGCAGAACCGCCACACTGCATTTTGGAGGTTTTAGTTTTAATAACCCGCATCAGTTCAGTCTGCCTTTCCTCATCCACTAAGGTCATCAGTCCCTTTTCGATTCCGTGTTTGTCAAGAAAATCGTCACTGACTTCAAACTCGATATCCACCAAGGCATTGCCGATACCCGTCACGTTGTATTTTTTTTTCATCCTGTTGATTTATTTATGGTAAGCTAGTTGAGATCCTTTTTTCCTGCCAGGTACTGTTGCCTGCCGACAATCGCCGCTAACGCAGATACGACCGCCATAATCACCAATCCAAAAAACTCCCGGTTGATCTCCATCTGTTCGGTTTTCATGGTCAGGTCTTTTTGTGCCCATTCTTGAGAAATCCATCCCCCGATATTCTCCGGCCAAAAAAACATCGCCACAATAAGATAACCAAAAGTCAATACTACCAGTATTCGAATAGGAAAAAATCCGAAAGCTCCCAGCCCCGACATGGTTGCTGCCAAAAGATATGCCGGTACCCACCACTCGGGATCCGGATCATTCAGTTGCAGGTAAGCAAACAGCAGAAAAAGTAAAGCCCAAACGCCAAAAAAAACTTTCCATGATTTATTCATATGTATCAGATTTAGGAATAAACTTCATTTCAAGACTCACTCTTTGTCATAATTGGTAAACAGAATCATTCCGTTGTTAAGCCAGTCCTGGGTCGTTATCAGCGGTCAAGCCCCTTGGACCTGCTTTAATATCAGCCCATACACATCTGTCGGCTCCATGTCTGTACCGCTTATCAGATCTTGGTTTTTGGTAGCCAGCAACGGCCAATCCAGCACACTCTCATTGATCCTACCATGAGATCCCTTCACCAAACGGGCATCCAAGGGGATTACATCCATCAGGTACCTGAAGCCCAATTTTTTCTGCAACAGTTTCCAACCGATCTTAGCTTTTAAAAATTTGATCTCCGGATCAGCAAACATCTCCACGGGATCATATCCCGGCTTTCTGTGGATATCCACCGTCCTGGCATAATCTGGGGCTTTTATATCATCCAGCCAGTAGTAATAGGTAAACCAGGAATTTTTATCCGCGACAGCTACCAGCTCTCCGGCTCTTCCGTGATCAAGGTGAAATGCTTTCTTCCCCTCCTCATCCAAAACCTTTTCTATCCCCGGGGTCCCTTCCAAGAGGGCCTTAACCGCGGGCAGGTCATTCTTATCTTTCACATACACATGTGCCAATTGATGGTCCGCCACAGCAAATGCCCTGCAGGTACCCGCATCCAACGTCTCCAGCCCCAGTTCATTTTTTACCTGAATATAACCTTCTTTTCTCAATATCCTGTTGATATGGACCGGATGATGCACAGAAGTAATGGCGTATTCGGAAAGCAGGATGACTTCTGCGCCTCGGTGCTCATAATATTTGATGAGGTTTTCGCACAACGCGTCAATTTCACGCAGGTCTTTGCTGATTTTTCCGAAATCAATCCCATGCTTCTGCAGGCCATAATCCAAATGCGGCAGATAGATAAAGGTAAGGGTCGGGTCGTGCCACTCATCCACTTTGATGGAAGCATCGGCGATCCATTTACTCGAAGCGATGTTGGCATTGGGGCCCCAGAATGAAAACAAAGGAAACTGTCCCAGTTCCTGCTGAAGCCTGTCCCTTAAATCCATGGGCTGGGAATGAACATCCGGTAATTTCCTGCCATCAGAAGGATATAGGGGTCTAGGCGTCACGGCATAATCCACGTCTGAGTACATATTGTACCACCAAAACATATTGGCGCAGGTAAATCCCGGATCAGCGGCACGCAATTCATCCCAGATTTTGGGCGATTGCACCAGGTGGTTGGACTGGCGCCAGAATTTGACTTCGCATTCATCCCTAAAGTACCAGCCATTCCCCACAATGCCGTTTTCGGAAGGCCATCTTCCTGTGAGGTAGACCGATTGTGATGAACAGGTTACCGCGGGCAGTACCGGCTTCACATGAGCCAACTTCCCCTCATCCACCCACTTTTTCAAAAAAGGTGTATGTTCACCCAAAAGCCTGGGCGACAAAGCAACTACATTAAGTACAACCGTTTTTTTCATGGCAGTTTTGATTTTACCCATTCCAGCTCCCGGCTGATATCTCCTTCCAAAGTCCGGTGCATATCATGGGGAAGGACTTCCCAAGTATATGTCTCCACTTCTAAATGAGCCGTAAATGCATGACTACAATTTAGCTCCAACACCTTCAATATATCGGACTGGGTAGACTGTAACAATCCATAAGAATCCACGAATACCGGAACATGAAAATGTATCCTCCATTCCCCGTCATCGGTATCGGCCAGGTTAACCAAAGCATCCGGCAAATCGGGGTAAGAAGTCAATGTGCCTTCCTGGTTCCTTCCTATCACTTGATGGAGGTAGGTAGATTCCACAAAGGGAAGGAGGGCTCTCTCCACGTCTTTCCTTTTCTTTTTATCCTGTGGGATTTTCACTTTCAGTGCCGCACTGATTTGTATTTTCCCGGTTTTTATCCCTTCTCTCTCAAATGCCGCCACCACCGCGCCATGGTCCTCATACGCCACCGCAAAATGACAGACATCATAACAAACGCGGATATGTTCCTTCACCACAGCGGCTGCTTCCGTTTCGGGCAAGCCCAGTTGTTCAAAAAGCACCGTTGTCCCCAAGGGAATGAGCCACTCTTTAAAAAAATCAATGACTTCTCCGGCATTCTCCAATAATCCATCGGGTTCCGGCTCAATGTCTAAATGCAATACCTGACCCGTTGTGGCTTTGATCTTATGCAGATGCTGAACCACCTCCAACAAATGCTCACAGGATTTCCTCTTCACAGCTTCTATGGCTTTTTCTCCATGATGCCAATGCCTGTACGTCAAGGGTGAAGTGGAGATCCCTCCATCCATTCCCTCCGGCAGCAGCTGGGCGAGAATATCAAATAACCTCAGGGTATAGGCCAGCCTCTCCGGAGTAGTCCAGTCTGGGTGATGGACCTCATCCTTCACCACTTGTCTGTGAAACCCGCCAAAAGGAAACCCATTAAACGTGAAAACATAGCATTGCTCTTCTTCCAGCCAGCGTTTGAACTCACCTAGGTTATCCCCTCGGAGGAGTCCGACACTGGCTTCATCAGAAAGCCTCAACCCGATGGCAAAAGCCCCGTCCGGAGAAACGTTTTTTTTGATGTTGGGCACATATTTTTTTAAATTGTCAAAAGTGGCTTCCCAGCTCTCCCCTGGATGGATATTGGTACAGTAGGTCAGGTGGACATTTGCAATCTGCATTTAAGGCGAATTTGTTATGTGGAATATGGTAATTTAAAATAAGGACAAAATCTATCAGGCATTTTGACCTTCAAGTTGAAAACTTTTTAGTCTCTCCACAGCTTCAAGAATAAGATTCTTGTCCATTTTATGTACTTCTACACCCTTTCCTATCTTTTCCAATAAGGTGATGGTCAGCTCCCCCCCCAGATGTTCCCTGAATTCCTCCAAGCCTGCTAATAAAGCGTCACCCGAAAGATCCGGTACATAAAGTTCAAAACCCAACTGTTTGGTAAGTTGCAACACCCTGTACATTTCGCTCTCGGTAATCATCCCTATAAGATGGGAATAAGCTGTATCCAGCGCGATGCCGATCGCTACAGCCTCCCCATGACGGACACTGTATTGACTTAAATGCTCCAGTTTGTGAGCAGCCCAATGACCAAAATCCAAGGGCCTTGATGAACCTGTTTCAAAAGGATCCTTCCCTGCAATGTGGTCAAGGTGCATTTGGGCACACCTGTATATCAATTCATCCATTGCAGGATGATTTTTATCCATTAATGCCGCAGCATGATTTTCTATCCATTCAAAGAAACCTGCGTCTTTTATCAAAGCCACCTTTATCGCCTCGGAAATCCCCGATCTCCAATCCCTTGGTTCCAGTGTCTTTAAAAACGTGCTGTCATTGATCACCGCATATGGGGGAGCAAAGGTGCCTAGAAAGTTCTTTTTCCCGAAAGCATTGATGCCGTTTTTGACGCCTACCCCTGAATCGTTCTGAGACAGTACCGTGGTAGGCACCCGAATGTGTCTGATGCCCCTGTGCGCAATGGCTGCGGCGAAGCCTACCATATCCAACACAGCGCCACCGCCCACGGCAACTATATAAGAATGCCGGTCTATTCCAAACTCGTGCGTAGCGTCGAGAACCTGCTGCAATATGCCCTGATCGTTTTTGACCCGCTCGCCACCTGGTACAATCAGCGGCGACGCACAAAGGGTAAAAATGGCTTTGTAGGTGTCAGCGTAAGCGCGGATTTTCTCTTCAAGATCAGGGTGTGCATTTACCAAGCCCTCGTCCAACACAAAATACACCTTGGTTTTTTTTCCGGCTCCGATGGTTTCTGCAAGCAGCGTGTTTTCAGTATCAAACAGGTTTTCGGTAAAAAATACCGAGTACCTGAAAGGAACCTGAAAAGCCTGTTCTATCGATTTGTGCTTAATTTTTTTCATTTCATTTTTACTCCCCGCTTAAGGGCGCACGATTTTTATATAATCTTTTACTCTCTATAGTCATAAACCCCTTTTATGCCCACTAGGTTACAGCAAACACCTTCGCCAACTTCAATGAAAGCGGTAACAGTAGAAGAATACACAACCCGACCACCCAGCCCGAAAAGGCAGAGGCAAGTGTGGCATTCAATATGATCAAAGCCAAAACAGCGGCCTTTACTGCTTTCCCGATTAACGACGGTTCCTGAAACTTCAGCGCTCTCCACAAGGGCGGGAAAATAAAATAGACCAGTAAAATTAGGAAAGGAAGGCTTTCCCACCAATTTTCATAGTGAATAAAAGACAAAATAAAAATAGCAGTCACGATAAGCAGATAAATGAACATGCCCCCCTGAAGGGCGCTTTTGTTTTTGCCGTGCACTTCCCCCCTGCTAACCATGGTTATCGCTGCCACGTAAAACAGTGGGATCAGTCCCAGGTACCAGTATTTCCCGATCATTTCCGGAATAACACTGACGCCGAGAAGTAGATTCCCTGCCCTGCATAGTCCCATATTAATGGGGCCAAAAATTAACTGGTGCTTTCCCCAGGCATCATACAGTACGGCGAGCAAAGCTATGGATATAGCGATCCAACCGCTGAATGCATTGACCATCCATGCGGCAAGTACCCCCATAAGCATCAATCCAAAGGCCATCCATCCCGCGCTGGTGACGGTAGCCTGGCCACTGGGTATGGGGCGTTCCGGTCTTTCTTTGGCATCCAGCTCCGCATCAAAAACATCGTTAAAAGCTACGCCTCCTCCGTATAAGCCGATTGTAGAAAGCATCAACCACAAGAGGGAAAAAAACCAATAGGTGTCCTCCATGGGATAAAGGAGCCACACAGCTCCCGAAACCGAAAAACCTGCCAGAATATCAGCTATTGCCGTCACGATGTTGGCCGGCCTGGTAAGCCGGACATGCGCCTTCAATTTCCCCATTTAACCAATCAGTTCTCCACCGCTCCTGAAGCTCCTTTTTCCACTCTGGGTGTCTGCCCACCGCGAAGTACCGTGCTTCCCCCATGTTTTTTGGTCTGATCTATAGGTTCTCTTTCCAGCCAGTCCCTTTCTTCCATTTGTCCACTCTGGCCATAGGCGGTAAGGGCGTTTTGATAACAGGTAAGCCGGATATGCTCCTCGGGAATTCCTTTTTTCCGCATCAAATCCGCCGTCTTTGGCACCGCGAGCGGATCGCTGATACCCCAGTCAGCGGCGCTGTCTATGATGATCCTTTCGGGACCGTATTTTTTGACAACTTCCACCATCCTTTCACTGCCCATTTTTGTATGGGGATAAATGGTAAATGCTGCCCAATAGCCTCTATCCAAAACCTCTTCTACCGTCTCCTCATTATTATGGTCCACGATCACCATGCCCGGATCGAGGCCGTGCTCTTCACTGACGTCCATGCTTTTGGTGGTTCCTTTTTTCTTGTCTCTATGGGGCGTATGAATCATTACAGGCAAACTTACTTCCTTAGCAAGCTCCAACTGCAGGCGGTAAAATCTATCCTCAGCTTCCGTCTGGTCATCGTATCCGATTTCACCGATGGCTACCACCCCCTCCTTGCCCACATATAAGGGCAAAAGCTCCATGACTTCCTCAGCAAGAGGGACATTGTTGGCCTCTTTGGAATTCAATCCTATTGTGCAATAGTGGACAATGCCAAATTGCTTTGCCCGGAATCTTTCCCAACCCACCAGACTGCTAAAATAATCCTGAAAACTACCGACTTTGGTACGGGGCTGTCCCAGCCAAAAGGCCGGCTCGATGATGGCGACAATTCCTGCCTTTTGCATCGCCTCATAATCGTCCGTTGTCCTGGAAGTGACATGTATATGGGGATCAATGTACATCATAACTACTGTATTTTTAAGGCTAACCTAAATATATTATTCTTCAATTCAAAAGCATTCTTGATGGCCGGGGTTTCCCATTTTCTGAAAACCGGCCAGCGGGTCACTATACTGTGCCTTTTTTGTAATATTCCTTGCCTATGGAGGACCAGTTAATCCCTCCCAAATCCAGGGCTGCCTTGATCTCAGGATAAGGTTCCAGCAGGGAGAGCGCAGCCGAAGACCCGTTTGCCCGCAAAGCCAATCCTGCCGCCTGTTTTTCCAATTCTGTTCCGGACTTCAACACCTTCTTGAATAGCGATACCGCGTCATCATCCAAATAAGGTCCGACAAAACGCCACAGTTCAGGAAAAACTTCCCTTCCGGCCGACCAGCGTTCATGCACATAATCCACAAGTGTATTGGCGAGATCTTTATTGGCCCGCCCGTCTGCACCTATAATCCGATACAGGGGGCGCTGTAAAAATATGGCTTTAAGTACCAGCTGGTTCCAGGCTTTTTCGTCAAGGTGATCGGCCGGATAGGGGTTATCCAGTGCCACGGCATCAAACACAGAAGTAATGTTGGTCCGCAGCCCTTCCGAGGCTCTTTTGGTTAGCTTTTCCGGAAAGGGCAAAAGCGGCAGAGCACCATATAAAGCCTCCTGCTCATGCATATCCGCGGTTTCAAATAACGTGTCCATTAGACTCAGCCACTTATCATTTTCCTCAGACACCGCCTGAAGCAGCAAAAAGCACCGGGCAGCTCTAAGGCTGTTCCATTTTTGAGGCATAAACCCCTTCCTTACGCTATCTGCTGCTTCGATCTCTTCCTCAGTTAAGATCCATGGATCTTTTGAAAAATGCCGGGATGCCTGGCTGAACGCCAGAAACAGTTTTGTTTCCGACCCCGCCGTGTTGATTTTTTCGCACTGTTGATACAGCCAGTCTATAGATTTCTGAGGGCTGGTTCTTTGAAGGAGCTGATTCAAGTAGGATTTTGCCTGCGAAAGAATTTGGTTTTTATCTCCCATGGTCAATCTTCATTTTATTATATGTAAAGATAGCATTAATTCATCGTACAGGTAAGGAATATGAGTTTAATCATACTTTACAGGCGACGGTATTGGGCTAAAAAACAAATCTAAGCCGGTACACCACCAGCTTAGATTTGTCCATACCGAAGCCATTGGGCTCCGAATTATCCAAAATATGCTATCGGATGAAAGAACTTAGCCGTCCCAATCCACGCCGGTGTCCTTCCAGCTTCTTGATGTCGCCGAATCCAAGACCGCCTGGCACACCTTTTGGGTTTCATAAGCATCTTTGAAGGTAGGCGCGCAAGCGGCATCACTTTCCAGGCTCTTAAAGAAATCGGCCACCTGATGGATAAAGGAATGTTCATAACCTATACAGGTCCCCGGAATCCACCACCTGTCCATATATGGCTGGTCACCGTCTGTCACGTGTATGGATCTCCATCCCCTGACAATAGACTCATCATTGTGGTCAAAATATTCAAGGCGGTTCAAGTCGTGCAGGTCCCAGCGTATGGAAGCATGTTCGCCATTGATTTCAAAAGTATACAGGGCTTTATGGCCTCTCGCATACCGGGTAGCTTCAAACAGCCCCAGAGAACCGTTATCGAAATGGCAGTGGAAAGCACAAGCATCGTCAATGCCTACTTTCTGCTTTTCACCGCTTCCCTGGTGGACCCTTTCTTTGATAAAAGTCTCGGTCATGGCAGACACATCTTTGATACCCCCGTTCAGCCACATGGCTGTATCGATGCAGTGTGCCAACAAATCCCCGGTGACTCCGGATCCAGCAGCATCCACATCCAGCCTCCACAGTGCATCACCCCCTTGAGGCAATTCGGGGTTAATGGTCCAGTCCTGAAGAAAATTCGCCCTGTAGTGGAAGATTTTTCCCAGCTTCCCGGAATCCACCACCTGCTTGGCCAAAGTGACAGCAGGGATCCTTCGGTAGTTATACCAAACCGTATTTTTTACTCCCGCTTCTTCTATCGCTTTTACCATGGCTTCAGCTTCTTCCAGTGTTCTCGCCAATGGCTTCTCACAGAGTATCATCTTGCCGGCCTTTGCCGCCGCTATGGCAATTTCCGCATGGGTATCGTTAGGGGTACAGATATCTACCGCATCCACGTCATCCCGCTCGATGACCTTCCTCCAATCCGTCTCATAGGAAGCATATCCCCATTGCTCAGCAAAAGCTTTGATTTTTTCTTCCCTTCTCGAACATGCCACCTGCAACACAGGCCGGTATTCGTATTCCGGAAAGAAGTCTCCCAGTCTTTTATAACCGTTGGTATGGATCCTTCCCATGAGGCCCGTACCTATCATTCCTATTCTTATTTTTTTGGTCTCTTTCATCTTTAAATTTTTTTATAAAAAGAAATGGATAAAACATAGGGGCGTACCAAGCCGCGGTTATTCGCTCCACCCGTGGGCCTCACGGACCTTAATCATCGCTGCCAGGATGTCGTTCCAGGTCTGTTGTTTTTCCATCACGGCATTGGGAAACATACAGCCGTCCCAGCAGATATGTTGGAAGGCCTTGGTCAAGTTTCCGTTTTCATCCCTCAACCAGTAGCCCGCATCATGGGCGATGTCCAGCAGCCCGTTGGGGTCGGTAGCCTGGCAGTGACGGCCGGTCTTGTCATGGGAACCTGAACCAAATACGGAACCATCATTCTGCGCCACATGGAAGTCAATGGTCCATGGGCGAAGTACGTCGGTAATGGTCTTAAGGGCGGCCTTGATGGATTCCCGGTCACCTTTATCAAAATCCTTGGGCAATACCCGGTGCTCGGGAGCATTGTAGCCCATGGTATACAGAAAGGTATGGGACATATCCGCCTGAAAACCGATGTTGGGTCTGTCCACCATTTCCAAAGTTTCGATCATGTATTTCCAGCTGTGCATACCGCCCCAGCAGATTTCGCCTTCAGCAGCCAGCTTTTCACCAAAATCCGCCGCCACATCACAAGCCTCCCTGAAAGTCTGTGCTATCAACTTGGTATTTCCTGCGGGATCCTTGGCCCAATCTGAAACGGACGCCGCCGAGTCAATCCGGACAACCCCATAATGTCTCACCCCCAGCTCCTTCAATTGCTGGCCAAAAACACAGGATTTCCGGACCATGTCCACAAAAGTTTTACGGGCATCATCAGACCCCATGGCCGAGCCTGCCCAAATGGGGGCCACCAGAGAGCCTATGTTGAGATTGCGCTCCGAAACCTTATCCGCCAACCTCTTTGCTTCATCGGGATCATCCAGGTTAAAATGAGGTTCAAGCAGTCCTAAGTCTATGCCATCAAATTTCACTCCGTTGACCTCTGCCGCAGCAGTCATTTCCAGCATGCTATCGAAGGGAATTACGGGCTCCGAGTCCGGCCCTTTCCCTACAAGTCCGGGCCAAGTGGCGTTGTGAAGTTTTGGAAAATTGTTCATGGTATTTTAGCGTTATTTGTTATTGAGTTATTTGTTGTTGAGTTCGTCGGCGTCCGCCTGGCTATTCCCTGACCTTCAAATCGGGATTTCTTGGACCAAAATGCTTCAGCATCACAATAGGATCCGACTTGGATAGGTTGGTGATTTTCACTCCCTCGGAAGCTGCCTTTTCCGAAACAAAATACTCGTCATGGGTCAATTGGCCAAAACGGATCAAGGCGGGAGTTTCTATGTCCCAGGGGCCCATTTTTCCATAGCCCTGCATCATAATCATACCATAGGCTGCCGCATCTTTGATGACAACGGTTTGCCCCGGAAATACCGTCAGTTCCTTGGCACTGTAATCGTGGGAACGGTAGCATATCCAGTTTTCATGATAGCCCGCTGCTTGCATTTCATTGGCATCCCTTACAGGAATGGGTTCCATATAGCGGGTTTCAAGCAGATTTGGATTGACATTTAGCTCCCAGTCAATCATTTCAACCAGGAGATCATAGTCCCCGATACGGTCTTTTGGCGTCGCATTCCATAGCAATTCCTCGGGAATGATCGCTTCATTAACCAGGGACTGGTACATGGCAAAAATATCAGAAGCCTTCTGCGGCTCATAGGTACAGAGACTACCCGGAGCATGCAGCATCCCCGGAGGCACATCCCAGCCCGTCCCGGGCTGCAGTTTAAAGGCCTGGGAATAATTGGTGATGCGATTGTCTCCCTTGTTGAAATTCATCAGACATTCTCTGATCTGATCTTTGGTGGTACCGGGAGCAATTCCAAAGAAGGTATAAGGATAATCCCCGCCATGATTGTTCAGTTGCGGAGGGTAATAATATGCTTCGGGTTTGCCGTTTTGGCCGGTCAGCGCCCCAAACTCATCATTGGGATGGATGTGGTGTGGTAGCGGTCCCATATTGTCAAAAAACTTTGAGTACATCGGCCAGGATTTGTATTCATTCCAGATCCGGTTGCCGATGATCTCACCGCCAAGTTCATCGATGGCATCTTTCAAAAGGAAAAGGTCGGTTTTCCCTCCATCCTCATAGGCGATATGGCTGAGACCTTCATTCTTACTGGTGAGAGGGCCGTTTTCAGCGGGTGTGGTAGACGAAAACCACCGCTCGTCGATCCCTCCCCGTGCCCCTCCCAGGGCATAATAATCATCGGGATGGAGTTTGATCCGCCTTCCCGGAACACAAAAAGAACGGGGTACCCAAGTAGGGGTCAGTCTTAAAATTCCGTCGCCCTGATCTAATGCTTTTTTTGCCAAACTCATAGGTTGTAATTAGATTTATTGTTGTATAGTCGAGTAATTGTTGATTTCCAATAATGATTTTTTTTCTGTTTCTGTCCCAAGGATCTCAAACCGCAACTCATACTCCCGCTTCTCTCCCGGGCCAAGCTCAATAAGGGTTCGCTCCTCTCTTGCTTGGGATTGGCCGATTGGAGGATGAGTGGCAGGTTCCAGTGCGGTAACATATTCGTTCTCCCCCCAATGCTGCCAGTTCACCAGCCAGGGCAATTGTTCCTTTTTAAAAATCAACACAGTGGCCAGATCCAGTTTGGGATTGTAAAAGCCCGCCTTACAACTTCCGGAATGGTCCGCCTCAGGTTTGATAAAAGCCACATCCTCTCCGGTACCGGCATGTGCCTGCAGGGGCGCAGGACACTTTTTAAAATTGTTGTTGCGATTAAATATCCTGTTGTTTTTGCTGCCATCGCGGGCCGACCAATCTCCTTTCCAGATAATCTCTGTTCCCTCGTCTACAAGCGGCCACCCGAAATTAAAATGGTACAAAAGCATGTGCGGAACGGTTATGTTGGACTGATTGACCACTTCATCCTTTATCTCAAGAAAAGGTTGGCCCAATTTTCCCGAAATGGTTCTCTTTAACATCAAATGAGGTCCGAATACTTTGGTTTCCCTTATCACGCCGCTGATATGCATGTCCAGATCCCCGGAAAAGGGGTCGGGCTGCTTGATGGAAACCACCTCGGCAGGAAGGTTACTGATGTGTCCGTGTAACCCTCTTTGTCCAAAATCATCCTCTTCAGGCCCACCTACATGGGAAAGACCACATGTGGTCAAAAATCCACCGGTAAAAGTCCTGAGCCAATCCACGCCCTTATCCGAAAAACGGGATGGCGGAGTGATTCCGACCTGACTGATCCAAGAGAGCCCATGCTGCAAATAAAAAGCCTCAGCAATATCCATTGCCCTGTCCAACACCACCTTATACCTCAATCCGGCTCCCGTGTCTACCCAGGCAATCCGGACACCTCTTCCCGGTCCGTTGTCCAGTACGGAGGTTTCTATACCCCCTATTTGGGAAACATGGCCGACTTTGCCTTTCCACGGCAGGGAGGTTGAATCAGGGGTTTCAGGCATGGGTTAATTGATGGTTTAGGATTCCAATATAATCATTCCTCTTTGATAGACTATCCTGTTCTGTCGGGTTTTGGCAAAACCCGTGATCAAAATCATCCACAAAGAGGTCAGGTATTAAAGTTCTTTGATGTAAAGTTCCCTCAGTTCCACTTTCATGGGAGGTCCCGTGTGTACCTGAATCCCCAGATATCCTTCCATGGCCCTGTTTACCGGATCTTCATCCGTCACATCACTCATCAGTGTTCCGTTGATATAATGTTGCAGCCTGTTCCCCTTGATAACAAGGTGGAACTCATTCCAATCTTCTTTTTTAACCAGGTTCCTGAGGGAATCCCTGTCACCCAATGACGCGGTGACTTCAAGACCCAGCCAGGCATTTCTTTCAATATTGGCTCTCAAGTCGCCCGCCTTTTCCTGGGGGTTGATTTTTGTTTTCTGGCCTATATAGGCGAGTGTTGTCCGCTTTCTTTCCTCATAATTTTGGCCGGTATAATTGTTTTTACCATCCATGTCCGCCTGATAACCGCGGAGGGCGTAGGGAATGGTATCCAGCCGCTCACTTCTGTATTGAATACCAGAGTTTCCGCTTTCGGATATTCTGAATTCCCCTTTCAGTTCAAAATCGGCAGGTTGTCCTCCCTGCCATATAAGGAAGGTATTGCTCTTCAATGGCGTATCCTCGGTAAGCTGGCCCACGATATGGCCATTTTCAACCCGCCAGTACATGGGGTCTCCTTCCCAGCCGCTCAATGATTGGCCGTCAAAAATGGAAACAAACCCGTCATCGTTATCTTGTGGTTGCGAGGCATTGTCGGAACCCTCTTGGGCGCCTCCTCCGCATGATGCGAGGACTGCCAGGGCAAGGCCATATATGAGTGTAAGTTGTTTATTTGCGGTTTTCTTCATCATCAGGAATATTTGATGTAAAGCGTTCAGGCCAAACAAATCTTGCCTGGCCTGAACAATCTTTACAATGAATGTATGTTATTGATAAACTTCATGTTCAGGATTACCTCCGGAAATCAGGTATGCCATCAGGTCTTTCAGTTCTTCTTCATTTAATCTGTTGACCAATCCCGGAAGCATCACGGAAACATCCGAATATTTGGTTCTGGTTACCTTGCTTTTGGGAATTTCCCGTAAGTTTTCTGGGTCAAAAGGATTTTGGGAGACATAATAGGCATTGTCATCTTCACTGATCAATCTGCCTACCACGGAGCTTTCATCATCAAGATAAAATACCGTTGCCTCATATTGGTCTGAAATCACGTCACTTGGGTTAATGGTTGATTCCAGGATATCCCTGGCAGAGAAGCGGGTTCCAAGTTGTGTAAGGTCAGGACCTACCGCTCCACCCTCTCCCCGCATGGAATGGCAGGAAATACAGAGTGTGGCATCATACATGGCCTTACCTTTTTCCAGGTCACGGCCGCGAAGGTCATCCATTAAAGGCATGGCCTCTTCCACGGTCCATCTCCTACCCGGTCCTTCCGGCTGAATTTCAGAAGACCTTACATCGTTGCCGCTTCCGGTGAGCAGATCAGCACCCGACAGCGTATTATAGTAGTCAAATTTGGATTTGGGCACAGTGGCCAAAGCCATTTTCCTGGAACGGTCGATAAAGCCTACATAGCTTCTCCCTCCTTTATATTGGAAGGCGTCATGGGTCCAGTTGAAATATTTCTTATAATATTCATCAGTCCAGCCGGCCTTGGCCCCGCCTAATGTAGTGGCATAGTAAGTCTGTTGTGCGGGCGGCACATTGGCCAGCATATTGGCAATGTCCAGGCCGTATTGAGGGTTTCTCATGATGAGATCTGAAGATGCCGTAAAGGTTTTTTGATAATTCGGATCATCTTCAGCAGTTTCCAGCAGCGCCAATAATTTCGGTACGGCACTAGACGCTTCCAGTTTCACCAAAACTTTGCCCATTACCCGGTTGATCCGGTTGCTCTGGGCCGGAAACTGGTCATCCAGATAGGCTATCAGCTGATTCCTTGTGCTTCCTGAAGGATTTCCGTGTCGTGCCAATACCAGCTCAAAGGCCCTGGAAAGGTTCATTTGATCTTCTTCATCCAGACTTCCATAATCAACCCGCATCAATGCCTGCAACATAGGATTGAGCTGGGATTTATTACCGTGCCTGGCCAAAGCAATGACAGCTTGGGTCAAAGTCCGCGGATCCTTTTCATTCAATGCCTTGGACTGCCATTCAGGCAATGGTTGGTGTTCAACCGCTATTCTGGCCGCATATTGGACAAATCGGTCAGGATGCTTCAGGTAAGGCCAGGCAAAGTCTATGGCACCTTCTTTTGGGCCGGTATGATAATCTTCAAGCTGTCTTCTGATTTTGTGCTCCTCGGGAAGGTCCGTTTCTTTCAAATCAGCCCTTTTCCCGTTGTCTAAATCCCTGGTATAATAAACCCTGTATACATCTGATTCGAGCCTTCTGCCTCCTGTCATAAAGTACATGGCGCCGTCAGGGCCAATCACGCCATCCGTCAAGGGCAAAGGAGACCCGGAAATGAATTCCTCTGCTGTAGCCTTATAGGTACCTCCTTCGGGTTCCAGGTTAATAGAATAGATGATCCCAAAGCTCCAGTCAAAAGCAAACAGCGATCTCCTGTATTTTTCGGGAAACTTCGCATCACTTCCATAAACCACATTTGTGGGAGAACCCTGCCCTATGTTCAGAATAGCGGGAAGGTTGTCTGTATAATCCGGGGACCACTTGAGATTACCGGTTCTCCAACCGTATTCACTGCCGCTGGTGACATGGTTGATCCGGGTAGGCCGGTACCAGGGCATGCCGAAATCCCATTCCATGTCCGAGTCATAGGTGAACATGTCCCCTACTTCGTTGAAAGCGATGTCAAAGGGATTCCTGTAACCTACACTGAAAAGCTCCCATTCTTTGCCCTCCGGGTCGATTTTGGCGATCCAGCCGCCTGGGGCCCCTCTGTTATTGGCGTGTCCCCTGGGGTCTTTGATCTCCGGCAAAAGATTATCATCCTGCCATACCCGGGGAATCCTGTAGTGGTCCATTTCAGGGACGTCTATGTGGTTTCCGACAACAATATAAATCGAGTTGCCATCAGGAGACACGACCATACTATGAGGGCCGTGTTCCCCCGGACTACCCGTAAAGGTACGGATGGTGGTGATTTTATCGTACTGGTCATCCCCATTGGTGTCCTCGATCCGGTAGAGTCCGGTACCTTTGTCAAAATCGTCATTGGGGTTATGGTTGACCATCACATAGACGCTGTTAAAAGCATAAAGCAGGCCCTGGGCATAACCCATGCCTATTTTATCATCCCCGTTGGGGCCGATTTTCAGTTTCTCCACCTTCGGACGGAGCGAATCCGATCCTATTTCGGGTATTTCAAGCCTGTACAGCGCTCCATACTGGTCTACAGTGAGTAGCCTGCCTTTATTATCAAAGGTCATGCCTACCCATGATCCCTGGTCATTTTCTCCCGGACTGTATAGATGCTCCGCTTTGAATCCAGAGGGAAGTTTGAGCTTTTCCACTTTTGGGTGAACCTCTTCCTCCGCTCGTTTACCACATGATCCCAAGATAAACAGGACCAGTGATACCATCAGCAAGTTCTTGATTGAGTGATTACTGTACATATTTTTGTTGTTGATTTCTGTTCCGGTGAAGCAAAGTGCGCATATATAAAATTTTCCAAAATTAAAATTAAATTAATTTTATGGGTATTTAAAACCAGTTATTACGAAATACAGCCTTTAATCATAAAAAAAACAAGAGGCAGCGGAAAGAAAACAAGCTTTCCGCTGCGCTGTTTGATTAGATTATGCCTTAAATAACACCATTTTTTTGCATTAGAAATGAGGCGTTATCTCCGCCTCAGCCGCCGGCAGAGCATAATATTTGGTGATGTTGGTAAAGGCGTGAGACCTAAATGTATGTCCCGCGGGGTAATAATAATCCTGTGGATTGGCCACAGCCCTGGCTCCAAAATCCCCGATAATTTCCTGAACCCTGTCTGCACGGGTGATGTCAAACCACCTTTTGTTTTCAAAGGCTAGCTCAACCCTTCTTTCCTTGAAGATGGCTTCTCTCATTTCGGACTGCCCCGCCGCATTCGTGTTCCCTAATCCGGCCCTGTTTCTTACCTCATTCAAATATTCGGCAGCCTCTACCGTTTTACCTTGCTCGTTCAGCACCTCCGCAAGGAAAAGTAATACTTCGGCATACCGGTAAATGGGCCAGTTGATCCCGTGGTTCCCATGCAAATCATGGTGCTTTGCATATTTTTTAATGTAAGGATATACTTTATCTTGCCGGTCGCTTCCTGAGATTTCAACATAGGCTATGGAAGCATCCTTTCTCGAATCCCCCTCCTCATACGCAGCAATAATATCTGGTGTAGGAATGTTGTTCCCTTCACCATCAAGAGGTTGCGTATTAGATGTTCCGGTAATTGGCTGCAACTCTTGGGGAGAAATTGGCCTTGGCATAAAGTTATACAGGAAACTACTGTTCAAACCTTCGGGGCCTTCAAGGTACTGTATCTCAAACAAGGATTCTTTGGTGTTTTTGTTGCCTACACTTTCTGAAAACACATCTTCATAATTATCTATTAGTCCGTACTCTCCGCTGCTTTCAATGGCTTTGAGCAGGGTTTCAGCCTCAGCCCATCTTTTTTGGGTGATAAACACATCTGCCAATAACATTTGGGCCGCTCCCTTGGATGCCCTGCCGATGCCCTGCTGGGACCTTACCGGCAATAAATTAATGGCGGCTTGTATATCGCCTATCAGGTGGTTATAGATATCTGCCTCTGGCGTTAAAGGCAGGGCAGCTTCTTCCCTGGTAGTCACAGGAGAAAGGTGAAGAGGCACACTTCCAAAATACCGGGCCAGTTCATAATAGGCGTATCCACGTAGAAACAGCGCCTGACCTTTCAGGTTATCTTTAGCCGTCTGGTTGAATTCCACATCGTCGATCAGGTCCAAAATCTGGTTTGTCCTGGCGATGATCAGGTAATCCTGTCGGTATTGGTTCAATACGTGCACATTTGGAGTGATACCCTGCGCTTCCGGTACGGCATGATCCGAAAGGTCTTCCTGCTGCTCGGTAGCTCCAAAGTTGATGTTCCGCGCATAAATGGTATTGTCGGAGCGCATTTCGGTTAACAACCAAGAACGGTCATTGGTAATGGTTCTCAACGGTGCATAGGCTGCATTTACTGCCTGTTCAAAATCTGACTCCGTCTGAAAGAAGGTAGCAGAACTCAGTGCGGTTTCCGGGGCTATGGTCAAGAAATCTTCACAGCTTGACAGTATGATTCCCAAAAGCGCTATAATGATATTTATTTTTTTCATTTTTCAGTCAATTTTAGATGAAAAGGTTCATTAGAACGTAAAGTTGGCGCCTACTGTAAAGGTACGTGGAACAGGATAACCCGTAAGGTCAATTCCCGGACTTAAATTACCACCGTCACCGGCACCATTGTCCTGTTGGCTAACCTCGGGATTGGGTCCTCCCCAATAATTGGTGAAAATATAGACGTTTTGTACAGAGGCATAGAACCTGGCTGACTGGACCACATTGGCTATGGGGCCTGCGTTATAACCTAGGGTGATGTTTTTGATGCTAAAGAAAGATGCATCCCAAACAAAGTTGCTATTCGCCCAGTCTCTTTCGATACCGGTTACGTTTCCTCCACCTACAGTGGTTCCAAATATTCCTTCTCCCGGATTTTCGGGAGAACGGAATCGGTCATTGGCTTTTCGCACCATGTTAAATACTCCGTCCAGGTTTGCGGTACTAAAGAGGTGCCTCATGTACAACTGGTTTCCATAGGATCCGGATCCGATGATGTTCATGTCCCACTTTCCGTACCTGAAATTATTGGTGATACCGTAGGTAAAATCCGGAAATGGGTTGCCAATAATCGTTCGGTCGTCATTGTCTCCCCCAATGGTGATAATTCCGTCTCCGTTGATGTCCTCAAATTTAATGGAACCCACCGTAGACCGGCCGGGCACCTGCGGGGAACTGTTCAGATCCTCTTCGTTCATGTAATTGCCCAGTTTTCTCAACCCGTAGAATTGTCCAAAGGGTTGTCCCACCTGTGTAATGTGGAACGTACCGTATACGCGGTCAATGCCTTCCGCAAGGGCCTCCACTCTGTTTCGGTTAAAGGAAATATTTGCATTCGTCGTCCAAATCAGTTTACCTTGGGTATTTCGCGTAGTGATGGCGAATTCATGTCCCCAGAATTTAATCTCTCCAATGTTGTCGGTGAAGCTACCAAATCCGGCTTCCTGAGGAATCTGCACGTTGTACAACAGGTTGGAGGTGTTTTTGGTGTAAAAATCGTAGACAAACTGAATGCGGTCGTCAAACAATCCCAGATCAAGACCAATATCCAATTGCTTGGTAGTTTCCCACCCCAGGAATGGATTGGAAAGGGAAGTAACCGCTGCACCTGGCACCACAGAGTTGTTAAAAACGTGGTTTACGGTGTTGTTTACCAAGGCATATTGGGTATAGTTACCAATATTATTATTCCCGGTCACACCGTAGCTACCCCTTACTTTCATAAAGGAAACCTGCTCGCTGGTATTCAGGAACCCTTCGTCAGACATGACCCATCCTGCAGATACGGAAGGGAAAATCCCCCAACGGTTTTCGGAACCGAAACGGGAAGAACCATCAGCCCTGATGGCAGCCGTTAACAAGTACTTGCCCTGAAAGTTGTAAGTCAGCCGGCTAAGGAACGAGGTTAGCGCCCACTCCTGAACATCTGAAATGGTGCTACCTCTATTGATATTGATGGCTCCCTGTACGGTTGGAAGTCGGTCATCCGCATATGTATTGGCAGCAATCTGTGTACGGTCCAACCGCCATTTTTGGTTGGTAAATCCACCCAACAACTGGAAATTGTGATCGTTGATGGATTTGCTGTAGGTAACTGTATTTTCGTTCAACCAACTGAATACCTCCCGGTTATCCCGAACCGATGAAGCAACGGTGGGGATGGCTTGATTCATGCCGGGTGTGGCGGTGGAAGGGTTGAAATAAAAATACTTGCTGTTCCTTATTTCCGCATTAAACGTGGATTTCACTTCCAAGCCCTCAATCGGCTGGTACTGAATGTATGCATTGGACAGCAAATTGGTATTCTTGGTTTCATTGGTTATTTCCAAGGCGGACCGCACGTAATTTGGATAAGCGAAAATATTTCCTGTTTCACCTGGAAACCGGTTAAAATACGTCAGTTCACCATCTTCATCATAAATAGGCATGTTAGGCCAAGTATGCAGGGCATTGAACAAAATCCCCGTTCCCCTTGACCCATCGGTCCTGGGTATGTTGTCCTGAATGTAGGTTGGGGCCAGATTAAACCCCATCGTCAGCTTATCAGAAGCGTTGTAATCAGAGTTGATACGCAATGAAAATCGCTTGTAGTCGGTATTCAATACAACACCTTCCTGATCAAAATAGCCAGCCACTACAGAAGTTCTCATTTTTTCTGTGTTGGAATTGATAGTCAGGTTATAATTCGAGATAGGAGCAGACTGTAACAGCGCATCGTACCAATCCTGCGTTTTTCCTTCGTACTGTGAAGGATTCTGAAACATTTCCGGTACAGGTCGTCCTGCGTCTTCGAAGTATTCCTTTTTAAACTGGGCAAATTCCACTGCATCCATCATTTCCAAACGGTTGTAATGAGGTACATTTTGCACACCCCTATACACATTCAATGACACAGTGGATTGCCCTGCTTTTCCTCTTTTGGTAGTAATCAATACTACACCATTCGCAGCCCTGGATCCATATAGGGAGGTGGATGCCGCGTCTTTTAGAATGGTAATATCCTGAATTTCATCAGGATTCAAGGTAGAAATATCTCCGGTAATAGGAAATCCATCTACTACATAGAGTGGTTCACTACCTGCCGAAACAGATAATTGTCCCCGGATTCGGACGTTCATTCCCCTTCCCGGTTGGCCCGTGGTTTGGTTGATCTGTACACCGGCCAATTGACCCTGAAGCTTCTGAGCCATCAAAGGGACAGGAATATCCATCAAGTCATCTCCGGCCACGGTTTGGACCGCTCCCGTGATTTCCTTCTTCAACTGGCTACCATAACCTACCACCACGACTTCGGACAAGTCGCTCATGGAGGAGACCATTACAATCTCATAACTGGTTTGCCCAGACTGTACCGCGACTTCTTGGGTAGTATAGCCGATATAGCTCACAGTCAATACTTCACCCGGAGCGGCCTGTACTTCAAACCTACCGTCTAAGTCAGTCACACTGCCTCTTGTGGTCCCTTTTACCAATACGGAAACCCCCGGAATGGTTTCCATGTCCCCTTCAGAACGCACTACACCAGATATGGTGCTGGTCTGCGCATAGGATCCGGATGTCAACAACAAAACCATCAGCAATAGCATCAGGGGTTTGCCGTTTTTCAACGAGTAATAATCTTTTCTCATAATTTTTGGGTTAATTGTTAATGATCATTGATTTGGTCCTATCTTATCTTATTGGATAGATAGCAAAGCAAATAAAAAATTAATTTCCCCAATAACTGTCCTGCACTGTGCTGATGCCATTCAGAAAAGACAGTGAATTATATCAAAATTTTAAAAAAAGCAGGTAAAAAAATTTTTCACCAAAAAAACAATGCCTTCCCAAAGTCACTCGCTTAGGATCTGAATTTGAGAGCTAGGAACCCAAACGGCTATCTTTCAGAAAGGCATTGGAATGAATTGTTACTGATAGCCGGCGTTTTGAATCAATGTTCTTTCCCCCGCCGTAACGCTGAGATCTATCTGGGCTTGTGGTATCGGATAATACTCGTTTCTTCCTACGGTAAATTGGGCACCATCGAGATCATTCGTTATTTGCTGTTCGTATTGGTAGTACGCGTTCAGCACGTCGGCTGCTATTCCCCACCTGGATATATCGAAGAAACGGTGTCCCTCCATCCCCAGCTCCAGCTTCCTTTCAAAATAAATCGCCTGTAAGGCCTCTTCTTGACCCATGGCGCTAAAACTACCAGAGGGATAGGGGGAAATGACATAGTTTGCCGCAGGCTCATCCGAAAAACCGGCCAAGGGGTCATTTTCATTGATGTATTTCTTGACAAATCCATCGGGATTGGCCGCCCTGTTCCTGACCCGGTTCACATATGCTTCCGCCTGATTCAGGGTTACCTAAATTTGCCTCTGCCTCGGCGGCCATTAACAGCACATCCGAAAACCGTATAATCAGCAAATTGATAGCGGTGCCAGGTGCCCAGGAATAAAAACTCGCGTATTGATCCTGGGTTTCTTGCCGGTACACATTTTTGATCGGTGCATAGGGCCCGGCATAATTCTGGTCACGGATCCAGTCATTTCCGGGATGGTTGCCCCAGTCCAAATAAGGGATTCCCCTGCGGCCGACCGTCCAGTCCAGGCGCGGATCCAACGGGCCGGCATCCGGCTCAAAAGGTTGGGACGAGGAGAGTCCCATATCATGTTTTACTTCATGCTGGTTGTAATCGTGAATATAAGGCAAGCCGTTCGCTGCATTGGTCCTGTAGGAATTAACCAGATCCTGAGATGGCTGGAAGATCCCACAACAGCTGAAGGGCCCGCCATATGGAAAATTCAGCATATCGCCCACATTGGCATTCAGGATATCATTCGTCCCGTCCTGGGCCACCATTTGAACAGCAAACACAGACTCTTCATTGTTCTGCATAGCTGCATCAAAATTGTGCTGAAACCGCGGAAGCAGGCCATAGGTGAGGCCGTTCGATGTGACCCCGCTGGAAATAACCTGGTCAAAGATTTCCTTTGCTTCCTGGAATTTCTCCTGATAAAGGTAAGTTTTTGCCAAATAGGCTGCGGCTGCCCATCGGTTAGCGCGGCCCACATCCGGCTGGGTCTCATTCAGATGCTCCATGGCATATCGGAAATCCGCCTCTATCATGGGCCAGGTATCTACGGTATTCGGTTGGTGGAAATCCGTTGTGTGCTCATCAATCCATGGAATGTTGTCAAACATTTTTTTGAGATAGGAGTAAAAGTGTCCCCGGATAAAACGTGCCTGACCGATAATGTTGGCGAGTTCTTCATCCGGAATATCATCCACCTGCTCGGCCACCCTCAATACGCTGTTTGCCCTGGTGACACCTTCATAATAATAATTCCATGCGGCATTGATGTAACCATTGGTAGGATCCACGGTCATCCTCATGATGGCGTCCATGGGAATTTCGCTTCCACCATCCGCACCTTTGTGGGCATCACCGCCTGCAATGCTTCCAAACAGAAAATTACTTGGGGATGCAAACCAGAGTGCGGCAGGGCTGCCGTTCAATTGGGAATAGGCACCTATCAAAAGCCCGTTGAGACCCTCTCTGTTTGCCAGGACCGCTTCATCCAATACCCCCAATGCCGGCTTGTCCAGAAAATCGTCCTGGCAGGAGTTGAGGGGCAAAACAGAAACTATAACGAAATATATAAGGAATTTAATCTTTTTCATGACAGCTGTATTTTTTGGTTAAAACCTCACGTTCAATCCCACCAGAAACTGACGTTGGGTAGGATAAGTGCCTTCATCTATCCCAAAAGCCACGGCAGAACCGCCGATTTCAGGATCTATTCCTGAATAATTGGTTATGGTGAAGAGATTGGCCCCTTGGAGATACAGTCTGAGACTTTGGATTTTAAATCTCTGCAAAAGCTCAGCCGGGACGGTATAGCCTATTTGGGCATTTCTTAACCTTAAATAGGAGCCGTCTTCCACGAAGTAAGAATTAGGCACATTGTTGGTGCTGAAGGAGGCGGTGGTCTCCTGAATCGGGGCTTTCGCATTCATGTTATCCGGTGTCCACGAATCATATAATGCCGTGTAGCTTTTGGCTCCCTGGAAAGCAGGGAAAAAGTCCCTCCACCAGAGCAGGTTGTTCCATATATCATTTCCCTGTGAGCCAAAGAAAAACATGCTTAAGTCGAAGTTCCTGAAATTTACACCAAGATTGATCCCATAGGTGAAATCAGGGTTGGGATTGCCTATAGCTGTTCTGTCATCAGCAGTTACCCTGCCGTCCCCGTTTACATCTGCATAACGAAAACGCCCCACGGCCACGTCGTTTTGATAAACGGCTCCAGGATCCCCCGTTGCGGCCTGCGCCGCTTCATTTGCAGCATCGATTTCAGCCTGGCTGTTCCAGAATCCTTCGATTTGGTACCCAAAAAACTCCCCGACGGGCCGTCCCACCTGGTTTCTTACGATGTTGTCTCCGAACCTTCTCCACTCCAAGTCAAAATAGTCCGCATTATCCGATACACCCGTGATCGTGTTATCATAAGTGGTGACCATCAAAGAACCATTGATTTGAAGGTCGTTGGAAAGCTGTTTGTAACCTGAAAGGGTAAAATCCAGTCCGGTATTGCTCATGGAGGCGATATTGATGTAGGGCACGGTAGCTGCCCCCGCTGTGCCCGCCAATTGGGGATTGAACAGCAAATCCTGAATGTCTTTTCGATAGTAGTCAGCTGAAAGCTGCAGACTGCCGGACCACATGCTCAGGTCAATGCCGAAGTTGGCCTGGATGTTTTTTTCCCAAGCAGCATCGGGATTGCCCATCCTGTTTCTGTAAAACCCTTCCACGATGGAATTGTTGGAACCTCTGATATCGTAATAGGAATTGTTCCAGTCACTGGCATAAGTGGAAAAAGCATTCATGGGATCCACATTGAGCTGGTTGCCCATGATACCCCATCCGCCCCGGATTTTAAGGTCATCCACCCATCTCAGTTCGGAAAGGAAGTTTTCTTCTGAAATCCTCCAGCCAGCGGTAAAGGCCGGGAACCAACCATAGCGGTTGTTGATAAATTTGGAAGATCCATCTCTTCTTATTGTAAAGCCCGCGAGGTATTTGTCGTCATAGCTGTAGTCTACTCTTCCGAAAACAGAATACAGCGACTCCGAAGTCCTAAAGCTTGTATTGGTCCGTCCTCCGGATCCCGTAGGCAGTGCCACATAGTTGGGGTCAAACGAGAAGAAGCCCTGGGTAGTACCGCCTACCGTCCTGAAATGGGCGTCATAGGCTTCTGAGCCAATCACCGCATTGATCTGATGGACATTATTGATCAGCTTATTATAGGCCAGCGTGTTGGTCCAGGTCCAATTGTATGCTCTTCCAGCCGATTCTGTATAGGCGTTTATGGAATTGTTTTCCGCATTTTCATATTCCGGAAAAGTAAAGGAATGGGATGAGCTATTATTATACTCTCCCCCGAAACTGGTTCTGAAAACAAAGTCCCGGAGTATATCCGCTTCCAAAAACACATTGCCAAAGATCCTGTTATTGGTGTTTTTATTGTGCCTCGTCCGCTCCAACATGGCCACGGGGTTACGGGCAGGCCCTATCTGGTGTCCAAATGAACCGGCAAAATTTCCCATAATATCATAAACCGGAATAATGGGCTGGGAACGCATGGCCATGGCTATAGGCCCATCGGCGTTGTTGATGCCCACAGCGGGATTATCCGTATAGGACAAACCAAGGTTTTCGCCTATGCGGACATTGTTACCAATGTTGTACTGGGAATTCGCCCGCAACGTAACCCTTTCCAGCCCTGTGTTATAAACTGTCCCTTCCTGGTTAAAGTAATTCATTGAAAAGAGATACTGACCCTCGTCATTGCTCCCACTTAAGCTTAGGTTGTGGCTGGTTATGGGGGCATTGTCAAAGATTTCATTATACTAATTCGTCCCTTCTTTATTGGCCCTTACGATACGGTAAAAACTTCCCAAATCGGAGGGATCCGTATAGTGGGGGTTCACATTATATAAGGATGGGTTCACCGAGGGATCCCCTTCACTGGCCCCGACCGGTACCAGGTAATCGGGAAGTACAGGCTGGGGTCCCGATCCATAATAAGAATCATTTATATCTGTCACACCGGAATTCCTTAGAGCCATAAATTTCAGCTCTGCCATCTCCTGGGGATTCAGGGTATTCCAAACGTTGCCTCTGACCGGCACCTGCATGCCATAAAATGCATCATATTGGATATTGACCTTGCCCCTTCCTTTTTTGGTGGTAATGATAATGACCCCATTTGCGGCCCTGGCTCCATAAATGGACGCCGCTCCCGCATCCTTGAGCACCTGCATGGATTCGACATCATTGGGGTTGACATCCGTGATGCTGGTAAGCGGTACCCCATCCACCACATATAAGGGATTGTTGTTTCCAAAGGTGTTTGCACCGCGGATGGTAACTGTGGGCTCCTGCCCGGGCTGTCCTGAACCCAGTACATTCACCCCTGCAGCTTGGCCCTGCAGCTGATTGGTCAGCAATCCCGAGGGCTGCCGGTTCAGTTTATCAACGTCCACCACGCTGACAGCCCCGGTAAGATCCTTCTTTCTCTGTTCGGCATAGCCCACCACAACAAACTCATCCAAATCGTCTATGTTTTCCATCATGGTGACGTTGATTTCGCCGGAACCATCAAAACTTCTTTCTACCGTATGAAAACCGATAAATGAAAACACAAGCACTCCGTCGTTTTCCGGGACATTGATGGAGAAACGGCCATTTTCGTCCGTTACTTCACCGACCGTCGTGTCCTTGAGCAATACAATCACCCCTGAAAGGGGCTCACCATTGGGAGTGGTGACGACTCCCGTGATCTGCCATTCTCTTGGAATGGGTTTGGACAGGAATGTTTCAGAGCCATTGGCACGGAATGCCACTTGATTTGTGGGATTACCGAATGCGGGCAATCCCATGAAAACAAGTAAAAGCACTATTCCGAAAACAAGTCCTTGTCGCTTTTGTAAATAAATCTTCATAAAGCAAACATGTTTTGGTTGTACAAATCATTTGTTTCTGATTTCATAGTTTCAGGTTTATTTTATAGACATAGTTATTCCGTTCAGACAACAATAGCATACACGCATGCCATCATTTGTCCGTAAATTACTTGTATAGCATCCCCAGGAATTTTCCAGTCAGGCGGTGGCGTTTGTTAGTGCCTGATGCGCCTGTGCTTGTGCGTAATCCATCCCCTCCGTTCTCCTTCCATCTAGGCGGTTATTGCCATATATCATCATAAGGCGAGGGCTCCGGGTCATCGTACCAATTGAACTTGACATCAAAAAACCGCAGCCATTGCCTGTGTGCTTCTTTACGTTTGGTGAAATTTTCATAATCCCGGACATTATCCTCCGACCAGGCCCTTTCTGCCAGGGCAAGGGCTCTTGGATAGATCATCGCATCAATGCGGGATTCGGTCCGGTCAATGTGGGACCAAAAATTAGCCTGGATACCCAGAAAATGTTTCCGTTCTTCCTCCGTAATATTATCGGGGAGTGGCTGAAAACTGTATACTTTCTTGGTAGGCGTAGTCCGGTAGTTGTAATCAAAATACAGGTGAGAAGTGGGGCTCATCACCACGTCGAATCCCTGGCTTGCGGCCCGTATGCCTATATCATGGCCTTGCCAGGCCATCACAAGCCATTCTTTCCCAGCACCGCCATCCAGGATCTCATCCCACCCGATTGGTTTTTTGCCTGCATCGATCACATTTTTGCTGACTTCTCCCATCATGTACCTTTGCAGTTTCTCCTCATCGGCAATCCCCAGTTCTTTCATTTTACCTTGACACTTTTCACAGGCTTTCCAATGGTGTTTGCCTACTTCATCACCCCCCAAATGCACGTAAGGAGATGGAAACAATGCGGTTACTTCCTGCAGCACTTCTTCGAAAAAGACGTAGGTGTCGGGATTTCCCGCGCAAAAAACATCATTGGGAGGATAAGGGCTACCAGCCAGGAGAGGATATATGGGCACCTTGCGACCCGAACAGGAAAGTTCGGGATAAGCATGGATTGCTGCCGCGCTGTGACCGGGAACTTCTATCTCCGGTACGATTTCCACATGTTTTTGGGCAGCATACTCTAATAGTTCGCGGATATCATCCTGGCTATAGTAGCCTTCAAAGGCTGCCGGTTCGCTGTAGTTTTCCGCAAAATAGGCTCCCTCTGAGGTAAGTTGCGGCCGGCTGTTTATTTCCAGCCGCCATCCCTGGTCATCCGTAAGGTGAAGGTGGAGGACATTGAGTTTGTAGAATGACATCCTGTCTATGGTTTTTTTCAGATAATCCATCGAAATAAATGTCCTCGAACAATCCAGCATCAAACCCCTCCACCCGAATCTGGGGTAGTCGAATATTTCCACTTCCCTGATGTTGACCCGATTTGTGGCCGTATCCTTTTCCATGAGCTGAAACAACGTCATTGCTCCATATAAAGCTCCGGCTTTATCCAAAGCCGCTATGGATATGGCACCTTCCCTTACGCTGAGCCGATAAGCTTCACTTTCTTCCATATCTTCTTTCGCAAAAATGATTGTGTTGGAAGGAGAATCATTGGCGGCCCCCGACACCAAGGCTACCTCTATTTCCATGGCTTCTCTGAGGAGGTTTACCAGTTGCCGCGCTTCGGAAAGGAATTCCGGAACCGCGACGATCCTGGTATTTTTGTCCATTACAAAAACACCCCGCCCGGCCGTATCCAATTCAACAGGCTGCGGGATGATATGCTGTCCAAACAAGCTGCCCGCCGTGAATAAGAAAAAAAGCGTAATGGGTACAAAAACTCTCGTTATCATGCTGATTAGGTTAATTCCGGTTTATTATTTTATGCTTACTATTTAAACTCTTCGTTATCCAATTTTCGCTTTGAACCGCTTTCCTTACCGTGATCATAGCCCAGCTTCCTCTCCAGTTGGATCATTGCTTTAGGTCTAAGGTTAATGATAAATGCCCTTCTTTGATGGGAAGAACTGTTTCCCCGGCTGTAATGCAGGGTCCTCCCATGGTGAAAAGTACATGATCCGGGCAAAAGCGGAACCGCCACGCCTTCCTCCTCACTGGCATCGCACACCAGCGCCCCTCCTTCCTTCGAAGCAAACCTATGCGAGCGTACCTTTCCGTTATTTGAGCCCGGTACAAACCACATGCATCCATTCTCCTCAGTCGCATGGTCCAAAGAAAGCCAGCAACTTACCGATCGCTTATCCGGCATATTCATCCAATAGGCCTCGTCTTGATGCCAAGGGGTAATCGTGTTGGTCCCCGGGGCTTTATTGATCAACATATCAAAGTCCATTTCCATATCATCGCCCATAAGCGCTTTGCTGACCGCCAGAACCCTTTGGTGGTACACCATTTCCAATAATTCGGGCAAAAACTTGCTTGGCCACATGATCTGGGTAATGTTTTCCACCGTTTTACTTTCCCCCAGGTCTTCCCCCAAGTCAGAGCGGTTTCCCCCGACATCGATTTTTCCGCTGAGAAAATCATCGTATATGGCCTTGTATTGAGTTACCTCTTGCGGAGAAATAATGTGTTCGACTACCAGATAGCCGTTATCTTCAAAAAAATCAAGTTGACGCTGCGATAACTTGTAGGTGTTCATAGTGTTGTTCAATTTTTTATATTCCGATAGGTTCATTCTGCAAATAATTCTTTACCCCTGTATCATGAAATCAAATGTACCGATTTTGTATACGTTAGGCTTTCACCAAAGTAGGAACATACTATTTTGTACAAAGTCTTGCATTGTTCGTTTTAATTTTCCAAAATTGACCCCACAAAACAAAACATGATAAAAATCACAAAAAAGGGGCACTGATGAAAGTACATGATATTTCAGACACATCGGAGAGGGTGATCGTGAATTTGAAGAAAATGGGTTTTCGCAACATTCAGCTGATCGGGCGGTACATATATTCCGGAGCCAGACAACAGTTGGATACCCACGTCCATCCCGGTGTGATGGAAATTTGCTACTGTGATAAGGGCCAACAGGTTTATGAAGTGGGCACCCAAAACTTTTTGATCAAGGGCGGTGATGTTTTTGTTACTTTTCCCGATGAACCGCACAGCACCGCTGATCACCCTGAGGAGAAAGGTATCCTGTATTGGCTGCAGATTGCTTTACCTTCAGAATGCGAATATTTTCTGGGGTACAACGGCCAGGACGCGCGGTCCATCACCGACGCCCTATTGAACCTGCCTGCAAGGCACTTTAAGGGAAACTCTGACCTTAAAAGGATGTTGAGACTTCTGATGACGTTATTAAATCAGCCAAGCAAGGGACTTAACAGGCTACGAATCTATAATATCCTGACCAGTTTCCTGCTTTCCATCATCAATAGCTCCCGCGAAAGCAATAAAAAAGTGCGCGCAAATGACAGGGTAAAGTCCGTTCAGAACTTTATCACATCCCATTTGGATGAATCTTTATCCATATCTGTCTTGGCCAACCAGCAAAATCTCTCGGAGTCCCATTTCAAAAGTTGGTTTAAAAGGGAAGTGGGCATCACGCCAATGGATTATGTGCTAAGACAAAAAATCGAAAAAGCCAAGCAACTGATATCCGAAAGGCCTTTTACCACAATGACCGCTGTAGCCTACCAATTGAACTTCTCCTCGTCCCAGCACTTTTCCTCTGTATTTAAAAAATACACCGGAATGACTCCCGTCACCTATAAGAAAATATCTTTGGCCACATAAACGGTCATTATCCGCTTTTTTGATCCCTGTCCCTCTTTTCTCCTCCAGTAGTTGGCCAAAATCGATCCAGAAATGTTCATCCAGGGGCTAAAAACAGTGAGCGCCAGTCCCACCGTCCCCAGTTTTCCCATGGAACCCGCCAAACCAGAGGCCATGTCCCCGTTTTGCATGCCCACTTCCAGAGCCATCGCCCGGGCGGAAGGTTTATCCAAACCCAAAGGTCAAAGGGAAACCAACAACCCAAAAAACCAGCGCCACGAGAAACAGTATTCCGATTCCCATCACCCATTTGCGCAGGAACAAAAAATCAACCTTCATTAAAGATATTCGCCAGGTATTTTACCGCCTCCAGTGGGCTGGTTACAATGGGCACTCTTTTCGAAGATTCCTCCAATTGGTCCACTACCCTTGCCATGGACGCCTGCGCCAGTAAGATCACATCCACTTTTTCTGAAAGTTCTTTCAAAGCAGCCGCCACCACCTCATCGTGTTTTTGGGCATCGCCTGCCATGAGTGCTTCAAAAGCCCCTTCGCAGAGTTTTGAAGTAAGGGAAATCTCCCTGTCCAGTAGCACTGCCCTTCTGCGTACCAGGTCACTGGTGGGTCCCAAAGTGGTGGGCAAAGTCGCAACCACCCCTATCCGCTTTCCGGTGCGGATGGCCAGATCTGCCATGGGCTGGTCCACCCTCAGTACAGGAACCTGGGTCAGGGACATGGAGGACTCCACAGCGGCACCGATGGAAGAACAGGTAACCATGATGTAGTCAGCCCCTGCCGCTTCCGCAGAACCCACATGGTTTACCACCCTCCTGGCCGTCTGCGGGGTCAGTTCCCCTTTGGCAATCACATCTTTGATCAGGCTGTCATCGACAATATTGAATACCTCTACATGGGCCAGGTGTTTTTGGCAAAGTTGCTGAAACACGGGAACCAAGGTGGCGGAGGTATGCACCAGGCCCAAAATCTTTTTTGCTTTTTCCATATTCAAAATGTTAAAGTTAATTTTTTATACGAATTATTTGCCTTCCAATAAACGTCCGAAATAATCATCGCCACCCACCTGGCCACCTTTAAAGTTGATTTCCAGACCATCCAGAGGCGAATTGGGGGCAAGGGCTTTGCACAAAGGTGCCCCCGGCACAATGCTGGCTATCATTTCCACCGCCTCAATGCCAAGCGTCCTCGCCATGATGCTGCTGGTATCACCTCCAGCAATCACCAACCGTTTGAACAGGTTCTTTTCCGCCAGGCCCTTGGTGATTTTCCCCAGCGCCTTGCCCAAAAGTACCGATGTGAGGGAAGTGACCTCGCTATCTTTTTTATCGCTGGCTGCCAACTGCTGCTTTGTTTCCACCAACCGGGGGTCATCCCTGCCGATGGCGGCATGGATCACCACACTTCTCCCCTTAAGGAGCTGTGCGGCCGTAAGTTGGAGGCATCTCTGGATTTCATTCTCCGCGTCCCCTCTGACGACTTCTAAAGTATCCAGCGCCACGCTTTCAAAATCATGTCGAAAAGCCCAGTTTATCTGTGCCTCCGTGACCGGGGAACAGCTTCCGGAAACGACCAAAAGCGGCGTGGACTTCCCGGGATCCGGCCAACGATGCCCGTTTGGGTTTGTTTTGCCTGTTTTATTCCAATACTGGCCTAAAGCCATTTCCACTCCGGAGGATCCTACCGAAAAATGAACTTCACCTTCACTGGCCGCGTCCATGATCGCCCCTACGCTTTCCATATGCTGGGTATCAAGCGCGTCAAACAGCACCACCTCGGCCTGATCTGCCAAGTTGCGCTCAAGTTGGAGGTTTATTTGGTCAACCCCTTCCTCTGCCGCCAAAATATCCACCAGCCCTATACGGGCATCGGTCTGTTTCTTCAAATGAAGTCTTAAATCACTTTCTCCCATGGGTGTGATAGGATGCCTGCTCATGGAAGGATGTCTGTCCAGTCTGTAAACCGGGCCTTCCTTACCGGTACCTACTCTTGCAAACAGGTTCCCAAAAACGCCATACCGCCCTAAAGCAGGCGCAGCCACCAAAAGGGAGATGTACCTGCTTCCAAAAACTTCCTTACCTATGTCGATGGCTTTTCCGATACTTCCGATATGTGGGGCGGAATCGAAAGTCGAGCACACTTTATAATGGACCTGAGATGCTCCCGATGTTTTCAAAGCCCTAAATGCGGGCTTAAGTTCCTTTTCCATTTCTTCCGGATCCATGGCCCGGCTCATCCCGGCTACTCCGTAGGCTTGGATACCCGGATATTTATCCAATTGTTCCCGGCTTGGCGGGGAAATGAACAGCACCGCTTTGAGATGGTAGCGGCTGATGACTTCCAGGGCATCGGTGGAACCCGTAAAATCATCCCCATAATAGGCCAGCAGCAAGCTGCTGTTGGTTTTAACTTCCATGATGGATTTTAGCGAATTTTTTTACGGACTGACCAAATTCAGCATAACTGGAAGCAGCTTCTTCGATGGAAAGGCCATTGACCGCGGCTTCCCAGGACTGCTTTAAGGCTACCACACCGCCCTCAGGTCCCATGGGATGGGCCATGATGCCCCCACCGGCCAAATAGAGAAAATCCGTGCTCCGGGTCCTTCTGAATGTTTCGAAGGCCTGTCCTCCCCACTGTCCGGAAGAAATCACCGGCAGCGCTTCGAAGCCGCCAAGCACCGGCTCAAAGCAGGCCCCAATGGAGGCCACCACCGAATCATCGGATTCCCAGAATTTATTCCGGATCCCGTTCACATGGATCTGGTCCACACCCGCCAACCGCCACAACTTCTGGTAGGCCCTAAAATCCATACCGAGCAGCGGGTGCCTGTTCAACATCCCCCAGCCGTTTCTATGGGCGTGGATCACCAACTGTCTCCTGTCACAGAGGGCTTTGGTGGCAGCCAGCCCCACGCTGTTGATGCTGATCATCGCCGTATTGCCGCCGAATTCCAGTATTTTGTCATAATTCCGCTGCATGGCCTCCCATTCGTCACTGATATTGAAGGCGTACATGATCATCTTGCCGGTTTTGTCGGCATGGGCATGGATGACCTTCATCACCGCTTCCACCCTTTTTTCAAATGGTGAATTGGCAGGTGAGGCCATCAGTTCATCATCTTTGACAAAGTCGATTCCCGCAGCGGCCAATCTGGCAACGGTTTCCGCCGTTTGCTCCGGTGCCAGGCCTATGCTGGGTTTGATGATGGTGCCTATAAGCGGTCTTCCTTTCCCGACCCCGGTCAATTCCCGGCAGCCTTTGATACCGAAAGCCGGTCCCTTATAGTGACTTCCAAAATCCTCAGGAAAATCTATGTCCATTAATTTCAGTCCCGTGAACTGCGGGAGTTCATACAGGTTGCCCTGTAATGTGGAGACCAGTGTGGACAGATTGAAACCCACGTTTTCCACGGACCAGGATACTTCGATCAAGGCCCTACGGTAGCTTTCTCCGTTCGAGGCCGCACCTGGAAGTGACGGGGTGGTGACGGTGTCCAGCGCTTCGATGGAGGTCACTTGGGCCGCAAACCTCTCTTTGAGGGATGCCGTCTCCCCGGGCACCGGCACAAACGTACCCGACGACTGCTCCCCGGCCAAAACCTCTGCCGCCTGATCCAAAGGAAAAGGTGTTTCTATCAAATATTTTGCTTTTATCCTGTTCATGCGAATGGTCAAAAATCAGCGATTTCCTGAAGAAAAAATAAGAAGGGAAATCCCCTCTTATTTTTTCAATAATAAATCAATCAATAAACCTATCCGATAAAGATAAATAAGAAGCAAGCCAAAAGTTTCCTGATCCTACCTGCCTCGGGTTGGTTCAGTCTCAGGGTGTTCCTCTCTTCCCCCCGCAGAATTGAACCCGTTCCGTCAGGTATACGTTTTCTGACCCAACGCCGTGGCTTCTGTTCTGTAATACACTTTTAAAAAAAGGAGAGGGGGGAGTCATAAAGATACCTGGTGAAAAGTGTACCGTTGTTAACCAACCTTAATCAATCCATTTCGGTCACACCAAAACATTATATACCGAATCTTCTTCAAATACATAATCTCCAAGTCTTACCAGCACCCACTTCTTAACATCTTTTCACAAAGTAAAATTTTTCCGCAGGCAACGTCTGGGTAAATTATAGGGTTCCGACTTTTGAAAACACTAAAAAAATTGGAGGATCCCGAAATCATATCAGGTTGTCTGAAAAACGACCGCAACGCCCAAAGGTATCTTTTTGACACATTTTACCGTCGCACGTATCATGTGGCCATGAGATACCTGGCCAATCACCATGATTCGGAGGATGTGCTTTCTGTATCCTATACCAGGATTTACAAAAACATGGACCGGTTTGAATACCGGGGTGAAGGCAGTTTGGCCAAGTGGATCAACACCATCGTCATCCATGAGGCCATCCGGTTTCTGAAAAGAAAAAAAGCCATCATCTTCCAGGAAGACGACGAGCTGTTGGTCAAAAACATTCCCACGGGGGAACCCAACGGGACGATTGACTTGGAAGAAATCCGCCAGCTGCTGGACCACATGCCAAAAGGGTATAGGACGGTATTCAACCTGTTTGCGATCGAAGGGTATTCCCATAAGGAGATCGCCGGGATACTCCAGATCAATGAAAATACATCCAGGTCCCAGCTCAACAAAGCCAGGAATTACATCATCCAGAAACTAAAAAAAAAGTATAGCCATGCAGTTCAATGACATCGATGAATGGATAAAAAAGGGGCTTCTGCAGCACAGCGAACACGATAAAGCCCATGCTCAGGAGGCCAAATCACGGGTCTGGGCGGCCATTGAAAAACCCCGGGGAAAACAAAGCATTCACTGGGGATTCGTCTCCGCACTTGCCGCTTCTTTATCCCTGTTTGTGATATGCGCCATCCTGTACCTGAAATTAGAATCCCGGCAGGAGGAGCTGAGTGAATTACAATCGCAAATCACTTCTCTCCGGCAAAGTAGGTGGGAAACGCCATCGATACCTTTGCCTGATGATAGACAAGCACCCCCTGAGACTCATGAATCCACCTTTGGCGTGGCACCGGCGCCTCTAGCGGAAAGGAAACCTATTACACCTAAAAGCCAAAAGTTGGGTAACCATGCTGCTGAGGAAAGGAATGACCCGCCGGAGGTTCCAGCTCCCGAAACCGTAACCGCTATCCCGGTACCGGAGGTAAACTTACCCCGCATCGTGCTCGGGGATTTAAAAACGGAACTTCTTCTCCCGGAAGCCATTCAAGCGGAACCCCTCCCGGATATAAAACCGGAAAACAACAGAAAGTTAAAGGTCAAATTGGGCAACAATAACATTCCCCATGACCACGGCCATTCCCTGGCTTTAAACATCAAAATTAACCCCCATTTGTCAAATTAATATCCGATGATCGAAACCTGACGGGTCTTGCGCCATTCTTAAACAGGACAGGGCAGGTTTAAAAAATCCTATTTTCAAAATACCTTCACTATGAAAACACCACACTATTTCTTACTCGCACTGTTCAGCCTGACGTGTTTCAGGGCTGCCAACGCCCAGGATGAAAAAGCTCCAAGGGACTCTATACACTATACAGGAAATGAAAACCTGGACCTGTTGATCCTTTTAACGGATTATCATGACCTGACGCGCGATGGGCTCGTAAAGGAAATGCTGACGGACTTTCAATCCAAGCTTGAAAAAATTGAGGAAGACCTACCTAAAGATAGTCCTTATGTGATTGAATACAGTTACCAACAAACAATAGAAATCCACCAAACCAGCCTGGTTAAAAGCTATAAAATCTCCGATCAAACCGGCCTGGTGGAAAATTTTAAAAACCAAGCCATCATCACAGACGCTGGCAAAGGCCACCAAGCCATTCTGTCATTCAATGACCTGGATGACCTAAAAACCATCGACCTGTCCTCGGTATTGGACGGAATCATTGCCGAACTACCTGGCAAGCACAGGTTCCAACGGTTTCTGGAATATAAAACGGATCCCAGCTCCAATAAACCCAAACTCATCCGGGACCGCCATACAGGATATATGGATATGCTGAGTCTCAAAGCAGGGGTAGGTGCCAATGTATACCAGAACAGGTTTCTTACCGATATCTCGGGTGAAATCGGCCTGCACCTCAACCAAAAAGGCATCCTAAAAAACCAGTTGTATATCTCCAACAACCTACTTTTTTCCTTTGATGCCAACCGCGCCGTTCTCAACAACTTTACCAATATCGGCTATAGGAGAAACTTTTCCAACCAAAGAGAAAAGCCCAATTGGCTGGGGGCAGAATTCGGCCTGCTGACCAAGCAAAACGGTGAAATCTTCAGGGAAAACACCATGAGAATAGGCATGAACTGGGACGTGGGAAAGCACATCAATGTGGCCCCGCAGTTGTACTTCAACGGTTTTTTCAAGCAGGTCAGCCCGGGGTTCAGGATTGGAATCGGATTGTAGGTGGGGATTTCGATCGATTTTCTTTTCACTGTTCGCGATTCCCTATTTCCTGATTACTGAGTGAATAGGGAATAGGGAATAGGGAAAAGGGAATAGAAAGTTTTCGATCGATTTCCTGTCCCCGTTCCTGAATCCCCGTTTGCTGAATACTGAGTGAACAGGGAATAGGGAAAGAAAACGGGAAGTTTTCGACCGATTCCCTGTTCCCGGTTCCCTATTCCCCACTTCCTGAACACTGCGTGAACGGTGAATAGGGAAAAGAGAACAGGAGTTTTTCGCCCGATTTCCTGT
>NZ_JBHSJJ010000015.1:152009-165190 GCF_042652345.1 Negadavirga shengliensis
AACGGTGAATAGGGAAAGAAAACGGGAAGTTTTCGACCGATTCCCTGTTCCCGGTTCCCTATTCCCCACTTCCTGAACACTGCGTGAACGGTGAATAGGGAAAAGAGAACAGGAGTTTTTCGCCCGATTTCCTGTTCCCGGTTCCCTATTCCCCACTTCCTGAACACTGCGTGAACGGTGAATAGGGAAAAGAGAACAGGAGTTTTTCGCCCGATTTCCTGTTCCCGGTTCCCTATTCCCCACTTCCTGAACACTGCGTGAACGGTGAATAGGGAAAGAAAACGGGAAGTTTTCGACCGATTCCCTGTTCCCGGTTCCCTATTCCCCACTTCCTGAACACTGCGTGAACGGTGAATAGGGAAAAGAGAACAGGAGTTTTTCGCCCGATTCCCTGTTTCCTGAATACTCAGTCCACTCCAATCTTTACCCCAATATGGTTTTACTTAGTAACCATTCTACCATTATCGGGCATTGCCAGTCTGATCTGGGGCAACTCCGGCTTTTCCATTCCTTCCCCCAAAAAATAACCGGTATGAGGCGGTTGGTTGTAAGCCACGTTTTGCCAGGCTATGCTCAGTCTGTAATGCGGATTGTGCATCAATGTATAGATGCGGTAGTCTGTTGGGATGGCTGTTGAAAATATTCTCAGCTCCTTGTTATCACTGGTCCGTGCGATCAATTCTTCTCTCCAATCACCCAAAATATCGGCCGACAAGCAGGGATTGGATTTCGTGCCATTGTTTTTCAATAGGTCATAGTCCTGCCCATTAAACAGCCTTATGGAGGTACCGTTTTGATAATCCCATTTGTCAATGTTCACCCCGTCCAGCAGTTCCCTCAGTAAATCCCCGTCCCACCAGATGGCCATGTTGCATGAACTGGGCTTGTGGTCCGAAATGACTTCCCCCTCGACATTCCACAGGCCATTTAAACCCTCTCCCGATGCCCAGCTTTCATGTCCTCTGTACCGGGGGTCTATGTCGATGGAAAGTCCCCTCCCCACATCCTTGGAAGGATAAGACCAAAGAACTTCTCCCGTCAATGCATCCCTTAGATTGGCTGCATGGGGGTGATCCGGGCGTTCATGGATGCCAAATACCTCCATGCCCGGCCGGTTAGGATCTATATTGGAAAGGTGCATGGCATCTCCATGCCCTAATCCGCTACTATAGAGGCCCGAACCGTCATCGTCTACGACCATGGAGCCGAAGACAATTTCATCTTTTCCGTCTCCGTCTATGTCCCCTACGGAAAGGCTATGATAACCCTGACCGGCATATTTCAGGTTTTCGGGATTCCCGTCATGGCTGTCAAAAGTCCATACCTGGCTCAGCTCCCCATCCCTCCAGTTCCAAGCTGCCAACACCGTCCGCGTGTAATAGCCCCTGCTCATGACCAGGCTGGGCCGCTCTCCGTCCAGATAAGCGATACCTGCCAGGAAACGGTCCACCCTGTTGCCATAACCGTCTCCCCAAACTTCTTTTAACTGATCCAGCGAGGGGTCTTGCGTGTCAGGGTGCCTGCCGGGGGCATAATCTGTTGTCGCCAGCGCTTCTCCGGTAGTGCCATGGAATACTGTTAGAAACTCCGGCCCGCCCAAAATGTAGCCATCCTCATTTCTCCAGTCAGCATCGGGGTCCCCGATTACCGTGCCTTTGCCGTCCACGGTACCGTCTGCCGTTTTACACGCGACCTCGGCTATGCCGTCCCCGTCCAGATCATATACCATAAATTGGGTATAGTGAGCTCCTTCGCGGATATTCCTCCCCAGGTTGATTTCCCAAAGAAAATCACCGTCCAAAGTATAGGCGTGTAAGATGGGTTCGTCGGTGATTCCCTTATGGGAATTGTCCTTTCCCACACCCGTCATGTGGACAACGATTTCATACCTGCCATCACCCGTAAGATCCCCGACCGAAGCATCATTGGGGGTATAACCTTCCGGTGTCCTCAGCGGAATGGAAAGATAAGGCTTGTCCCATGCAAGTATGGGAGGAGATTCATCAAGCAGTGTTGTCCCCTCGTAGGCCCGGACAAAATATTGCACCTTCCCGTTTCCTGATCCGCTTTTGTCCAAAAAATTGGTGCTTTGAACCAAAGGGGTTTCACTAAGCTTTACAGGTTTACCCTCGCCCACTACTTTATGTACGTCAAATTTGATTGTTTCCGGATCTGTGCCCAACAACCTCCAACTTACCAACACCCCTTCCCCGGAGGGCACGGCTACTACGCCCCGGCCCAGGTATTCCATCTGCCGCTGGGCGTGGGTATTCCATGAAACCCATGTCGCTAAACACAATATCGCTGATGCTATAAACCATCTTTTCATTTCAATTGGCATTTTGGGTGAGTAAAAAGGCGGCCAAGCGAGGGTCCACTTGCCGCCTTTTGGTTCAACGGTTATCGATTAGATTTAAATTCAATACCCCGGATTCTGGTATTCAGACCTGGCATCCGCACTAAGTGGAACGCCGTTTTCATCAGTAAGCTGAATGAGATAATTAAACGGCCAGGGTCTGAAGGTATGGTGCCTTTGCATCTGGCCTTTGCCGTTTCCGTCCTGTCCGTTGCCTCCTGCGGTGTTGGTAGCCACAGGCCACAATCCTGTCAGATTGGACGCCATCTGATTATGGTGCATCACCCTTTCGTAGAGGATACCTGCATTGTGCAAGTCTTCCCACATGATGCCTTCACCCAAAAACTCCCTGTTTTTTTCATTATAGATAAAATGGATGAACATTTCCTCCTTGGAAGCGACGCTTGGGATATAGCCTTCGCGGTTTGCTTCAGTGGTACCGGGAGTAAAATGGTTTTCCGTCACCATGATTTTGTCATAGGAATCTCCTGCTGCGACAAAGGGGGCTTCCCTTTCGGACGGGTCAAGCTCATCCGCTTCCGGATACCATTCCGCCAACGGTGCCGGGCGGCTTTCACCGCCTTTAAAAGCGGCTCTCTGCCTCAGTACATTGATATCGTCCACAGCAGCGGCATAATTCCCCTTTCTACCATAAGCTTCCGCCCGGATCAGATAAGTTTCCGCCAGTCTCATCAAGATGGCATCACGTGTACCTTGTTCACTGTTGAAGTTGCCCTCGTCATTGCTGCCTCCTCTCATGGGGTCGACGTACTTCTTCACGGAAAGGTAAGGAGCCGTTTGGGTGGCCAGGCCCATATTGGCCCCATTGATAAACAGCCTGTAGTAATAATTACCTGTGGTCGATGACCTGACCCACCTTACCATAAACTGGAACGGCATGCTCATTACCATCATCGAGTCGAGCGCATTTTCCCGATCGTTTTCGAGGTAAATGATGGCCCTTCTTCCTTCAAGTATCCTCCTCTCACCTGCCCTTACTTCAGGTTGGTCGGCGGGTTTATTGGCATTCCACCAAGCGGCGGTCGCTGCTGTCCAGGTAAAAGAAGTGGAGTTCGCTCCCATGTTGCTGATGTATTCATGGCGGAAGGTCTTGGCGTACCTGGAGTCGTGCAGTTTGTCCCTGAAATTGTCGTACCCCCAGTCGGTGGGCTTAAAGGTACCAAAAGGCCTTCCATAAGCCATGGATCTGTCTACTCCGGATTGCTCGGTGTAGTTTCCTACGTGATAGTTGACGGACCTGTTGCCCCCAAACCTTCCATTCAACCCTATATTGGTATCAAATTGGGCTGCCCACAGGACCTCCGAATGTGGACTGGTTTCTGAAATTTGAGGATCGAAGAGGGTCCAGTAGTCTGGGGCGAGACCTCCTACACCATTGATCACCTCTGTGGCAACCTGAATGGCATTATCAAGATCAGTGGCCTCATTTCCCTTATACAACATTCTTAAATGCTCTTCCCCGCTGTTGGCAAACGCCGCTGCCTGCGCCCTGTTGAGGTAAAGTTTTGCCAGAAAATGCCCCGCTGCCCACTTGGTAATCCGGCCCTGTTGACCAGTGGTGGGAAGGTGCTCATAGGCAAAACCCACGTCTGCTATGATTTGGTTATATACCTCCTCCAATGAAGATTTCGGGAAATAATAGATGCCATCATCTTCCCTTCTTGGCGTCAACAACAAAGGAATGTCCCCCAGTTGGTTGGAGACCAAATAAAATGCCCATGATCTCAGGAACAGTATTTCCGCCTTTCTTTGATTGGCAAAAGCCTGGTCTGTCCCAAATACGCCCGGAGCCACGTTTTCCAGTATGTCCAAGGCAATGTTGCAGTTGTTGATATGGGGATAAGCACCCATTGGGGCATAAGAAGCATTGGCACTCCCCAGGTAGTTAAACATGTTGTTATTGGCCACGGTACTCAAGTCGTTTCCATAAATGCCGACTTCCATTCTTGCCCAACTTGCGTTGGCGGTCATATAGGCATCGGTTTCTGCCTGGGTTAACCTGGCGCCGTTTACGTCCCATTCGTGTTTAACCCTTGCATACACATACAGCCCATTGATCAACGATTCAAGGCCGTTTTCGTCATTATAGTAATCCTGGGTCAGGTTGGAAACCTGCCTTTCTTCTAAGAAGTCCTGGCATGAAGTGAAAAGATTAATAAGAGCCAGTGCTGATATCCAAATATATTTTTTCATGATAATTGCCTTTTTGTTGATTAAAAACCTGCTCTTAACGTGATTACGAAACTTTGGGGAAGGATTCTGTTGTTGTTCATACCCCCCAAAGGATCTCCTTGGGCGTTGCGGATTTCCCAAGAAGTGTCATCATCAGGGTTCATCCCCATCCTTACCACATCGCCGCCAAAGAGAAAAGGATTTACCACTTGAAGGTTTACCTGAAGATTCGTCATGGCTGCCCTTTCAATCAGTGTACGGGGGAAATCATAAGCCAGGGAAATGTGTCTTACAGCTACAAAAGAGCCGTCATTAAACTGCATGGCAGAAGCGATATTTTCAACGTTGGCTCCCATGACGGGCAGTGGCCAGCGACCACCGGGATTGTCCCATCCCCAGAAGTCGGTTTCATACCGGCCATTCGGCCAAACTCCACCATAATGGGGGAAGCCCCCCATATAGGTCTGTCCGACCCGCGCATAGGCCATTGAGCTGAAAGTCCAGTTTTTGTACCTCAGGGTGTTCGTGATACCACCCGTCCATCTGGGCTGCCTTGACCCCACTACTACCCTATCATCCCCATCTATCCTGTAATCCCCGTTTTGGTCGGTTATTTTTACCGTCCCGGGATAAAAGTTATGGCCATTTTCATTAAACCTCCTCATCTCTTCCAGGTCTGCTTCTGTGTTCTGCCAAATGCCGTCATGCTGGAAATCAAAAAAGGAATGGATGGGGTGACCGATAAACAGATTGTTGACAATCATGTCTTCCTCTCCATTTACCAACTCCACGATCTCTTCCCGGTTCAATCCGAAATTAAAATCGGTTTGCCAGGTAAAATCCTGCGTTTCCACATTAACGGTAGAAAGTGTCATTTCCAAGCCCCGGTTTCGGGTGCTTCCTATATTCTCGAACTTTTGCACGTATCCCGTTACGGCGGGCAAGGCCCTGGCAAAAATCAGACCTGTAGTGGTCATATCATAGGCTTCAAAGCTGCCCATTACCCGGCCTCGAAGAATGCCGAAATCAAGGCCGGCATTCCACTGGGCCGTTTTTTCCCAACCAAGCTCCGGGTTCTGCGCCAACTGCGGCAGGAAACCAAAGGCCGCCTGGTCTCCAAAAATGTAGGGGTTTCTGCTCAGCGGTCCGGTGGTCGTATAGGGGTTTACGGCGGAATTCCCCGTGACGCCATAACCAAACCGGGGTTTCAATTCATTAAGCCACGACACATCGCTCATAAAAGCCTCCTCCTGCATTTTCCAAGCCAGGGAAAAAGAAGGGAAAAAGTCCCATTTATGTCCCGGAGCCAATACGGATGCACCGTCGTAACGGCCTGAGGCGGTCAGAAGATATTTATCTTTATAAGCATAATTTATCCTGGCCATCCAAGACTGCAAGGTGTTTTCGGTAAAGGAAGTACCATAACTTCGCGGATTGCCCACCGCATTGGAATTCAGATCATACCACAAGCTGGCAGGCACAATCGTATTGATCACACTCATGGCCATTCCTTCATTGCGGGAATATTGTGAAGATTGGAGCAGGGTCACGCCTATATTGTGCACATCTCCAATGTTTTTGTCAATAAAAAGCAGGTTTTCGGCCACCCACCCGAAGTTCTCATTTCTGCTCATGCCGGCTGTATTCGGCTGAATCGTGAGGTGATTGGAAGAATTGGGACCGGTCCAGCTTCCGTTTCTGAAGTTCCGCATCTGCCCACCGAAATTCAGCCGGTATTTTAACCATGGTGTAAATGTAACTTCCGCAAACATATTGGCCATCACTGCCGAGGCGCGCCTTTCGTTCAATGCCTGGTCTATGTCCATGACAGGGTTCCACAGGCTAAGGTTCCCTCCCGGATTTTGGATGAGATTTCCGTCACTGTCTCTCGGAATGGCATAGGGAAATTGATCCACCGCTCTGGAAAACAAATCTTTGGAGCCGGTATTACTGGTATTTGGCCCCATAAATCCGAAGTTTTGTTTGGAAAAAGAACCCATCACGGAAGTGCCCAGTGTCAGCCACTTGGTCGCAGCGATATCACCGTTCAGGTTGACCGTGAATCTTTCAAAATCCTGGTCCTTTTGCACGCCGTTTTGGTTGAAATAACCAAGGGAAATGTACAGTCTGGACACGTCAGTCCCCGCAGAAAGTGAAACCTGATGGATTTGGGTGATGCCGGCCCGGGTCACCTCATCCTGCCAATTGTGGTTTCTCACGTTTTCTGAATTATAAATGGGGACCTGATCCGGCCAGCCCAATGCCCTTTCCTCTGAAGTGGTAGGTCTGTACCTGGGGGTCACGCCGAATTCCTCCCATTCATAACCCATCCAAACACCGTTCCTGGCATAAGTATCCTGGCCCAAGCCCATCACTTGCTGGTCCAGAAAAGGATCAGGATACCAAGGTTGGGCAGGGGTGCTTAAATCCTGGTTTTCCGCATTACCATACAGACGGCCGTTGATCAGGGATTGCCTCCATATGTCCACATATTGCCCTCCGGTCATCCAGTCTGTGAGGTTCTTATAGGAATCCATGGAAAAGGTGGTGTTGTAATCTATTTTTACCTGGCCTTTCTTCCCTTTCTTCGTGGTTACCAAAATAACGCCATTGGCTCCTCTGGAGCCATAGATTGCCGTTGCGGAAGCATCTTTCAGAATTTCCACAGACTCAATGTCGTTGGGATTGATGTCATTGAGGGAAAAGGAATTGACCCCCAGCTGGGAAATCACCGGAATTCCATCGATGACATATAGCGGATCATTGGAGGCGTTGATGGAGCGGTTGCCCCGGATTCTTACCGCGGGAAGCTCCCCTGGTCGCATGTTGGTGCTCACGTGCACCCCGGCAGCGTTCCCCTGGAGGGCTTGGACCACGTTGGTCACGGGCCGTTCCTGGAGTGTCTCCGAACCTACACTCGAAATGGCTCCGGTGAGATCACTCTTTCTCTGGGTACCATATCCTACTACCACCACCTCGTCGAGTGAAGAAACATCTTCCTGCATGGTAAGGTTGATGATACTTTGGTCACCAACCGGAATCCGCTGGGTTTCAAACCCTATAAAAGAAAAAACCAGTGTGGAGCCATCGGGAACGGTTATGGAATAGTTCCCTTCAATATCTGTGGCTGTTCCCAGAGAGGTGCCGGGCACGGAAATGGTCACTCCCGGTATGGGTTCCCCGTTTGGATCCACCACCTTACCGCTTACCGTCACTTCTACCAAGATGGTTTTTTCAGCAGCCCTTCTGGTGGATGGCCTTACACTTATTTTATCATCCACCTGCCTGAAAGACAGCCGGTGCTTAGCTGCCAGCATTAGCAAAATACTTTCCAGAGACTGGTTTTGTACATTGAGATTCACTCCGGAAGAACCATCCAATAAGCGGTCGTCATAGATAAAAGAAAACCGGGTCTGTTTCTTAATTTCTGTAAAGGCCTCCAAAAGTGTAGCTTCTTCCAGGTCCAGGCTTAGAAATACCTCTTTGATATCCAGTGAGCCCTGGGCGTTGGAAGGATCTGCATGAAGCAGATTAAGAAAGAGCAACTGAACCACAAATCCATATAGATAGTATTTTCCTATCATACATAAGGCATGTAATGTTTTTTTCATAAATTAGGTTGTTTTATTGTTAATTAAAGTTGCGATAAGACACTGGCAAATAATCAGAGCGTAGGAAACTTTATTGTTTGCCAGGCTAAGCCAATGATCCGTCATTGGCTTTTTCTTTTTCCTTAGGATTTTTTCATCTATTGTCTTTTTGGTTGAAACTGATTTTTATTTTCTTTTGGTCAATGCTATAACTGAAGCCATAGGCGTAGCCAATGCTTTCCAATATATTGCTGAGGTAGGTGTCATGGAATTCCCCGGAAATATAGAGTTCCTGTCTAGGAAGGTTAATGACTTCTATGTCCACGCCATACCAGCGTTCCAGGGTGATTTTGAAATCGGAAAATGGACTTTTATCAAACAGCAGCGTACCATCCTTCCATAGAAAAGCCTTTTTCAGATTGAAATTCTGTTTAATGATTTTATGGTGGTCATCCAGAATGGCTTCTTCTCCCGGGACCAGGATGATGGCATTGTCGTCATCATTTTCGTCGGCCACTTTAACAATACCTGTTGCCAGCCGGACCTGAATCTTTTCTTTGTCGTAACAATTGACGTTAAAGGACGTTCCCAAAGCCGTGGTGACCACATCTCCACTGAAAACCCTGAAAGGCAAAAGTGAATCGGGAACCACCTCAAAAAAAGATTCCCCCGTTAAAAAAATATCCCTGTTGTGTTGTCCAAAATCGTTTCTGAACCTGATCTCACTTTCCGCGTTTAAAAAAACCGCGCTTCCGTCCGGAAGGTGGATCTTGGACTTTTGCCCCCTGGGGTTCGCCTTGGTGATCCATGATTCCTTTGTCTCAGCATTCCCTTCGTCACTCAATATTCCCAAAGGGGAAAGAGACCAATACAGATACCCGAGAAAGAAAGCCGCCAATAAGGAAATGACTGCCGCCTTTGCCAAGTTCTTTTTTCCGGAACGGTGAACGGGGTAGCTCATGGCGGGCTGCTTGCCTTTATTGGAATCAATCCTCTTCTTTATTTTATCAAAAAGCAGGCTTTGTTTCTTGGTATCCCAATCCTGGCCCTGCCGGTCCAGCTCCAGAAGAACCGATTTGGCCTGCAACAATAATTCCTTCTTTTCTCCATGAGTCTCCATCCAGTCCTGCCAATGAGAAGATCCCGCACTGTCATTTTTTAATACCCAGTCCCGAAAGGATTTTTCATTAAGAAAGTCGTCGATGGTATTGTATTGTCTCATTATTTCGGGATAATTCCCTATCAAGAGTAAAATCCCGGCTCAATCTCACCGCCTGCCGCTTAAAAAAATTAATTTTTATGGTATCTTAAAAAGTTTGTACAAAATATTATAAATAAACTAACAAATAATTATATTTTTTATTTTATTCATAACAAAAACCACGTCAGTTTGTAGTAGCGAGGTATTCTTTCAAAGATTTAATTCCTTTAAATATCAGATTATATAGGGAGGGAATCTGTATTCCCATAAGATCTGAAATTTCGTCGTAGGAAAGTTCCTGGATATACCGGAGATATATCGCTTCTTTTTGCCGGACAGGAAGATGTTCCAGCGCCTGACTGATCCTGTTCCTCGATTCCAGCGTGATTTGGTTCTCTTCCAGAATTTCCTGAAAAGAAGCTTCCCAGGCGATCTTTGAATGATATTCCTCCAGGGATTCGTTTTTGTATGAAAAGTTAACCCTTTTGATTATTTCCCTTCTGAACACCGAAAACAGGTAATACTTGATCGATCTTTGAATAAAAATATTGGCCCGTATTTCCCACATGTTCACGAAAACATCCTGGATCACATCTTCAATCAAATCGGAATCCTGCGTGAATTTGTGCCCGTACTTATACATGTCCCAGGAATAGGTTTTGTATATGTAAGCAAAAGCATCATCGTTTCCGCCAACAATCAGCTTCCATATGTCTACCTCTCCAAGGGAACGGAAATTCATCTGGTCTAAATGGTTATTTGGGGTTGACAGGCAAAGGGATGCCCTTACTACTGCTATATTAGTGAAAAAAAGTCAACAAATACAATTTAAACGGTGGTAAATGCTTTCGGCTTCTTATTTAATTCTCCTGTATTTAGCGCATGGCCCATGGCGAAATTCCGCTACCCGAATTGGGGTTTCGGTAAAATAGTTCCCTAAATTAGTGGGATGAAGCCGTAATTGATCAACAATAAACCCCGCCGAATGAAATGCCCAATAATCAAAACCGCCACCCTGATAGCTTTTTTGCAACTTATGTCCGGCTCCTGTCTCCAGCTTGCAGCCCAGATAGGCACGCGTTTTCCTTCTGAGAAGAAAGTGGTTCAGGATCCTGTGACAGGCGTCCACCTTACGTTTTTAACCAGCACGCCCTCGGGTGATTCAAAAATCTATCCCACGCATCCCCAGTGGACAGCAGATGGCAACTGGCTGGTATTCCGCTCCAACAGGGTAAAAGGCGAAGCCATGGCCGTCAATGAAGAAACCGGGGATATCGTGCAAATCACGGAAGGGGGATATACGGGTATGCTTACTTTGTCCCGCAAGGAGATGCGGCTTTACTTTATGAGGGAGAGGGGAGGGGATAACGGGCTTCAACTGATATCGGTAGACCTGGGAAAATTGTTTGCCGACAGCGAGACCGGAAGGTTACAGGAAAAAACGGCATACGAAAAAATCCACGGTTCCATCCCCGCACACATGGCGAACGGCGGGGACATGGCCCTGGACGCCGATGAAAAAAAGATATACTTCAAGGTCAGCAGGCAGGTAGCCGGGAAACATTTACCAAAAGATGCCGAAATAGAGAAAAGCTTCGGCCCCCGCAATATGGGGGCAGGACCGGGTGGCATCGCCAGCATGGATCTGGGTACAGGCGAAATCAAACATGTGGTCTCGGTACCTTTTCAGGTAGGCCATGTTCAGACCAACCTCTGGGTGCCCGAGGAACTTGTATTTTGCTGGGAAACCGGCGGCAAAGCTCCTCAAAGGACATGGACAGTCAGGGCAGACGGCACGGGACTGAGGCCATTATACCCGGAGGCTGACTATGAGTGGGTAACCCACGAGGCGGTCATTACCAAGGACGAAGTGGCTTTTGCCATTATGGGCCATAGGCCTGTCATTATGCAAGAAGCTTCCGGGGTGGAAATCGGAAATCCGGAAAACCCGGGCCAGGAGGCAGATTGGGGCCCCTCGGGGACCAGGGAGAAACCCACCGGGTTGGCCATTGTCAACCTGAGGACACGGGAAATGAGAATTGAAGGCCAGACGGAAACCGGAAGCGGGCTATGGCATGTCCACGGATCGCCCGACGGAAGATGGGCGGTTGGGGACGACTTTTCGAGAAGCCTGTACCTGATCGACAGGAAAACCAAAGCCATGCGGCTGATCACCGCCGGCCACAAGACCACTGCCGCAGACCATCCCCATCCCACCTTCCATCCGGACGGCAACCGGTTCCAGATACAGTCCGCCATGCTTTCGGACGATGACCGGTCCATGAATATCTGTGTGGTGGAGATACCCGAAGCATGGTATGGGAAGGAATAAATGCATTCCTGTGTCCACCCGTGGCGTCACCGACTTTTACACTTCCAACGACTGAGGGTACAGCGTCCCCGGCTTCAGGTGGGGTGTGGAAAAGACATTTTAACTTTACCCTAATCCGCCATTCATTGGGAAAGTCAGTGTGTGACTGTTGGCAGGCGGGTTGGGTGGCTGCCGGTAAGTAAGGTAGCTGTGGTCTGTAGGATGGATTTTTTGTTTTAGACAGGTTTTTTATCGTTCATGCCTACGGCATTTGGGGGAGGGTGAGGGTTTTCCCTTTCCTGGGGTTGAAACCCAAGGTTACAGGATGTGTCATGCCTACGGCATTTTTTGGGATAGATAGCCTTTCGGTTCCGCCCTGTGGACTGTTGGCAGGCGGGTTGGGTGACTGCCGGTAAGTAAGGTAGCTGTGGTCTGTAGGATGGATTTTTTGTTTTAGACAGGTTTTTTATCGTTCATGCCTACGGCATTTGGGGGAGGGCTAGTCTTTTCCCTTTCCTTGGGTTGAAACCCAAGGTTACAGGATGTACCATGCCTACGGCATTTTTTTGCGATAGATGGCTTTTCGGTTCCGCCCTGTGTGACTGTTGGCAAGCGGGTTGGGTGGCTGCCGGTAAGTAAGGTAGCTGTGGTCTGCAGGATGGATTTTTTGTTTTAGACAGGTTTTTTATCGTTCATGCCTACGGCATTTTTGGGGAGGGTGAGGGTTTTCCCTTTCCTGGGGTTGAAACCCAAGGTTACAGGATGTACCATGCCTACGGCATTTTTTTGCGATAGATGGCTTTTCGGTTCCGCCCTGTGTGACTGTTGGCAAGCGGGTTGGGTGGCTGCCGGTAAGTAAGGTAGCTGTGGTCTGCAGGATGGATTTTTTGTTTTAGACAGGTTTTTTATCGTTCATGCCTACGGCATTTTTGGGGAGGGTGAGGGTTTTCCCTTTCCTGGGGTTGAAACCCAAGGTTACAGGATGTGCCATGCCTACGGCATTTTTTTGCGATAGATGGCTTTTCGGTTCCGCCCTGTGTGACTGTTGGCAAGCGGGTTGGGTGGCTGCCGGTAAGTAAGGTAGCTGTGGTCTGCAGGATGGATTTTTTGTTTTAGACAGGTTTTTTATCGTTCATGCCTACGGCATTTTTGGGGAGGGTGAGGGTTTTCCCTTTCCTGGGGTTGAAACCCAAGGTTACAGGATGTGCCATGCCTACGGCATTTCTGGGAGACCATGCTTACGGCATTTTAGGAGAGGTCTACCGGGATTAAATTAAGTTTCCTGCCTGCGGTCTTATTTGTGTTAGGGATCTCCGCACTGTGTAGAGTCAAGTAAGTATCCACTGACCAAAAAGCTCCGTCAGGAGCGGATGATGTTGTAACCCGGGAATAAATTCCCGGGATCTTAAGTTTGGCTAATTTCTTGTATAGAACAAGCTTGACAGTGAATGAATAGGGTTATTTTTGGCACTTCGCTGTTTATTTTCCATTGCGACGAAGTCGGTGAAATTGATTTTGACAGAATCAGTC